>CAZYGU010000032.1:0-3356 GCA_964646785.1 uncultured Candidatus Saccharibacteria bacterium | reverse complement strand
ATCAAACTCGATGTGTCTCAGGACACACTCCCGTCTGCGTATGACGGCAAGATACAGGGAATTATTCATCTTGCGGGAAAAAATATTTTTGGCCGATGGACAGAGAGTTTCAAGAAGGGTGTATACGATAGTCGTATCGACAGTACTCGAAATCTTATCGACACCATTTCACAATGGCAGGTAAAACCGAGTGTGTTTGTCAGTGCATCCGCATTTGGTATCTATGGAAACAAAGGTGACACAGTTGTCGATGAACATGGGGGAGTAGGAGAAGATTTTCTTGCGCATGTTTGTGTCGATTGGGAAGCAGAGTCTCGCAAAGCTGAAGCATTCGGGATCCGTACTGTGCAGATTCGTACTGCACACGTGCTTGGGAAAGGGGGACTTCTTGCTCCACTCTTTGTTCCATTTCGATTTGGACTTGGTGCATGGATTGGAAAGGGGGATGCATGGCTTCCGTGGGTGCAGATCGATGATATCGTCGCTATCTATATCCACGCACTTGAAACAGAGTCACTCACAGGTCCCGTCAATACTGCTGCGCCCGATACTGTGCATCAAAAAGAATTTATGAAACGCTTTGGCAGTGCAATGCATAAGTGGGTGCTGTTCTCGATCCCGATTTTTGTACTTAAGTTTGTCTATGGTGAGCTCGCACTCACGTTTGATAATAGTGTTCGTATGTCGAGTGGGAAGCTCATCAAATCTGGATTTATCTTTGCTTACCCAGAGCTCGATGACGCTCTCAACGCGACCCTTGAGAAGGAGTAATGGCACCCCGTTTGAATGTGGTATTCTGTATGTATATGAAAAAACCATTTTTACATGCATGCGGAGCCGCTTTATATATCGTCGCAATCGTACTTATCGCACAAGCGGTTGGTACAGTACTGAAAAATTTGCAGGACACGATCGTCATTCCGATGACGATGCTCAGTCTGTTTGTGTTGTCCGCTGCAGTGATGGGCTACCTCTTCTTGGCTGAACCGCTTTCTCTTCTGATGGAAAACCGAAAGAAGGATGCGATCGTGTTCTTCGGGAAAACTGTCGGATTTTTTGCATGTTTTGTTCTTGTGTTTACGGTGACTCTCTTTTTCCAAACACCAAGAGCTACAGTGAATACTCCGAATGAGGTTCCAATGGGTAAATTGAATATCAATGTTGTATGTGAAAGTGCGTTGAGCTACATGACATTCACAGACGGAGCGAGTGCTGATGCATTCGTTGCTGAATGTAAAGAGGGAAAACATCCTGAAGTTATAGAGCGTTACAAAGCAGACATGAATCTCGGAGACGGAGCTACTATATAATTTTTTCTCAATCATGCCTGATCTAAAAACTTTGTATCTCATTGCCCATGTATTTGGTGCGATCATCGGTGCTGGCGGGGCATTTGTTGGTGATGCGCTTTTTCTCGCTTCCATAAAAGATGGAAAGATTAACGCTGATGAGCTGAGGCTCATGAAGGTCTCCAGTAAACTGGTCTGGTCAGGAGTCATACTCCTCGTGCTTTCTGGAATACTGCTTGTTACTACTGATCCAGCACGATACCTAGCGTCAGATAAGTTTCTTGCGAAGGTGACGATTGTCGCGATTATTATCCTAAACGGTATTATCTTTCACCTTATTCATATTCCGCATATCAAAAAACATTTGGAGCTTAAGCTTAGTGAATCAGAAACATTCATGAAGCGAGGATCATTTATTCTTGTGAGTGGTGCACTTTCGATGGTTTCTTGGGTCTCGACTGTTATCCTGGGAATGCTGAGAAAAACTCCGTTTTCGTACACGCAGATTATGGGTATCTATCTCTTGATGGTTTTGGTCGCCATGACGGGCGCTGTACTTATGAAGAAAATTATTATTCGTTAGATATTATTGTATTCAATGCAAAAAATACTAAAAACACTATTTATCAACGCACCACGGGAAAAGGTATGGAACACAATGCTTGATCATAGTTCGTATAGCGAATGGACAAAGGCATTTAATCCAAGTTCATCGTTTACGGGAAGTTGGGAAGAGGGTTCAAGTATCAAGTTTCTTGGAGTTAATCCTGAGACAGGAGAACAAGGCGGTATGTCGAGTAAGATCGTTGCAAATCGACTCCATGAATTTGTCTCAATCGAGCATATGGCTGAAATTAGGAATGGTGCTGAAGGTTTGGAAGAAGTAAAAAACTCAGAATGGGCTGGAGCACATGAAAATTATACATTTGAAGACAAAGATGGTGGTACTCTTTTAACCATTGAGCTTGATGTTACGGAAAAAGAAAAAGCGATGATGGGGGATATGTGGGATACAGCACTCGTTCGTCTCAAAGGACTTGCAGAGAGTTAGTCGGGCATCACATGAGCTCTCTTGTTGGTAATAGCGTATACTTACGGTATGGCTATATTATTTATTCTAGGTTTACTTCTCGGTGCTGTAGCGGTTGTATTTGCATTGCAAAATATTACGATTGTTACTGTTACTTTTTTCACTTGGCAGCTTGAAGGATCACTGGCGCTGATTATCGGAGTGTCACTTCTCACGGGAGTTCTTATCACAATTCTTACTACTATTCCTCAAAATATTAGTGGTTATTTTAAAAACAAAAAATTATTTAAACAAAATCAGGGTTTAGAAGAAGAGCTTCGAAAGCAAAAAGAACTCACACATTTTGCAAAGACACACTCTCCGACAAAAGATGAACTTGAGAAAATTGAAGATGGTTCTATTGATGAAGGTTCGAGAATTCTGTAGTTATATGAAAACACTCGTAACAGTATTGCTGATTCTGGTTGCGTTACTAACTGGTATATATTTTATTACCGTCAGTAAAGTATCGGCACCGACTTTGAACGTGAAGTCTGCAAGTAATTTTGACGAATGTGTTGTAGAGGGAAATTCTGTAATGGAAAGTTATCCTCGCCAGTGTAGAAGTAAACTTGGCATTCTTTTTGTTGAGAATGTTGCAATTCCAGTCCCAGAGCAAGTATCATCATCAACTCCTGTTACACCAGTTACACCGACCCCCACTCTTGGAAAATGTTTTGTTGGTGGATGTAGTGGACAGATCTGTTCGGATCAGGAGGGCATGGCTTCTACCTGTGAGTATCGTGAGGAATATGCCTGCTACAAAACTGCACGATGCGAACGTCAGAATAATGTTCAATGTGGCTGGACACAAAGTTCATCATTATTAATGTGTCTTAATTCCGCATTGAATATATAGTACGTGATAACAATTCATACTTTTATCAAGATGACTTCTTCTGGTATTAAACACAAAACACTCTCAGTTCAAAAGGCGCGAAACGGAAATGGGCTATTTACAAAACGTACATTTGGAAAAGATGAGGTTGTGTTTGAAG
>CAZYGU010000031.1:0-4549 GCA_964646785.1 uncultured Candidatus Saccharibacteria bacterium | reverse complement strand
TTTGTTTCTTCAATTCGTGATTTTACTATTTCAAATGATGGTTTTTCACCAAGAAACGAGACCTCAAGTAATGATCCCCCAGTAAAGTCAGTTCCAAAATGGAATCCGTATATGAGTCCTGCAAGAATGGATCCAGCAACAAGCAATCCTGAAATAAAGAAGAATATTTTTCTGTGATTTACAATATACATATATTTATTTTATTCCGTTTCCGAATAAGAACTTTGCAACCTTACTCTCTCCTTTCACCCCAACTGCAAACAAGAATGTTCTTGATGCAGTGATTGCAGTAAACATAGACACAATAACTCCAACGCCGAGCGTAAGCGCAAATCCTTTTACAGCAGAGGTACCAAGCCAAAACAACACAACAGCAGTAATAATCGAAGAGATATTTGAATCTCGAATAGAGAGCCATGCACGATGAAATCCTTCATGCATTGCATCTTCAAGTTTCTTTCCAGCTCGAAGTTCTTCCTTCATACGCTCGAAGATGAGCACATTTGCATCAACGGCCATTCCAATCGAAAGAATAAATCCAGCAAGTCCAGCTGCAGTTAATGTAACTGGGATTAATTTAAAGAGAGTGAGCGAGATAACAACGTATAAAACCAATGCAACAACCGAAATAAGACCTGGAAGTCGATACCACGCAATCATAAAGATTGAGAGTAGTACGAACCCAACAAGACCTGCATGAAGACCCGCTTTGAGAGCCACATCACCAAGAGAAGCACCTACTGTTTCAGTGCTGAGTAATTCAATAGGCACAGGAAGTGCTCCATAATTTAATTGCCGCACAACCTGACTCGCCTCTTCTGCAGTAAAAGATCCTGTAATCTGCGCAGTACCGTCAGTAATAGCGTCACGGATAACTGGACTCTGAACAATATTTCCATCAAGAATAATCGCAAGAACTCTTCCTTGATTTTCTGATGTAATTTTTGCAAAAAGTTCTTTTCCTTGATCATTAAATGTAAGCACTACAGCAGGTGCCTGAGTTGTTGGGTTGAATTGAATTGATGCGCGAGAAAGAAATCGTCCCGTTAATCCTGTAGGGACAAACAAATCATCAATAGTGGTGCTCGCATTGATTCCTCCTTTTTCAGCAATATCTCGCGCTTCAGGCTTCTCAAGTCGAAATTCGAGAAGTGGGGTTTGACCAATAAGTTTAATTGCTTGATCAATATCTTTCACTCCAGGAAGTTCTACGAGAAGCCGATGATCTTGGCTTCCTGAAATAACACTTGGTTTTTCAATTTGAATGAGAGGCTCAGAAACTCCATAGATATTAATTCTTCGCTCAATAACATCACGAAGTGTATTCATTGAATCTGAGATATCTGAAGGTTCAATTTCTGAAACATCAGCTTTATATACCAATTCAGTACCACCGATCAAATCAAGGCCGTATTTAAACGGAAAGCGAGCATTAGGGCTCTGTGAGCTATAAAGAAAGTAGCTGAGGCCAGCAAGTAAAACAAGAAGGATAATTGACCCTATACGGTATTTATTCATGATTGAATCAGTATAGGGATTTTCTCAATAAAATCAAACAAACCAATGCTTTTAGACACCCTCTCTTGAAAGTAGTGTCTTTATAGTTCGAAGACCAATCTTCAAATCAAGCATGAGTGATCGATTCTTTATATAGTAGAGATCGTATGAAAGTTTTATTCGGGTTTGATCAACTCCTGTTCCCCATCGAGGTGCATTCGTTTGATAGAGCTGTGCCCATCCGGAAAGACCCGGTTTAATAAGATGCCGAACATTGTAGTAAGGAATTTCCTTTTCATATTGAGCGGCAAGAACAGGGATTTCAGGGCGTGGACCAATAAGAGAGAGGTCCCCTTTTAATACATTCCAAAGTTGAGGTAATTCATCAATGCGAATCTTACGGATAATTTTTCCAACTCCTGTAACTTTTGGTTCTGTAGCAACACCGTTTGCATTATGATGTACCTCTAAACTTCGAAATTTTACAATCTTAATGAGTTCATTCCCTTTTCCAAGTCTATCTTGAGAGAAAAATATTGGCCCACCATCCTCAAGTTTAATAGCAAGCATCACAAATGGATACAAAGTTAGGGACAAAAATCCGAGTATAAATGCCAATAGGATATCCATCAGTCGTTTCAAAAAATCATACCCTTTCTTTGTGGCATTTGAGATATGCTCAAGAAACCAACTGTATTTCACAAGCGACAAAGGAATACGATCAAAAATATCTTCATACAATCGATGCATATCAATAAATCGCACTCGTGAAAATAAAAGATTATAGAGCGGCTGAAGGATAGGTTCGATCTTTTCGTTTCGAAAATCTGCAGCAACAATAGAAACCCCATCTACATACATACGATCAAGAATTTCGCCTTTAAAATCAAAACTCTGGAGTGCATCAAGATCAACAGTTGAAGTAAAGGTGAGGTTATAACGTGAATTATTATTTACTTCATTTTTCAATTCACGCATTTCATCACCTACTCCAATTAATATTGCACGCTCACGATTTCGCGAACCAAACGAAGGAAATACTACCATTCTCCACACCAAAATAAGACTGAATGATATTGCAAGATCAATAAAAAGATTCGTCTTAGGAGCAATTCCGAAATACGGAATAAAGTAAAAGAAGAGAACGGCAATAAGTGAATTCGCAATTTGTGCATTAAGAATAATTCCCCCAATGCGTGACTTCAAAAAAAGTGTATGTTTCTCGTACAATCCAGCAATAAAAAACACTCCAATCCATACCACAAAAAGAATAGAGAAGGATGTTGCATGAAGCTCCCACAACTCTCTGTTGAGGAATTTTGCATAACGAAGAAGGAGCATGAGTCCAAGACCAAGATACAAAGCAATAATATCGCCCAAGAGAAGAATAAATGGCTCTTTTTTATGAAGAGAAATCATACAGATATGGGTTAATACTATACCCTAGTTTCAAGTATTTTTCAAGTATCTCTCCCCTTGTCTTATTTGCTGATGATAACACTAGTCGATACAATAGATAGATATCGCTCTCATCAAACAGATATCCTGTGTAATGAGCGACAGCCACTACAGAGATTTTACGTCTGAAATGCAAAAGAAAAAAATTTTATACGTTATAACAAAAGGTAATTTTGGGGGTGCCCAAAGATATGTTTTTGATTTAGCAACAAATATTTCACAAGAAGAATTTGAACCTATTGTCCTTTTTGGCGAAGGAGATACTCTTGGTATCAAACTCAAAGAAGCTGGTGTACGTACAATCCACATTTCTTCTCTGAAACGTAATATTGGAGTTTTTTCTGATATACGAGCGTTTTTTACATTATGGAATACCTTTCTGAAAGAGAAACCACAAGTCATACATCTAAATAGTTCGAAAGCAGGACTTCTGGGAGGATTAGCTGGAAGACTTTCTGGAGTTAAACATATTATATTTACTGGGCATGGCTGGGCATTCAATGAAGAAAGAAGATTCTTTGTAAAACTTCTTTTTCTCAAGCTTCACTGGCTTACAATTCTTTTCTCTCACACAACAATAGCTGTATCAAAAAGGACTGCAGACCAAATTTCTCGACTTCCTTTTGTAAAAAGAAAAATTAAATCAATTCACAACGGAATTGAGCAATTCACCCCGATCACACAAATTGCCGCACGGAATGTATTAGCAAAAGAAGTATCTGCTCGAATTTGGATTGGAACAATATCCGAACTTCATAAGAGTAAAGGAATTGACTACCTTCTGCATGCTTTTGCTCCCCTTGCAACTACATATGCAAATGCAATTTTAGTAATTGTTGGTGGAGGCGAAGAGGAAGGCAACTTGAAAGAAATTGCACACCAGTTAGGTATCGAAGATAGAGTTATATTTACTGGTTTTATACCAGATGCTCGCATGTACCTAAAAGCATTCGACATTGCAACATTAACCTCTCGAACAGAAGCATTTCCTTATGCAATACTCGAGTCAGGTATTGCGGAACTTCCAGTTGTTGCAAGTTGGGTTGGAGGAATCCCTGAGATCATAACGAACAAAGAATCCGGTCTTCTTGTTGATCCTGCACGCACTGAAAAACTTTCTTCCGCACTCGAAGAGCTTATTGTACGTGGAGAACTACGGTCAACACTAGGACTTGCACTTCATGAACACGTAACAACATCTTTCACTCTCGAAAGAATGGTAAAGCAGACAGAGGCCTTGTATTAAAAGAAAAAACATATACTTTTAAAAAAGATACCATACCTCACACGGGAGAAATTTTGTCAGACCAAGTATACGAACCCTACTATCTCACTCGAAGCAACCGAGTGCAATGCAAAAACTGCACATGGGAAGGTGAGGTACTCGAATGCAAAGTGGTGGAAAGGTCACCGGGCGATCCAGGTGATACCCTCATCTGTGACTCAGATAACTACCATTGTCCAACATGTAATGCGATTCTCGCAATATTAAGCATGGGAGGTTTTCATCCAACCACACTAGCAATCGTTACTCTTCCCTCAGGAGTAAACGAGGAGTACATTCATACAACACCCTGATACGTAGTAATCCCGT
>CAZYGU010000030.1:5959-7218 GCA_964646785.1 uncultured Candidatus Saccharibacteria bacterium | reverse complement strand
TGTGCTCCCAGTAGGAATCGAACCTACATTTTAACTTCCGCAAAGTTATGTCCTATCCATTGAACGATGGAAGCTTTACAAAACTAGAACCTAAAAGCTATCAGCTATATGCTTGCAAGTCAAAATCCAAGATACTCCATCATTTTATGAAGACTTGATTCGCTATGAAATACTTCCGGTAGGTGACGACTCAAATACGCATGAATTTCATCGGTGTCAGCATCACCAACAGGTAGAATAATGTACGGCATAATCAGACGTTGTGATTTAACAAGCACCTTCGAATTTTCTTCAGTTTCTTCAATCCAAAATGATTCAAGTGTGTGAAAGGGGTAGAAAGTTTTTTCTACTCGAATACCAAAATCATCAATAACGATATCAATTTCTTTTGGTGGGCGTGCCGCATAGACTGAAAGTACAAAACCAGAAAGAATAATCACAAATGCAAAAAGTACATTGTGAAGAATGATTGCAGTTACGGAAAGCGCGATAGTAATGATACCCACAGCCCAAAACCAATCACTACTTTGTTCTCGATATTCGTATTCAAGTGCTTGCCAATGAAGGGGTGCAGACTTTTTCATATACTTATTATGGTATCACGAAAAAAATTTCAAAAAAGATTTTGGAAAAGTTCTACTACTTTAGAATTCGATGTATAGAGTGTGAGGAGAAATATGGTAGTAGAAATTCCTGCAGAACATAAGCACCATGTGCACCAGTGTTTAAGAACAAAGGCTTGAACACAAGTGAGATACACAGAAAAAATAAATGCAGTGAGACACACTCCGATAACCCCATATGACATAAAGAGGGGAAGTAAGCCAGGAGCGAATGCGAAGAATGTATAGAGAAGACCTACAGTAAGATAATAGAACATTCCAATAATTTCGAGATGTATATTGAATAGTTTTGAATAATCACTGTGCACAACCGCTTCGCAGTTTCCTTCAAGTGGGCAGACAAGCTTTGATTCAGTCTTTTTTGTTACATGGATGTAGTATGCAAGTGTGAATCCACAACTTGAAAGTGCAATAACTACCATTTGAACGACAAATATCATGAGAATAAGTTTATCATAGGAATATTGCGAAAGGTGTTATTTTTTGTTATAAATCGGTATCTCTGTTGGTGGTAGACTAACAGGAAGTATGTGTGAGTGAACAATATGGAGGAGTGGCTGAGTGGTCTAAAGCAACGGTCTTGAAAACCGTCACCTGGGTAACTGGGTCGTGAGTTCGAATCTCACCTCCTCCGCA
>CAZYGU010000030.1:0-5859 GCA_964646785.1 uncultured Candidatus Saccharibacteria bacterium | reverse complement strand
ATGTGGCACAATTTTGATTCATTTGGTTACGGTATGCACGCACCAGTTATGTTTGGTTTTTTCGCACCGCTTATGATTGCTTTTGCTTTTGCGGTTATTGCAATTAAAGGGTATGCATTGTGGCATGCAGCAAAGCGAAATGAAACATGGTGGTTCATTGCACTCCTTGTTATTAATACTGCGGGTATTCTCGAATTGGTATATATTGTTTTCTTCCTAAAAAAGTTTTCGGTAAAATCTGAAATTCAGACTCTCAAAGAAGATCATAAAATTGAACACGAAACCGAAGGAAAGGAGTAATTATTGATTGAATGAAATTTCTCGGTATTGATTATGGTGCAAAACGGGTTGGTATCGCACTCTCAGATGGTAGTGGGACACTGGCGTTTGCAAAAACTGTACTACCAGCTGGTGCAGGACTCATTGATGAGATTAAAAAAATTTGTAGTGATGAAAAAGTTGAAGGGATAGTTATCGGTGAATCCAAAGATTTTACTGGTAATGATAATCCAATTATGGAAGCAATCTATATCCTAAAAAGTGATCTTGAAGCACTTTTGAAACTTCCTGTATATTTCGAATCAGAGCTTATGACAAGTATGGAAGCACAACATATTCAAGGTAACAATGCTATGAATGATGCATCTGCTGCAGCAATTATTTTACAGAGTTATATAAACCGAAAACAGAATGATTAACTATGACGATTTTAAAAAGGTTGAAATGAAAATAGGAGAGGTACTTTCTGCTGAGAGAGTAGAGGGATCTGAGAAGCTTCTGAAACTGTTAGTACAATTTGGAGAAGAAACGCCACGTCAGGTAATTTCTGGAATTGGAAAGTATTTTCCTGATTTGGAAACTCTCATTGGTAATCGTTATGCCTTTGTAACAAACCTTGAGCCACGCTCAATTATGGGATTTGAAAGTCAGGCAATGATTATTGCTGCAAGTACCGAGGATTCAATTGCATTTTTTGATGTTCCGAGCAGTATTCCACCAGGAACCTCTTTAAAATAAGAAAAGCTTCCTGTTACTCTGATATAATAAAAGGAAGTATGAGAAGTTTTTTTGATTTTTTCCCAACTCCGAAATTTCTTGAAATGCCATCACCTGGGCTAGCTCTTAATGATGATGGATTAAAATTTATAGAATTTGGAACGGAGTCACACGGCGTCTCGGTAAAACGTTTCGGATCAGCAAATCTACCTGCAGGCCTGGTGGAGTCAGGGGTTATTCAAGATCAAGAGGCTTTTGTTCACGCACTCCAAAATTTTCGAAAAAGTTTCAATCTTCGTTATATTCGAACGACACTCCCTGAAGAGCGTGCTTACTTGTTTCAAACAACAATATCCAACGTTTCTGAAAAGGAGCTTCGCACTGCAGTTGAGTTTACGATCGAAGAAAATGTCCCACTTTCGGTTTCTGAATCAGTGTTTGATTTCACTGTGTTACCAAAAACAGATGATACACCGAGAGATCAATTGAAGGTTTCAGTTTCTGTTATCGCAGAGGCAGTTGTCCTCGAGTATCTTTCGTTGTTTCGAGCGGCAGGATTCATGCCGCTCCATTTCGATGTTGAATCTCAGGCGGTAACAAAAGCAGTCGTCTCCAGTAATGAGAAGGACGTTATGCTTATTGTGAATCTAAATAGAACAAAAGTTGGGCTTTATATTGTATCTCGTGGGGCAGTTGATTTTAGCTCAACAGTATCTATCCCGCCGATTGTCGAAGCATCCACAAGTGAACTTCTCGCGCTACCAAATATTGTGTCGGAAATAAAAAAAGTTTTCTTGTATTGGCAAACGCAAGGGGAACGTACGAATCAGCAGGTTTCTCCTATTGGAAAAGTGGTTTTGTGTGGAAGTGAAGCTGCGAGAGTTGGGCTTGCTCAAACACTTTCTGCAGAATTATCACTTCCAGTTGAACTTGGAAATGTTTGGGGAAATGTATTTTCTTTTGACCAGTACATCCCCGATATTCCATTTAAAGATTCTTTGTCATACGCAGCTGCAATCGGACTTGCACTTCCACATAAACATTCGTAGTAGCGATATACTTATATACATACCATGTTTAATCTCCTCCCAGAACCAGAAAAGAAACAAATATTGAGTGAGTACAATCTCAGAAGAAATATTCTCATGCTTATTTTTCTTTTTGTTGTTGGACTTATTGCTGTTATATCAATATTTCCTTCCTATCTTCTTTCTTCTTCAAAAATTTTAGAGGCTCAAGATGGAGTGAGTTCTATTCGGAACTCAAATGTATTTAAGGAAGAAGAAAGTCTCAACACGGAACTTGCACAAACAAACCTTAAACTTTCTGCACTTCAGCCACTGGCTGGGGAGAGGTATGTGAGTGAGCTTTTTAATGCAGTGATCACAGAAAGGTCCTCAGGTATTCGCATGAATGGGCTTCAATACAAGCGAGGTGATGATAAAAAAGGTGGATATCTATCTGTCAGTGGTGTTGCTCGAGACCGAGAAAGTCTTTCTCAGTTTGTTACAGCTCTTGGGAAAAATTCACTCTTCTCAAAAGTTGATTTACCTGTTTCAAATTTTACAAAGGATAGAAATGCTGATTTCACTTTGCAAATAAATGGAAGTTTTAAATAACCATGAAAGATCTTAGTCGAACAAAAAAAATATTAATTATCTGCGTACTCCTCAATGTCCTTGTGTTTGGAGCATATGCGTTCTTGTATATTGATATCAAGTCAAAAAATGTTCGAGTATCCGAACTTCTCACAGAGGCGGAGAATGATATGCAGAAAGATGCATCACTGAGAGCAATAAAAACTTCACTCAATGAAAACAAGGGATTTATCTCACAGATTGATTCATATTTTGTTCCTAAAAATGGTGTCCCAGATTTTATAGACACTCTTGAGAAATTAGGCAAGGAAAGCGAGATTGCACTTTCTATCGGCTCAGTTTCAGTAGAGGAGGGAAAAAATAAGAATGACTTTAAAGACGCACTCCATCTTCATGTTGATACGATTGGCTCGTGGCAGAATATTTATTATTTCCTTTCAGTACTTGAATCTCTTCCGTACCGCATTCAATTTGATCAGGTTTCAGTGACCCTCTCTGCAGCATCTGAATCAATTTTGTTTGGAGTTGGTCCTGTTTCGGGAGTAAGACAAAAATCTGCAAACGAATCATGGAAGGGAACATTTGATATTATTGTGTATAAATTAAGATAACGTATGAAACTCTCAGATTTTTCTATAAAACATATATGGAGCAATCTCCGTGAGCCACGGAAATCTGAATTTCGTACGATTAGTACAAAGGCTCATCACGACTGGAAAGTAATCCTTTTTGGTTTTCTTCTTGTTTCTATTGCTGTCATGGTTATCAATATGTTGCTCTTCTTTAGAATTAATAGTGGGGAATTGTTTTCGCCTGCTTCACCAGTAAGCGTAAGAAGTGGGGTAGTAAGCAAGAAAAATCTTGAGGACACTGTAAAGTTCTTCGCTGAGAGACAAACACATTTACAGGAATTAAAAACAACTAAACCGACAGTTGCAGATCCGAGTTTGTAGGAACTATGTGTTGTGGGAATAAATAGAAAAAACCGGACAATTGTCCGGTTTTTTCTATTTGTGCCTTCGGTAGGAATCGAACCTACATCAAAGCCTTAGAAGAGCTCTGTTCTATCCATTGAACTACGAAGGCGTAGAGACAGAATAGGATATAAATGGGGAGGTGGCAATATAAGACTTGTGATCACGAACATTTTGTTTATCGTCGCCACAAGAGCACTTCCAATTTCTAATCGTTTCATTCAAGAAATTTAGGTCGCGCAAACAAAATTTCTCGACCTCGATTTGTGGTTTTTTCTACTGAAAGAATATCGCTCCTTCTCCCATAAAAGCACAAAACCTGCCGAAGGGCAGGTGTTTGTGTCTTTTGTGGGCGATACAGGACTCGAACCTGTGACCTTTTCAGTGTAAATGAATTGCTCTACCAACTGAGCTAATCGCCCGGATATACCATTTCTGGTGTCACATTAACTTACAACAAAATTGATTTTAATGCTAGATTACAATAATTCCTATATATTGAATCAATGTCACTCTTCGATCAAATTACAATCCTCTATGAGGACGATCATATATTAGCTATCAATAAGCCAGCAGGGATTATGGTTCATTCTGATGGCCGTTTTGAAGGAAAAACTCTCACTGATTGGATTTTAGAAACGAGACCAACAATGAAAGATGTAGGTGAGCCGATAGTTTTAAATCAAGAAGTCGAAATAAAGAATGAAGATTCAGAGGATAGTTCGCAACCCTCTGCTCAGAACACCAGTATCCCTCGGCCGGGAATTGTTCATCGCATTGATCGAGATACTTCTGGGGTGCTTCTCCTCGCTAAGAACCAAGAAGTATTTCTTTCATTGAAACATCAGTTTAAAGAAAGAGAAATTCGAAAAGAATATCACTGTTTTGTGTACGGCTCTCTGACAAAAGATTTTGGAACGATTGATATTCCTATTGGAAGAAGTAGAAGTGATTTTAGGAAATGGTCTGCTGATCCTCGAGCACGAGGAGAGTTGAGAGAAGCGTCTACGTATTACGAAGTCATAAAAAAAGGAAAGGAAGCGACCTTTATCAAAGCCCTCCCTAAAACCGGTAGAACACATCAGATTAGAGTTCATTTCAAAGCGATTCATCATCCTATCGTTTCTGACGCTCTATACGCCCGAAATCAGCCCCACATCCTTGGTTTTGAAAGGGTGGCACTTCATGCATTTTCGATTGAATGGAAAGGCTTAGATGGAGAACTCCATCATATTGAAGCACCGTATCCAGCCGATTTTATCGAAGCAATACGATTGTTTGAGGCAAATACTGCCTAAGGGATAAAGGTTGCGCAATCTACTACCCTGTGTTAGATTGGTTTCCTAATGACAACGTCAACAATCAAGATTTCACCAGTGAATATGACCGAGCGAAAGAAGCTCGCTCTTCGTGCTGGAGATACTGTGAAGGTTTCTCAGAAGATTCAAGAAAAAGGAAAGACTCGACTTCAGGTGTTTGAAGGTCTTGTTCTAGCGGTAAAGCACGGAACAGAGCCAGGAGCTACATTTACTGTTCGTCGAGTTGCAAGTGGGGTAGGGGTTGAGAAAATATTTCCTCTCTATTCACCAATGATCGACAAGATCACTGTGGTAAGAAGTTCTCAGGTACGCCGTTCAAAGCTCTATCATATTCGAGAGAAGGCTGCGAAAGAGATTCGCCGTCAGATGAGAAATACACGAGCGATCACTCCTATAGAAGACGAAGTTGTAGAAGAAGAGGTTGTTGCTCCAGAACCAGAAGTAGAAACAGTAGAAGTTTCAGAAACCAAAGAATAAAAAAACCGCCATATGGCGGTTTTTTTATTTGATATAAATTCCTTTTTCCTTATAATGTTCTCACTTGCCCAGGTGGAGAAATTGGTAGACTTACTACCTTGAGGTGGTAGCGCCGAAAGGCATGCAGGTTCGAGTCCTGTCCTGGGCACCAAAGAATAAAAACCCTGAAAAGGGTTTTTATTCTTTGGTGCCAGCAAGCGAAGCTAGCGGGACAAGACTCAAAAACCTTGAGTGTATGGCACAGACCTGTGAAGCGGGGAGTCCAATACGAAAGGTTTACTGAACCTGTAAGGTTCGAGTCTCCGTGATATTTGTCTCGAATAGCATTCTTTTGTTTCCTCTGGTATAAATGTAGAGTTCTCTGTGTATATGGTGGCTATAGTTTAGTGGTAAAACTCCGGTTTGTGGAACCGGTATCGAGAGTCCGATTCTCTCTAGCCACCCCAGGTTCTAAATCTGTCTAGATAGAGGTATACTTTTATATGTATGCAAATC
>CAZYGU010000029.1:0-7311 GCA_964646785.1 uncultured Candidatus Saccharibacteria bacterium | reverse complement strand
CTTGGTGTTCCATCTCGTATGAACCTTGGACAAATCTTGGAACTCCACCTCGGACTTGCTGCACATACATTAAACTATCAAGCTATTGTTCCGCCTTTTGTTGGAGCAACAGATACAGAAATCAAAGAAGAGTTAGTAAAAGCAGGATTTGCTGCTGATGGGAAAATGAGACTCTTTGATGGAAGAACTGGACAAGAGTTCGATCAAAAAATCGCAGTAGGATATATGTATATCTTGAAACTCCATCACATGGTGGAAGACAAACTGCATATGCGTTCAATCGGACCATACTCACTTATTACTCAACAACCACTTGGCGGTAAGGCACAAGGAGGAGGACAGCGATTTGGAGAAATGGAAGTGTGGGCACTTCTCGGTCACGGTGTGGCATACACATTGCGTGAAATGTTGACCATCAAGTCAGATGACATCCTTGGACGATCTGCAGCATTTGATGCGATTGTAAAAGGGGAGGAAATTTCAGAACTCAATACACCAGCATCATTTAGTGTTCTCCTCAATAACCTTAGAGGGCTCGCGATGGATGTTGAGCTCAATGATCCAGAACGGTCGACAGACAATGTATCAGCTGAAGAAAACTAAGTAACTCACCCAACTATTATGAAAACAAAAAACACAACATCAGCGAGTTTGTTTGATTCAATCAGTCTTCGACTTGCGTCTCCTGAAAGAATTAAGGAGTGGTCATTTGGTGAGGTTACCAAGCCTGAAACAATTAACTATCGAACACAAAGAAGTGAACGTTCAGGACTCTTCGATGAAAAGATCTTCGGTCCAGATAAAGATTTTGAATGTTACTGCGGGAAATATCGAGGAATTAGATACAAAGGAATTGTGTGTGAAAAGTGTGGAGTAGAAATTACTCGCTCTATTGTTCGTCGTGAACGCATGGGCCACATTGAGCTTGCGAGCCCTGTGTGTCATATCTGGTTCTTGAAGTCGATGCCATCACGACTTTCTCTCATTATGGGATTGCCGTCAGCTGAACTTGAAAAGGTTATTTACTTTGCTGGATACATTATCACTTCAGTTTCAGAAGATGAAAAAGCACGAATTCTTCGTGATATTGATTCTGAATACAAAGCAAAAGTAAAATCACTTCAAGATGAGAAATCAAAAGAAGCACTCAAAGAACTTCTTCTTGGTGCAAAGCGTGATCTTGAATCAATTGCCGTAGGAAAGGTACTTGATGAGGTTCATTACCATACTTATTCGATGAAGTATTCGACTCTTTTTGAGGCGGGTATTGGAGCAGAGGCGATTTATAATATTTTAAAGAAAGTTGATCTTCAGGTACTTCTCGAAAAACTTCAGGGAGAAACTGAGAAAGTAAGTGCACTTGAAGCACCAAAGCTTAACAAGCGTATTAGTCTTATTCAGCAACTTATCAAGAGTGGAGTTCGACCTGAATGGATGTTCATGACTCGTATTCCTGTTATCCCACCAGCACTTCGTCCTATGGTGCCACTTGATGGGGGACGTTACGCTACTTCTGATGTAAATGACTTGTATCGTCGAGTCATCAACCGAAATAATCGTTTGAAGAAATTGAAGGAAATTTATGCACCCGATGTTATTCTTCGAAACGAAAAAAGAATCTTACAAGAAGCTGTTGATGCACTCATCGACAACTCTATTCGACATGGTTCAGCGGCGTCATCAGCAGGAAACCAGCTTCAACGACGACCACTTAAATCTCTCTCTGATAACTTAAAAGGAAAGCGAGGACTCTTCAGACAGAACCTTCTTGGAAAGCGTGTGGACTATTCTGGACGATCAGTAATCGTTGTAGGTCCTGAACTTAAGATTCATGAATGTGGACTTCCAAAACATATGGCACTTGAACTTTTCAAACCATTTGTTATTTCAGAGCTCTTGAAAAAGGAACTTGCATACAATATTCGTGGAGCAAGTCGACTTATTGAGGATGGAATTCCAGAAGTGTGGGCAATCCTTGAAAGTGTTATTAGTAATAAATATGTATTACTAAACCGCGCACCTACTCTCCATCGCCTTGGTATTCAAGCTTTCAAACCGGTGTTGATCGAAGGAAATGCTATTCAGGTACACCCACTTGTATGTACTGCATTTAACGCGGACTTCGACGGAGACCAAATGGCTGTTCATGTCCCACTTTCTAATGAAGCGCAAATGGAAGCGAAAGTGATTATGGCGTCAGATAAAAACATTCTTAAGCCAGGAAATGGTGAGCCGACAGTTATTGCAAAAATGCTCGATATTATTCTTGGGTGTTATTGGATGACAAAGGTTGTGCCTGGTGAAAAAGGTGAAGGTAAAATTTTCGCTACTCCTAACCAAGCAATTACAGCTTTTGATTTCGGTGAAGTTGGACTTCGTGCGCCGATTAAAGTATTAGGAACTGAAAATTTAAAGTACCAGCAATTTGAAGGAAAGGTATTTGATACAACAGTAGGAAGACTCTTCTTCAATGGGGTATTACCATCTGATTATCCATTCATTAATGATGTTATCCAGAGAAAAAAGATGGGTGTTATCGTTGATGACCTTATCGAGCGATATGGTGTAGAAAATCTTCCACCAATTCTGGACAAGATTAAGTCATTCGGATTCAAATACACTACATATTCTGGTACCACATGGGGTATTGATGATGTAAAAATTCCTGAAGGAAAAGGAGCTATCATTAAGAGCGCGAAAGCAAAAGCTGATGAAGTAGATGAACAATTTAGCATGGGACTTCTTTCTGAAGATGAACGTCTTCGAAAACATACTGAGGTATGGCATGAAGCAAAAGGAGAGGTAGAAAAACTTATTCCTGGTACACTTGATTCAAATAGTTCAGTGTCAGACATGTTGAACTCTGGAGCTCGAGGATCAACTTCACAGCTTACCCAGATGGCTGGAATGAAAGGTCTTATCACAAATACTTCTGGTGAAACAATTGAATTTCCTATTCTCTCTTGTTCAAAGGAAGGACTTACTCCACTTGAGTACTTCATTACTACTCACGGATCACGTAAGGGTCTTACTGACACAGCGCTTAATACTGCAAAAGCAGGTTACCTTACTCGAAGACTCTTCGATGTTGCTCAAGATGCAATTATTACTGAAGAGGATTGTGGAACAAAAGATTCAATTACAATTCATAAAGTAAATTCTGTTGGTCTTGAAACATCACTCGCAAAGAATGTGAATGGTCGCTATCTTGCAGAAGATGTGACTACTCCAGAAGGTGAGGTTCTCTTTAAGAAAGGTCATCTTGTTACAAAGAAAGATTCACAGCTTATTGAGGCAAAAGGATTTACGAAAATTGCCGTTCGATCTCCGCTTACCTGTAAGACATTACTCGGTGTGTGTGTGAAGTGTTACGGAATCGATCTTGGAAAGCATAAGGTTATTGATCTTGGAGAAGCGGTTGGAACCGTTGCAGCACAAGCGATTGGTGAGCCAGGAACTCAGCTTACAATGAGAACCTTCCACGCTGGAGGTACTGCATCTGTTGGAGGAGATATTACTTCTGGTCTTCCTCGTGTTGAAGAAGTATTCGAAAATCGAAAACCAAAAAATCCAGCTATTGTTTCTCATGTAGATGGTGTTATTACTGACATTATCAAGAATGGATCTGACAGTATGATTGTGATCTTGCCGGACGAACAATCAAAAGTGAAAGATAAAATTGAGTATGAAGTAAACGCTGCACGTACTATTCTTGTGAAAAAAGGTGACCAGGTCACAAAGGGAGACCTTTTGACGGATGGATCAGCGGATATTGATGAACTCTTTAAGTACGCAGGACGTGAAGCTGCTCAAAACTATATTATTCGTGAAATTGCAAAACCATACGAGCTTCAGGGAGAAACTGTATCTCGAAAACACATTGAACTTGTTGTAAAACAAATGTTCTCACGTCGAAGAGTGAAGGATGCTGGTGATACTAGTCTTACTCGAGGTGATGTTGTAGAAGTTGGTGAGCTAGCACTTATCAATGAGGAAGCACGGAACGCTGGTAAGGAAGAGGCAAAAGCTGATCCGATGCTTATGGGCATCACTGAAGTGTCACTCTCACGAAAGAGTTTCTTGTCTGCAGCGTCATTCCAGCACACTACTCGTATTCTCATTGCATCTGCAATTCGAGGTGTTGATGACAGACTTGTTGGTCTAAAGGAAAACGTTATCATCGGACGATTGATTCCTGCTGGAACTGGATTCCCTGGAAGCATCAAGCATAAAATGATTGAAGATTTGAAGAACGGTCTATAAGAGAAAGAAGTGTTTGTGTAGACAGTGTGAGGTTTCTGATTTCACCCCTCTCATGTCATCTTCATCAGTAGAAAAAATAAAAGAGAAACTTGATGTGTCAGATGTGATTGGTTCATATCTGAAGATTGAGAAAGCTGGACAAAACTTTAAAGCGAAGTGTCCTTTTCACAACGAAAAAACACCATCATTCTTTATCTCTCCAAATCGTGGAAGTTATTACTGTTTTGGATGTGGGGCAAAGGGGGATATCTTTACGTTTGTTCAGGAATTTGAAGGAACTGATTTTATCGGTGCACTTAAGGTACTTGCAGAACGAGCGGGTGTAAGCCTTGATGATGTTCCAAGGAAGGACACTAGTGAGATGGACCGTTTGTATAGTGTGATGGAGATGGCGTCAAGTTTCTTTCAAAAGCATCTTGAGCATTCATCTGACGCACAGGGATATCTTTCCAAGCGTGGACTTACACAAGAAACGATAGAATCTTGGAAAGTGGGGTTTGTACCAAATGATTGGAGGTTGCTCTATAGTTATTTGAAAGAGAAAGGAGTTACTGAGACTGAAATGGAAAAAACAGGTCTCATTAAACGAAAAGACGCATCTGGAGATGGAGAACATGCTTGGTACGATGTATTTCGTGGTCGTATCATGTTTCCTATCTTTGATATTTCAGGTCGTATAATTGCATTCAGTGGAAGAATTCTGGTTGATGATCCAAAGGCACCAAAATATCTTAATAGTCCTGAAACGGTACTTTTCAAAAAATCTGAAACACTGTACGGACTTCATAAAGCAAAGACTGAGATTAGAAAAAAAGATTACACGATTCTTGTTGAGGGACAGCTTGATCTCCTTATGTGTCATCAGGCAGGGTTTTCAAATGCAGTTGCATCATCAGGTACTGCATTTACTGAAGCTCATCTTATGAAACTGCAAAGGCTTTCAAATAGACTTACACTCGCGTTTGATTCTGATAAAGCAGGATTTACTGCGGCGAACAAAAGTGCAGTACTCGCCTTGTCATTAGGGATGGAGGTAAAGATCGTTGATCTTCCTTCGGGGAGTGATCCTGCTGAACTTATCTTGCATGATAGTGAAGCTTGGAAAGATGCATTGAAATCAGGGAAACATCTCATTGATTTTTATCTCGATAATTTACTTCGAGAAAAACATAACGAAAGAGCACTCGCAAAAGAGATTGAGAAAAAAGTTCTTCCATATATCGCAATGATTCAAAGTTCAATTGAGCAAGCACACTTTGTTGCTCAGATTGTAAAAAAAACAGGAATTCGTGACGATGCAATTTGGAATGATCTCCGTAAGATTCCAAAAGGAATACCGGCTACACCTTCAGGAGTTAGTGTTCCACATTCAGATGATACTATTCGTAGAAGGAAGGATCATATTGAGGGACGTCTTGCAGGAATAGTGTTATGGCAGGAAGGGATTGGTGCACCGATAGTTGATCCAACAAAACTTCGAACTCGGATGGTGGGTATTGCAGGGGAGACATATATTGTTAATCTATTTCGTGAAAAATTAACCCAATCAAATGAGCTTATTTTTGAGGCAGAGGCATACTACGGAACAGGAACTAATCTTTCTCAAGATGTAGAAGAATTACTTTTTAATTTCGAAGAAGATGTCCTGCGCGATAGGTTTGTAGAAGTAATGAAAGAGCTTGGTCAGGCTGAATCGGATAAGGATGAAAAAAGAGCAGGGGAATTATTGGTGCGGTGTCAGGAAATTTCGACGGAGTTGGCAAGGCTTTCAAAGAGGAGGATCGAGTCAAACAATTAACAGCATTATTCATCTCATCATATGGCAAAAAAAATAAAAAAAGTGAAAAAAACAAAAAAACCAGCACCTAGTAAAAAAGTGGTAAAGAAAGTAAAAAAGAAAGTACCTACAAAAGTGAAGCAGATTAAGTCTGCTCCAAAGAAAAAGGTGCAAAAAGTTGCTACGCCAAAGGTTGTTGCTGGAAAAAAGCCAAACAAAAAACTTCAAGAAATTGAGGTAAAAACTGCACGGCTTATTGCCCGTGGAAAAGAGAAAGGGTTTGTCACCTATGATGAGATCTTGAAGGAATTTCCAACAATTGAAACTGATATTCTGTTTCTTGAGGATTTCTATGAAAAACTTCATTCCTCTGGAATTGATGTGCTAGAAGGTGGTGGACTTCTTGATGTGCCACAAGAAGCAGATCTTCTTCCTGGAAAAAAATATGAATACGGAAAAAGTGATTCGTCATACGATTCGATCCAGATGTATTTGAAAGAAATCGGACAGTACCCACTTATTTCAGGAAACATGGAGAAGGAGCTTGCAAAGCGTATTGAAGCGGGTGATAACGAAGCAAAAAACCTTCTTGCTCGTGCAAACCTTCGTCTTGTTGTTTCTATTGCGAAAAAGTATGTTGGACGAAGTCCTGACCTCACACTTCTTGATCTTATTCAAGAGGGGAATTTGGGGTTGTTTAAGGCAGTAGATAAATTCGATTGGACTAAAGGTTACAAATTCTCAACCTATGCAACATGGTGGATTAGACAAGCCATCACACGTGCTCTTGCAGATCAATCACGAACCATTCGAGTTCCTGTGCATATGGTAGAAACGATTGCTAAATACAAGCAAGTAGTTCGAAGACTTACCCAAGATCTCGGACGTGATCCACTTCCGGAAGAGATTGCAACGGAAATGAATCTTGATGTTGAAAAAATTTATAATATTGAAAAAATTGACCAAGCGACAGTATCACTCGAAAGTCCTGTAGGGGATGATGGTGATGATAAAAGTAAACTCGGTGACTTTCTTGCTGATGACAAAATTCTTTCTCCTGACCAAGAGGCTTCACGAAGAATTATTGCAGACCAAGTAAAGGAAATTCTTGACGATCTTCCAATTAAAGAAAGAAAAATCCTTGAAATGAGACACGGTCTTGTTGATGGTTTTACTCATACACTTGAAGAAGTGGGAAAGGTATTTGGAGTGACTCGAGAACGTATTCGTCAGATTGAGGCTAAAGCGCATGAAAAAATTCGACAGCACGA
>CAZYGU010000028.1:0-7927 GCA_964646785.1 uncultured Candidatus Saccharibacteria bacterium | reverse complement strand
CTCAGTATCTAATAAGTTATCCGAAAATTCATGTTCATGTTTTGGTAATTCCATACAAAAAGTATATCAGTTCTAAATCCAACTAAGGGTAGGAAAATTATTGGCTCTAATTAGCCATTAAATAAAGGGGGTCCTGTGAGGTCCGATATTCTAGCAATCCTTAGCGACAGAGCTTACCTAGAAGGAGTAAAAGAAAAGTTAAACTTCATAACAGAATATCAAAAGTAAAAATTACGATTTGAATTCAATCTCAAAAGGATACATACCCATTCCACATGATCCTTGCAGTGTGCCGAGTTGTCCGTTACCAATATCAATATCAGTTGACCCTGTCTGGGGAAGAGATTTTGAAATGTTCATGCTTGGAATACGAACTGATGATGAGCAATCGAAAGTTCCTTTTGTATTAAATCGAATAATAGTTGGAATACCCTCCTTTGCAATACTCTTTCGTGGTTGATATCCACCCTTGGCACTTATTTCGATAATCTGTTTTCCATCGACAATGCTGACATTGTTTGCGTTTGCTACTTGAGGAGTGTCACCGCCAGTTCTGGTAAGCATAAAAGCTCCCCCAATGAAGACCACTGCCACAATAACTGAAATAATAATTGCTTTCATAAATGGAATGATAACACGAGGTTACTTCAATTTTAATAAATTAAAATAAGTCGTACTAGAAATTAAAGACTGGCGGTATAACCCCAATCACAACCAAGCTATTAATGAGATTGAAGATTGCAAACATAATCACTATCAGTCCAGCTGTCTTGAAAAAAATTCCGGCTTTTGAACTCTTTTGAATACTAAACGAACTGAAACTAATCAGGGCTAGCACTGGTAACGTACCGAGAGCAAACGCAAGCATTGTAAGTCCTCCAGTGAAAAAACTTCCTGTGGTCAGCGTATAGAGTTGCATTGATTGAGTAAATCCGCATGGCAAGAAGAACGTAGCAATACCGACAAGTAGCGGAGTAAGGGTGTGATTGAACTTCGATACACCATGAGCGTGCTTTGCAATAAACTTTGGCATTGATGGCTGAAGTTTTTTAGCCCAATGGAATGTATCAAGAAGATTGATACCGAGAATGAGCATGACGATACCAATAATCAAACCGAGGACAAAAGTAGCAGAAGTGCTCAGAGTAAAAGCTGACCCTATTGCGCCAATAACACCACCAAGGATGAAGAATGAAACTATTCTCCCAGCGTGGAACATAAGTTGAGGGCGCACCTTATCTCCCTCTTTAGCGAATGTGGCTGACATCGAAAGGACGAGCCCGCCAACAACTGCCATGCATGTTGATAACGAAGCAATAATACCGATCACAAATGCAGTTCCATAGGTTACATTACCTGCACTAACCAGATTTACAATTCCCATTTTTTGCAATATAACAAAGAGAATAGCGAAGCAAAGTGCGATAGGGACAGCAATCTTGAATTCTCCCCATTTAGCGTTATGCTGTTGTTTCTCTACTGAGACAGTGTAGCCATGAGGCTTGAGTTTAATACTGAGTTCTTCTACAATTTGTTCTTGCGTCTTGTTACCAAAATCACCTTCGATTTCTACTGAATGATTCTTGAGACTTGATTTTACATATGTGATATTTGGTAGATCACCGAGTTCACTTTCTGTCATGAGCACACAAGCGTTGCAGTGCATGCCATGTACGTGGAAGATATATTTTTGAGTTTGAGTGGTCATGTTTTCTTAAAAGAATTATTTATACCACTGTGTGTACCAAGCCTGCATTTGCTGTATCTCTTTTGACTGTGAAGAAATAATATTCTTTGCAAGCTGCTGCATTTCAGGACGGTTTGTTCCGGATTGAAGCATATTCGCCATCATGATTGCCAACTGATGATGAGGAATCATTTCTTCGATGAATGCTTTATCAAAATCTGGTGCGTTTTCCAGTGCGGTCATATCTTCCTGACCGCCCATATGCATTCCACTCTGCGACATCATACCACCACCAATCATTCCAGTACTTACCTTCGGTACAGTGTTTCCAAACCAATCTTGATACCAACTATTCATGCTCTGAATTTCTGTCGTCTGAGCTGCAATAATTGCCATAGCCAAAGTTTTAATCTCAGTGTGCTTAGCTTTTTTGAGTGCAAGGTTTGCCATAGTAATTGCACCTTCATGGTGAGGAATCATCTGCTCAATGAAGTGCTTATCGATCGTGCTAGCAATTTGGTTATTTCCGTTTACTTTTTGATCAGATACCGAATTATTTCTCCAGTTCATCATTCCATATCCACCGTAGCGAAACATAGGAGTAAGTGCCGAGACGAGGAAAATTCCGATAACAATTCCTCCGATTCCGTAAAATATTTTGCTATTTTGATCGTTCATATTTTTTGTTAGTTAATTTTTAGTTTTGAGTAAGTATTCCCTTATAATTTCTTAGTCTTAATGCGAAGTGAGTTCGACACGACTGATACCGAAGACATAGCCATGGCAAATCCTGCAAACACGGGATTCAGAAGCCAACCAAAGACTGGGTACAAAGCCCCCGCTGCAAGCGGTATGCCGACAATGTTGTAAATGAATGCCCAGAAGAGATTTTGCTTGATTCCTCGCATAGTGATCTTTGAAAGTTTGATTGCCTTCACAAGCTTTGAAATATCTCCACCAAGAAGCGTAATGCCTGCCGACTCAATAGCGACGTCAGTTCCGGTACCCATAGCTATACCGACATCCGCCTGTGCGAGCGCTGGAGCGTCATTCACGCCATCACCCGCCATCGCCACCACACGACCTTGCGACTGAAGTTCCTGAATCTTCTTCAACTTATCTTCTGGAAGCACATGAGCTATGACATCATCAATACCAACTAGTGAAGCTATATATTTTGCAGCCTTTTCATCATCCCCAGTAAGCATAACTACTTTGATACCAAGAGCGTGGAGATTTTTTACCGCCTCGACTGACTCTGCTTTTATTTCATCAGCCACCATGACAAAGCCGAGGATCTTTTCTTTGGTAGCAAGAATGACTGGCGTTTTACCTTGAGACGTAAACTCGTTGAGTTTAGTTATGTCGAAAGAAATATTAAGATCGCTTACAAGTTTTGTATTACCTACAAAGTATTCAGTACCCTTAACTATTCCCTTGAGTCCTTTGCCTTGTATACCTTCAAAATTGGAAACATCTGATACGGAAATATTTTTCTCCTGTGCGTAGTTTACAATTGCGTGAGCAATTGGATGCTCTGATTTTTTTTCAAGTGAGGCGAGGATCGAAACTAAATCGTCATTTTCTAATTCTGAAAGGTTCTGTATATCAACAAGTGTAGGTTTTCCCTTAGTGATCGTGCCTGTTTTATCAACCACAACCGTATTTACTTTATGGAGTTTCTCAAGGGTTGCTGCATCTTTGATTAGAATACCTTCTTTAGCCCCTTTACCTACACCAACAATGATTGCTGTAGGCGTAGCGAGACCAAGGGCACACGGACATGCGATCACAAGTATTCCTACAAATGACACAAGACCAAATGAGAGAGCTTGTGAGAAACCTAAATACTGTGAACCGACGATGAGCCATGTTCCGAGAGTGAGGAAAGCAATTACTAAAACGATGGGCACAAAGATTGATGAGATCTTGTCCGCCAATGCTTGAATTGGAGCTTTGCTGCCTTGTGCATCTTCAACCATTTTTATAATCTGAGCAAGAAGCGTTTCTGATCCAACTTTTGTAGCTTTGAATATGAATGAGCCACTTGTATTTATGGTCCCAGACACAACACTGTCTCCAACCTTCTTTTGTGCAGGCATCGGTTCTCCGGTAACCATTGACTCATCAATGAAAGAACTTCCATCGGTTATCACACCATCAACAGGAATCTTTGTGCCTGGCTTTACGATAATGAGATCATTATGCTTTACCTCATTTACCGAAATCTCTACCTCTTTGCCATCTCGGATTACTAAAGCTGTTTTAGCTTGGAGATTGAGGAGTTTTTCTATAGCATCACCTGTCTTTATTTTTGATCGAGCTTCAAGGTATTTACCGAGTGCAATAAAAGTGATGACCACAATCGTCACATCGTAGTATTGATAATCTACATTTATAAATGGACGTAGAGTTTCTTCAAAAGCTGTGACTGCAAAGCTATATAAAAATGCAGCGGTGGTTCCAATGCCAATGAGTGTATCCATGTTTGCCTTTCCGTATCGAAGGAATCTGTAAAATCCCAAAAGGTATGGTTTACCAACAACAAAGAGGATGTATGTCGCTAATATCGGAAGGAGATGGTGAATAAATTCCTTTGTCGTATAGCTCATTTCAGGGACCGCTTTGTACTGAGCAAGAATATCCCAGACCATAACCAGTGCGGCAAGAATTGCCAAAGGAATAGCAGATATTACTTTCGTTCGCATATCTGTAACTTCAGCGAGTTTCTCTTTCTTTGATTGGTTAAGTCCGAGATGTGCCGCATGTTCATCGGCAGACATACCCATCTCCTCTGCTGATTTACCAGCATGATCGTGTGACATCTCCTGGTCCAGAGCTAGTGAGTAACCTAATGGCTCTATTTTCTTTGAAAGTTCCTGTGCGCTTATTTTCGACTCATCAAAAGCTACTTTTGCTTTTTCGGTTCCATAGTTTACTTCAGCAGAATGGACCCCTTCAGTTTTCTTGAAAGTCTTCTCGATGATGCCAGCACAAGAAGCACAGTGCATTCCTCTTACCCTGTATGTTTTTGCATCATTCATGGTTATTTGGACTTGAGCTTATAAATTTTTAGAATCTCACTAGCAGCCTTCTTCTCGTCCCCATGTTTCATCTGATGCATCACGTGTGTTTCCAAATGATTTTGCAAAATCAAATCCCCAACACTCGAAAGTGCCTCACGTACTGCTTCTATTTGCGTAATAATGTCTACACAGTATTTCTCCCCTTCGACCATTTCTCCTATCCCCCGAACCTGACCGGCTATAATCGCAACCCTGCGCTTAGCACTCTTTTTGATATCTTGTTTCATAACACAAGTATACCCCCATGGGGTATACAGTCAAGTCCCCTTTTCTACTAACAGTTCTTACACGTAAAAAGAATAGGGACTATTTCCTACCCTTGTGATTACTTATTCTGAACTTGGGTCGTTGGGTGTATGGGTTTAGAACTGAATTAATAAATAAACTAAGCAAATGAAAATCCCGCTAAAGATTTTAATTTAGCGGGATTTCTTTCCTACCAGTCTCCATAATGTTGGGGATTAAGCAAGGCATCCCATTCGCTATCGCTTGTGACTTGGTGCCACATATGGAAATGGGAATTGGATTGCCACCAACGATTACCATCGAAGGGACAGGTATGCAATGTATCGTTACAAGTACCACGAATAGGTACTGCTGGAGAACGTGTGGAACTTTCTCTAAGAGCCTTGCAATTCCAGCAATTAGGGTTGCAAGAAGTCTTCTTAAGGTCTTCGAAAGGATCTGCGTAAGAATGAGCAAATACACCACACGTATCACACGCCAGCATTATTCTTCCGTTGATGTCACGGCCGCAGTCTCTAACACCTTCATGTCGTCCAATAGTGTTTGGAACTACGAGCACCGCCATCTTGTTGGTTCGCTCTGGAGCATTGTCGGTAATAATTTGTGACAACTGCTCGAGAGACAACCCTATTTGCTCTGAGCAATACTTTACCCCAGCGTGTACCATGTCTTCTTCCACATGATCCAGACGAACAACGAAATTACGCCACACCTGATAGTGCAATGTGTCATTTCGAAATATTACTGATACCCCGTCACCGCTCTCAGTGTACTCAAGTCGTACCGAAGATTGCTTATCGCTACGGCCTGGGCAAAGAGGTGCGATGTTGATCGCCTTGGTAACAGCAAGACTTTTGCTTGTCATGCGGTCGAACAAACCAACCCACCTTCCCACTCGCGCCTCAAGGGCAAGCGAAGAAGGTGTTTCTGGGATGATAATTCCACCTGCCATATATCCTCTTCAGTTAGTTAGTGTGAAGTACCCTGTTCTATCAACAAAGTATGTTTTGTAAGAGACAAAGTCAATACTTCCACCAGAAACAAATTACTTATCAAAAAGACGAGAGGTATCAAGTTCTAAATCCAACTGAGGGTATAAAAATTATCGGCTCTAATTAGCCATTAAATAAAGGGGGTCGTTGGGTGTATGGGTTTAGAACTTATTTTACCTAATTAAATTGATTTTGCAGAAATAACATCTACAAATGATGCACAAGGAGGTGCGTCCCTAGGCTGTGGGGTTTTTCTTATTACACTTAATTCTATCGGGTTTTCTGGAGTTGATAAGCTAATAACTTTCTGAAATTCAGGAGGTGAATAGATGTTTAATATTAACTTACCATCTTCTGTTGACCCATTAACAGTATTTCCGTCTTTTACCCATTGCAAAAGATTTTCAATAAGTGGTTTACTACCACCAGTAACAATAACAGCTTTACAAATACTCTCTTCTCCTAAAAAGTCTTCCTTCTTATATGTATAATAATAACCTTCTATTTCTCCATAACCTTCAACAGCTTCAGGGCCTTCATATAAACACATCTCAGATGTGCACTTATCGATTAGGGTATAACCTGATCCAGGTGATGTATACACATATGACTTATTGTCAGATGTAGGAATCCTTACTTGATCAAGTGTCGCTGGAAGAACTTCATATTCAGTGTTCGCTTCTTGTGTTACTTCTTTATACTGCGTTCCAATATAAAAAGTTAGTGTTGGGAAAATTCCCAAAAAGAAAATTATTGCAATAAGCTTTGAATACCACGTGATTTCATTCCACTTGATTTGCATACATATAAAAGTATACCTCTATCTAGACAGATTTAGAACCTGGGGTCCTGTGAGGTCCGATATTCTGGCAATCCTTAGCGACAGAGCTTACCTAGAAGGAGTAAGAGAGAAGCTACAATTTATAACAAGCCTATCGAGGGTCACCCAAGAATAATTTCATCGTCGTCTAATCTTTTTTACAGAAAAAATAGAGGGACTTATCGATAAAAGGAATTGCTTGGAGTACCTTATCTTTCCAATTTGGGTTTTCTAGTGTTTGTAGCGAAACCCTTCCACGAGCTTTAACGTAAGGAAAGATTTTCTTCAGTCTTCCTGTGTCTAACATTGATAAGAAAAGAGTTGAGAGCGTATCTTCACTTTTTCTCGTAATGTGAGTTAGGTGACGCTTCCCATGAAATATTTGTCCGTGTGTGATTTGCCGTATATACCAGAAATTTGGTATAGAGAAAAGAAATGTCCCACCTGGTTTCAATATTCTATTCATTTCTCGTAATGTCTCATCAAGATCGTCAACATACGCAATGGTGTGAAATGGTAAAAATATTGAATCGAACTCATTGTCAGCAAATGAAGTTTTTTGAAGGTCCATAACCATTGTCGGAATATTCGGAAAGCGTTGCTTACAGAGTTCAATCATTTGAGGAGAAATATCAACTGCAGTTATAGTGAAGCCTTTCTTAAGCAAAGGACCGATCGTTCTCCCTGCTCCTACCCCCCCACTAACAACTTTCCGTTCTTTAGGAATTTTACTGCCTCTTCTTCATCGGGTCTCCAATAATTTTCTTCAAAAACAGAAACGTTTTTTGAAAAGACTTTTTTGTTTTGTTCTGACGGCTTCATATTTTTAATTTGAAGGTATATTTTAATGGATAAAGTATACCCCTACATAGACAGATTTAGAACTTGGGGTGGCTAGAGAATCTCTCCTTACAGGAGCAGTACAGGTTTCCGATCTGGCAAAGCCAGATAACGGAGAACCTTTTCGATTCTCTCACGCAAGCAAAATCATTTGCTTGCTTATCCCCCCCACTACGCAAAAATCCGCTTTCGCGGACTCTTGCTTCGTGGGTGGCTAGAGAGAATCGGACTCTCGATACCGGTTCCACAAACCGGA
>CAZYGU010000027.1:0-8404 GCA_964646785.1 uncultured Candidatus Saccharibacteria bacterium | reverse complement strand
CATCTTCACTTTGAGATTCGTGGAGCAAAGAATCCATTCTAAGATACCGTAGTTAGTGAACAAAAAATCCCGAAAGGGATTTTTTGTTGCTTGTTTAAGTTTACTAAAAACAAAAACTTAACATTTTTTCACTAACCTACTGTTTCTTTGGTCTGTACTGGAGTGCTTCAAGAATGTGTTCAGGAAGAATAGTTGATTCACCTGCAAGATCTGCGATCGTTTGAGCAACTTTAATTACTTTATGGTACACCCGAGGAGAAAGTCCGAGTCGTTTTGCACTGTCATTTAATAGTATTTTGCTTTCTTCGGGGAGATGCACCACATTTGTAAGATCTCTCACATTCATTTCTCCGTTCATTCCCGATTTACTGCCGCTGATACGGAGTCTATCTCTTTGGAGGGAGCGAGCTTTTGTTACGCGCTCTCGAATAATTTCTGATTGCTCTCCGTTTGGTAGATCAGAAAGTTTTTCATGTTCTATTCTTGGAACATCAAGCCATAAATCAATTCGCTCGAGGATAGGTCCAGATATTTTTCTCTGGTATCGAAGAAGTTCTGTTGGAGTGCATATACATTCTTTACCCCTAAAACCGTAGTTACCACAAGGGCAGGGATTCATGGCGGCAATTAAAATAAAATTTGCAGGGAAATGAGCACTTCCTTTCGCTCGTGTTACGGATACAACTCGATCTTCGAGTGGTTGTCTGAGTGCATCAATTACTCTCCTTTCAAATTCAGGGAATTCATCAAGAAATAGTACTCCTTTGTGAGCGAGGGTTATTTCACCGGGTTTTGGTGTCGCTCCTCCACCAACGATTGATACATAAGATGCTGTATGATGTGGAGAACGAAGTGGAGGTGTCACTACCAGAGAATCTTTCATGATTCCAGATACTGAGTGTATTGCTGTAACCTCAAGAATTTCATCAAATGTCAGCGGAGGAAGAATCGTAATAAACGCTTGTGCTAGCATTGTTTTTCCTGTTCCAGGCGGTCCATACATTGCAACGTTATGTCCCCCAGCTGCTGCAATTTCAAGGCCACGTTTTACGTGTTCTTGTCCTCTTACATCTTTGAAATTTATTTTTTCAGAATGAAAATGATTTTCTGGAATAGCAGTTTTTGCCTGCGGTGTTATATGGATAGGAGAATCTTTTTTTATATGATCAATGACCTGGTGTAATGTTTTTGCTCCAAATATACGGATACCATCAATAAGTGCTGCTTCTTCTGCATTTTCTAATGGTAAAAATACTTCTTCAAAACCCTGCCGCTTTGCTTCTCGAATAAGTGGTAATGTGCCGGTTATTTTACGAATAGTTCCATCAAGTGATAATTCTCCAAGAAACAGTGTAGTATCGGTATTTGTTGTGATATCACCGTTTGCAATAAGATATGCAATTGCAATTCCAAGATCGAAGTTTGGCCCTTCCTTTTTTAAATCTGCGGGAGCAAGTGAAATCACTACTTTTTGATTTTTTGTTTTTGGTGAAGAGAACCCTGAATGTTTGATGGCTGCTGATACTCTATCTCTCGATTCCTCAACTGCTTTGTCAGGCAATCCTACAATCGAAAAAGAGTGGAGTCCTTTTGAAAGATCCACTTCAATGTCGACAATATGTGCTGTGAGAAGCGAAGTCTGAGCGCTGTGGACTTTCGCGAATGCCATTGTAGTTTATGAAAGCGAGTGCTCGTCGTTCATATGAGCCTTGGATGTCCGTGCTGCGGGATTTGCTTCGAGGCGATCCATTTCGATTGGTTCACCTGAGATTTCACACATACCGTATGTTCCACTCTGTATCTTTTCAAGAGCTCGTGCTACTTCGTTATATCGAATCTCAAGCTGTTTGAGAATTGCGGTGTTGTCTTCAAACTCTTCAATAGTATCGGCTACTTCGTTTTCGTCGGCATGTGATGTATCCATGTCGGTGGGAATTGGTTGCCAGTCATTCGGGTTCTCTGGGTTTTTCCTTCCAACTGTCGCAAGCTCTTTTTCTAAGAGAGTTTTCTCTTCCTGTAATCGCGCCTCAAACTGCTGTATTTGTTCGGGTTTCATATGTCAGTAATGATACCAAGGGGTTTCCTATCGAACAAGCTTTAGGGCTACAAGCTTATTGATAACCTCTCGGAGAACCTCTTCGCTTGAGGTGATAAGAAGGGTGTGCTGATCTAGAAACGAATAGAGAAGAACGGTATCACCTCGGCTATTTTTGAGTACTCGTGCGTCTTTATTTTTTATCGTGATATCCTCAAAACTACTTGGTAGTGATGTATCTGTATTTACGAGTGTCTTTACTGCAATAGTTTTAACTGTAGTACTTGAAGTTGTCGAAGTGTTTGTTGATGTTGGTGTATAGGAGGTTATAGGTACTGTTCTTGAAGAAAAGATAGCCCCGATATCTTTATTTATTGTTTTTTCCCATTTATACATTCCATCAAATGCATTATCAAATGATGAAAGTTTTATAATGAGAAAAGGCTGATTTTCAGTTGTTCTATACATACCAAGCATGAACTCACTATCTAAAGCGCGGAGAAGTGATCCTGGAGCATTGGTTTTTAGGAGTGTAAATAATTCTTCTGTTTGTAGTTTTCTTTCTTGGGTTTCTTCTGTTCGTGTTAGTCCAATGTACATAACCGAATTTGCTGCAATTTCCTTTTCATTTCGAAGATCGTTTATTTTTTGCACAAAAGACTCTTTGTCAGTGGTATCTGTTGAGATAACTTCTTTTGTCTCAAAAGGAATAATTGTTTGATCAAGTGGTGTTTGGTTTGCGATTGTAGGTGATTTTTTTTGAAGATAATAAAATCCACCCACAGCACCTACCCCAAGAACAATAAGAAGGATACTTGCGATGATGGTGAGGCTATTTCTAAACACCTGTGGGTCGATATTCTTTTTTGGTGAAGATCGAATAAGGTTATTTCCCATGTACGCGCTTTGAGTTCTCGCTTGGATTGGGGCAACGGGAATTGGAGGAGTTGTGTGTTGTATTGGGACTTGCTGAAAGTTTGTTGGTTTTTGTACTACCTCAGGTTTTTTTTCTGGTTTTCTTCCGACAATACGTTCAAGAATACTTGCTTGCGAGTCTTTTTCTGGATCAAGTATCTGCTCTGCTTGTTGTATCTGCTTTCCCTTTCTTGCCTCTTCAGCCATTGTTATGGTGAGAATGGAAGCATTTTGATTTTTGATTGCTTCAGCGACATCACCTTGAAATGTTCGAAGGTTTTTAATCTTTGAAAATCCTTGAGGCAGTGTTCCTGATTTTGTTTCGTTTGTTTGAGGATTAAGAATTACATCTTTCTCTTTTTTGAAGTTATCTTTCCCAACCTCAAGTGCTTTTGCGCTTGCAGCATTAATAACATCATCCTTAAAACCAAATTTTTTTTCCGCATTCGTATCCATGTATGAAAATGTGTTTCTCTATTTTAGCACAGACGTCTTTTTGGTATAGGAAAAAGAACCCAATGAGGGTTCTTCTCTTCTTATTCTTCAGATTGTTGTGCTGACCCTCTTTTCCTTTGAACATGACGCAAAAGGTATTTTCTTGGATTTGTATCGAGATCAAGGAAGTCATCTGCCGCTTCAAGGAGTTTTCCTGAAGAGGATTTCCCGAATGCAACAACCTCAACCTGGCAACCATGGGTGTTTTTAAGGTATTCCACAAGTGGAACAAAATCTCCATCTCCAGACACTAATACAATAGTATCAAGCTTTGGCCCCATTTTTACTGCATCCATTGCCATTCCAACATCCCAGTCAGCCTTTTTTGCGCCACCCATAAATATTTGAAGATTTTTTGTCTTTGTTTCAATGCCTGCTTTTTCAAGTGCTTCAAAGAAACTTTTCTCTTCCCCACCCTCAGTCGTAATAACGTATGCGACGGCACGGATAAGGGCACGATCAGCTAAGGCGTCTTTCACTACTTGCGCGAAATTTACTTTTGAATGATAGAGGTTTTTTGCGCTGTGATAAAGGTTCTGTGCATCAATAAAAATACCAACACGTTGTTCTGAATGTTTAATAACTGTCATATGATTGATTGTTTATGGGTTGAATGAAAATAAAAACTTTCATTCAACTCTTCTATATATAAAAATGATGTACCCTCCTTATAAAAATGTATGAGCTATTCAAGTATACCGTTTTTGTGCAAAGAGTGTGAGTAAAGAAAACAGAGCCAGATGGCTCCATGTTTCTTTACGCTTTTTTCTTAAGATTTAACTTCTTCATCAAGCTATTGAATTGTTTTGGATCTTTTTTGGCAAGATAGTTCATTTGAGCTTGTCGTCCAGACACCATAGAAAGAAGTCCTCTTCGAGAATGGTTATCTTTCTGGTGTTTTTTGAGATGAGCAGCAAGTTCCTCAATTCTTTTTGTAAGTAAAGAAATTTGAACAGCAGGTGAACCTGTGTCTTTTTCGTGCACTTGTACTTCGCTAATAACTTTCTTTTTCTTTGTCTTGGTAATCATTGTTTGAGGATAATAGCATAAAAGCCTTATTCTTGCAAGCATTTGGGTATGGATAAAAATACCCCTCAATAGACACTGTCTATTGAGGGGTATTGGCACTTGTATCTACCCTTTTTTCGATTTCGGTCGAATTTGGGGGTTAAATGCAAATGATTTGTGGAAGAGATGAATCATCGAGGGCAGACTCTCATCGAAGACATACCGAACTGCATCCTTCAGTTCGTCCGGTACCACTTCAAGCATCAGTGCATTGATAGCTACTGTTTCTTGAAGTTGCATGATCTTGCGGTCTGAAACATCACATGCCACCCAAATCGGATGGTTGATGTTGAAGTGCAAGATGCCCTGCCTCGAATCAAGTTCCCATAGTCGGCTAGAGCCGTCCATGGGGATGTGTGAAATCTGCAATCCTGCACTGTCACTGTTTCTCACCAAGGTACGCTTTGTTCCTCGGGGGCCAGCAACCGTAAATGGCAGGTGTTCAGGGATATCTGAGTCGGCGATCTGAGATCCACCAGACCCATCTCCCTGGTTGCTTTGAACACCATGGGTCCCCTTCGTCGAGAGAGCGGGCTCATCCTGTTTTCCAACAACTGCCTTGTTCTGCCTTGGTGTATGACCCTGTCCTACTGTTCCAAGTTTGAAACTAGCAATGACCGATCGATACACCTCAAAAGCTGGAAGATTAAACATCTCCTCGATTTCTCGAAGGGATCTCAATCCAAGCTCCTGATATCTTTCGTCACGGTTTTCACCCTTTACCTTTTCGAGGTGTTGGATACCGTATGTTTCAAACCATGTATCGATTGCGATACACATCCCAACAAAAGCATCATCTTTTTTAAATGCCTTTCGGGTTGCATGGAGCTCCACTTTCTCTGCGAAAATTTCTCCTTCGAAAAAACCCGAGAGAAGTGCTTGTCGAGCCTCATCCGAAAGAAGACCTTCGGCTGCACGCGCCATCAAATTGAATGGAAAACGATAGTCGTTGCTTTGTTCTCCAACAGACACCTTACCGAGTTGTCCTTTGGTAGTTTTTACTGCCATGAACAAACGAAACGTAACCTTTCCTGCGTCATCGTTCTGAAGTGTTACTTCAGTAAGTGGACGACCGGTGAACTGTTTTGCTCGAATACCTTCTCGGACCTCGTTTTCACCGTTTTCGTTCACAAACTTCAGATTCAGAACCACTTTGTTGCGACGCATCGCGTGGCCAAATCTCTCCAGAATGGATTCAGCAAGTGAATCAATAGAAGTAATTCGGGAGATCGTTTTATCATCCGAATACTTGTATATGTTCACTTCCGTTTTCCACATGACTGAAGTCTTTCCTTTCGGTCCACTTTTCGACTTGTCTGCCAAGAAAAAGATATCGGGACGAGACTTCCGAACAAGATCGATGTTCTTATCCTGTTCTCGGATTTCTTCCGTGACAAACTTCCATTCTGTATATTCCTTCGAGCCTTTCGGACATGAAGTGAACGTAAACGAATGGCATTTGTCGAGCGGTGAAATCAGTCCGATACCGAACCGACCCAATTTATCCTGTTGTTTCTGTGTTCGGCAGATCTTTTGGAGTGCCGAATCAAGTGAAGAAACAGAGACACCATCACCATCATCACGAATTGCGACATGGCGGGTTTTTCGGTTCAGAACGACAGAAATTGATTTTGCGTTTGCGTCGATCGCGTTCTGGACTTGCTCCAAGATAACGTCGAGAATGGTCGGATATGTTGAAGCGATTCTACAGAGTGCTTCCCCCATATGAAGACCGAGACTCGATTGCGCGTGATTGCTCACTCCCCCTTTTACAACTCTTAGTGCACTGTTCATCGACTTTGCTCCTTGATCGCTGGGTGCTGTTTTCTTGTGCGTTCACCGCATAGGCGGTAAAACGAGTTTGCAAACTCAAACACACCATCCCCACCAAGAAGTTCACGCAAATGCGCTCGTTCTGCGGGTGTGAATTCATCTGATTCAAGTAGCTGAGCAAGGGGTATGAGCCCCTTAATCGTACTTGCAAATGATTCAATGATTGCGGTGTGAGTATCCAGTGTGCGCTGAAATGCTAGTTTCGGACGAAAGGTAGTTCCTACGGGCGGTACTGTTCGTACCACAACCTGCTCGTGTTCAATCTGGGATTTGACATGATTTGCCAAATCAATTTTCGGAGTTTGTTGCACCTTTTCTGGCAAAGCATCCTTGAAAACGGAAACGAGTGCTTCAAACTCAACTAGTCGATCCTTCCCTACACCTTGAACTCCGCGGAAGATACCAAGAATGGCATCAACAGCAGTATTCCTTCCTGAGTCAACTGTTTTGCGTCCAGCGTACCCAACCATCTCAGCAATTTCTGCGATGGGTACAACACGAAACGCACAGAGTCTTGCTGCATCACGAATCACTGGGTTCAGTTTCAGAAGCTCCGTAACTGAGTAACCAATGTGTTCGAGGTAAACACGCATGCGAACAAGATTCTCGCCGATTGGTGGATGTTTCCCTTCGATCCACTTTTCGACAGTTCTATAGTGAGTACCGCAAAATACTGCGATAACCTTCACTTTTTCGATTTTGTTCTCTCCGATATGTTTCCCGAGATGGGAAAGACATTCGGCTGTGGTACCCTTGAACACTTCGTTCATAGGCGGCTCCCGTTTCTGGTTACGGTTGGCATAATCGGTCGAGCGCTTTCTGCTCTCCACCCTCTTTGAAATAGGGTGACGTTGAAAAGTTCAACTACTTGCTGTTCTCTTGGTTCTGATAAACCTTCCCATTCTGATAGGGAAAATGAAACTGTTTCACCTGGTTTGATTCCGGGTGTGTCAATCACTGGTCTTGCTAATGCAAAATCATTGCCGACCCTGAAGATTACTCCCCGGATCCCTTCTTTGCGATACGGCGTTTCTCTCTTCATCTCTTTCCTCTCTTGTAAAAGAACTCGGTACTTCGTGCCGAATAGTACCATTCAAAGTCATATTGTCAATGAAATACCCAGAGATTTTAAAGTGAAATATAAGTATCATGATACACTAGTAGATGTCGCACAATATGTCACTTGATCTCCAAACATTAAAACGTCAATTTCTTGAGGACCTTGAAATTAGTAAAGGGCGAAGCTTAAAGACGGTTGAAAACTACGATCGGTATCTAACCGTTTTTTTAGAGCGTACAAAAGCAAAAAATCCAAAAGATATAACTGACGATATGATCCGTACCTACCGTCTCGATCTTAACCGAAAGGAATCAGGTGCTATTGTTTCCGGTAGAAAGGAAACAATCAAAAAACGAACGCAGAATTATTATCTGATAGCCCTTAGAGCATTTCTCAAATATCTTATGAAGCGTGAGATTGCTTCTCTTGCACCAGATCGTATTGAACTCGCAAAGGTTCCTGAAAGATCTCTTGATCTTATTACATCTGATGAGCTACTCCGAATTTTACAAGCACCAGATGGAACCACAGTAAAAGGTCTTCGTGATAAAGCTATTCTTGAATTGTTTTTTTCAACAGGTCTTCGTGTTTCTGAACTCTGTTCCCTCTCCCGTGATCTCGATTTATCTCGAGATGAATTTTCTGTTCGTGGAAAAGGTGAAAAAGTTCGTGTTGTCTTTCTTTCGCAAGAAGCAAAGGATGCTGTCCGGGCATATCTTTCAAAGCGTGACGATATGGAAGAAGCAATGTTTGTAAATGTGGGAAGAAACAAGAATGGAGAACAGGAAAAAAGACTCACCTCTCGTTCGATTGAACGTATTGTAAAATATTATGCTATTAAAGCTGGTGTATCTAAAAAGGTTACACCTCATGTTATCCGGCATAGCTTTGCAACTGATCTTTTGCAAAACGGTGCCGACCTCCGTTCGGTCCAAATGCTTCTTGGTCATGCAAATATTGCTACAACTCAAATATATACCCATATTACTGACAAACAT
>CAZYGU010000026.1:7399-11006 GCA_964646785.1 uncultured Candidatus Saccharibacteria bacterium | reverse complement strand
GTTGTTACTCGATTGATGATTTTCAGAAGGATAAAAAGGCATCTTGGACAGATGTGAGAAATTATCAAGCAAGAAATTTTATTCGAGATGAAATGAAAAAGGGGGATATGATTCTTTTTTATCATTCAAATTCGAACCCTACAGCTGTTGTTGGCGTTGGAAAAATTGTCAGTGATGCTTATCCTGACCCAACTGCGTTTGATAAAAAAAGTGAATACTTTGACCCAAAATCAAAAAAGGAAAAACCTACATGGTTTGCTCGTGATATTCAATTTGTTAAAAAGCTTAAAAATCCAGTTACTCTCTTTCAGATAAAATTGGATCCTGCGTTTAAGGGTATATCAGTAGCACAGAAGGGAAGTCGTTTATCTATCCTCCCTGTTTCTCAGAAGCATTTTGAGCTTTTGGCAAGCAAATAGCTCCTTTGTTTGCTTGATTTGGTAAATGGGCACATTAAACCCTTTTTTGGTATAATTTAGTGCATGAAAAACGAAGCATTACCGTTCGCTACTCCAGAAGAAGAGCTTAATTATTTGCGCTCAAAAGTATTAGAACAGGAACAGAGACTTGGAAATACAGAACATGCGAAATCAAGAAATGAACTGATTCATGAATCTGTGAATGCATTAAAAAATGAAATTCCAGATCATATTAAACATAGTAAAGAAGTAATCCAAAGTGCAGAGTATGTTTCTGAAAAGCATATTGATAATCAGTTAGATGAAGTTATTCAACTAACAGAAACAAAAGGTATTATTCATGCGTTGTCTGTTATTGAGAAGCTTGCAGATTGGAAACATGAGGATGATTATCATGATTACTTGGTTAATCTCGTAAGACAGGGACTACCACCACATGGGGTTGAAAAGGGTCCACTCTATAGAGCTCTTTCAATGACACTGTTTGAGGTGGTCATGCCTTCAGGTGAAAAAAAGGATGTGAAGGAAAATCTCAAAACTCTTATCTCAGGCATGGAGCAATTTTACGCTGGGATGCTTTCGGTTTCTGAAAAGGAAACAATGGGTAAAAATTATTTTGTACTTGAAATTGCAAATAGCAATGGGAGTAATGAGTTTGTGTTTTATGTTTCTGTTCCAAATGAAAGAAAGAATCTTCTTGAGAAGCAACTCATATCTGTGTTCCCTGAAGCAAGGCTCATAGAGCGGGATCATGACTACAATATTTTCGTAAAGGATGGAAAGTCAGCTGCATCAGTCGCATCCCTGTCTCAACCTTCTGCAATGCCTCTCAAAACCTTTGAGCAATTCGACCATGATCCGCTCAATGCAATATTAAGTTCATTTTCGAAAATTCCTAAAGATGGATCTGGTGCTGCAATCCAAATTATTTGCAACCCGCATGGCGAGAATTATACAAAACGGTATACAAGCGCAATCAAAGAGATAGAAAAAGGCGTAAAAACAAAGGATGCTATCGCTGAGAGATCGCTTGTAGAGGAATTCACGTTCACAATCGGTGAGGCTTTTTTCAAGAAAGATAAAAAGGATTCCGATAAACCAAAGCCGATTGATACTGTCGCGGTTGAGCATATAAAAAGAAAGCTTGAAAGCCCAACCGTCTCAACTAATATTCGCATTGTTACTTCATCACACGATGCAGGGGAAGCAGAGCATATTCTTGCTGAAATTGAATCAAGTTTTAATCAGTTTGAAGTACCTGGAGTGAATAAATTTACCTTTAAACGGGTAAAGCCAAATCAGTCGAACTTTTATAGAAATTTTTCTTTTAGACTTTTTTCTGAAAACGAAATTGTCCCTCTAAATCTCAAAGAGCTTACTTCTATTGTGCATTTTCATACTGCAAATCTCACCGACACTTCACAGCTTAAGCAAGCAAAAACAGGAAGCGCTCCTGCACCACTAGATCTCCCACAAGAAGGTGTTCTTCTTGGAACCAATAGTTACCATAATATTGATACTAATGTGTATCTCACTGATGAGGATAGACTTCGTCATATTTACACCATAGGACAAACTGGTACAGGTAAAACGACACTTCTCAAGAATATGATTATTCAAGACATTGAGAAGGGAAACGGGGTGTGCATGATCGATCCTCATGGGAGCGACATTCTGGATGTTCTTGCACATATTCCACCTCACAGACTTGATGATGTTGTGTACTTCGATCCATCACATACGGAAAGGCCAATGGGACTTAATATGCTTGAGTACGATCGTACTAAACCAGAACAGAAGACTTTTGTTGTGAACGAGCTATTTAGTATTTTCCAAAAATTGTACGGTGGTGTACCTGAGTCTATGGGACCAATGTTTGAACAGTATTTCCGTAACGCGACAATGTTGGTTATTGAAGACCCGGATAGCGGGTCGACACTTCTTGATGTGTCGCGAGTCATGTCAAACAAAGAGTTTCGCCAAGTGAAACTTTCAAAATGTAAAAATCCTATTGTTGTTCAATTCTGGACTGAGATTGCGGAAAAAGCAGGAGGGGAGGGAGCACTTGCAAACATTGTTCCCTACATCACTTCAAAGTTTGATGTATTTCTCGCAAATGAAATCATGCGCCCGATTGTTGCGCAAGAAAAGTCTGCATTTAATTTCCGAGAAATTATGGATAATAAAAAAATTCTCTTGGTTAACCTTTCAAAGGGAAGACTCGGTGATATTAATGCAAATCTTATTGGTCTTATCATTGTAGGAAAGATTTTGATGGCAGCACTTTCTCGAGTGGATATGATTGGTCAAACTATTTCACCGTTCTATCTCTATATTGACGAGTTTCAAAATATTACAACTCCATCAATCTCGACTATTCTTTCGGAGGCACGAAAATATAAACTCTCTCTTTTTATGGCACATCAATTCATCGCTCAACTTTCAGAAGATATAAAAAATTCTGTTTTCGGTAATGTGGGAAATATGATCGTGTATCGAGTAGGAGCTGATGATGCGGAGTATCTCGTCAAACAATTTGAGCCGATCTTTACCTCATCTCAAATTATGAATATTGATAATTACAATGCATATGTAAAATTACTTGTACATGGTAAGCCGTCAAAACCATTTAATATCAGGGCTTCGACACCGCCTGCTCCAACACATATTGATGTCGCTGCAGTTCAACAGCTCTCATATCTTACCTATGGACGTAATAGGGAAGAAGTAGAGGCAGAAATCATGCTGAAGTATAAAAAGCCAGCTCAGGCAACTACTACTATTCCACCAAAAGCTTAGTGTGTGTTTATGGTTCTTTGTGTAATTTGTACAACACTAAATAAAAAGAAGTCATGACCGAACAGTCATGACTTCTGTGTTACTTCATTCAGATCCCATATCCATGAACTTTCCTGCTCGTACCCAAATCTTGATCGTACTTGGGTCCATCAGGGTTTCAGGCGGGGATTCAAAAACTTCTTCTACTGTGATTTCTCTGATCTTCGCTTCGTTAGCTTTCATTGCGTCGATTACTTCGACCAGAAAGTCACGAGTACTTTTCCCGGTTCCAAACAACATCATGTCGCCGCTGAGTGACAAGGAAATGCCCTGCATCTGATCATTGAAATCACCGAAGCTTAGTCCCTTGGGATAGAGCTCATCAATCTCAGATTGACTGACTTCGATGT
>CAZYGU010000026.1:3345-7299 GCA_964646785.1 uncultured Candidatus Saccharibacteria bacterium | reverse complement strand
TAGGAATAAGGCCATTCTTTCGAATGACCACTCCCCCCTCGATTTTATAGTTTTTTTGAATGGTTCAAATAAAATATATTTATTTTTATTTGCACTCACTTTTTTAGTCCATTAAACCTTCCCACCATCCAAAGGTATAATGCATAAAAACGTACAATGGTACGTAAATAAACGCTAATGCAAAAAATGTGATTTTCTTGGCCATAATGAGTTTTTTGCTAAATTTGCACTGATCTTATGTCGTTGATGATGTCGATGTTAGCATGGCTTTGATTGCATTCCAAGTATCATGTGCCACTTGGCTTAGGTCGCTAAAAAACTGTTTTAAGGTGCTTGTTTTTACGTATTCGATGATATCTATGTGCCAAACAACTTTTAGAAGGACCATTGCAATAACAATGGTAATAATTGTCATGATAAAACCTTGCTCACGTGAATGAGAATATTTCATTGATATTAGTTAGCTGGTAAATAACCAAGAGGATCAAGATACGCATTAAGACCTTCTGCGACTGGAATACTAACTTGTTTACAGAATTTACTTTGTGTGTACTTTTGAATTGTCACTCCTTCTGAGGCAAATAATCCTAGGTGAAGGTGTGGGCCTGTTGAATATCCTGATCCTGACATTCCTGGTTGACCACCTGAGTATCCGATTACTTCACCGCGAGTTACATTTTGACCGACTGAAACTTTCACTGCAGATAGGTGTGCGTACATACTTGAGAGGCCATTTGGATGCTCAATAAGAAGCCATCTACCGTATGAGTAACAACCAACTTCATCATCAGTGTTTCCGTACCCCTTCACGATACCTGCAGATACAGACTTAACTTGTGTACCAACCGGTATACCAAAATCAACTCCATTGTGTGTACCTGATACATACAAACGTTTTGCATCAACTGTCTTTCCGAATCGTTGTGTGATTCTTACAATATCAACTGGCCAACCAAGAACTCCACCTTGCTCAACGGGAATTTTTGAGATATCAATTTGTGCTTTAAGTTGAGATTCAAATTGAAACAATTCTTGTTCAAATTGTTTTCCACGCTCAATATTTTCCGCCAATTTTTTTCGATACGCACTTTCCTGTTCTTTTGTAACTGCAAGTGAAGTTACTTTCACTTGTTTATTAAGATCAACAATTTTTTTTCTATCACCGAGTTCAGATGTAAGGTCTGTAAGATCTTTTTTGTTTTCCTCACTTTCATCCTTCTTATCTTTCAAATCATTATTCAAATTTAATAACTCATCTGTTTTTTGTTTCATCGAGTTTTGAAACTGACGGATTGTTTCAATTCCATTCCATACTTCACTTAAATTTTTGTACTGAAGAAAACTTTGAATAATCGTTTCTTCATCGGTTCGGTTAAGAGCGCGAAGTGCCTCCCCCATCGCGTTTTTGTTTTTTTCTATTTTATTTGCTGTACTATTTATTTCTAAAGATAATTTTTGAATTGAAAGTTCAGTTGTCTTAATTTTATTTTGAGTAACTTTAATGTCATTTTGAAGCTTTTTTTGAGTAGTATCGAGTACTTTCACATCACCTTGAAGAGTCTTAGCTTGCTTGTTTGTCTGGTCGATTTGAGCTTGAAGACGAAGGTTTTCGGCATCAAGAGCTGCCTTTTCTTTTTGTTTTGTTGAAATTTGTTGTTTCAGTTCATCAACAGTAAGTGCGTGTAATGTACTGAATGATGCAAAAAGAAAAAGAGTACATACTCCTATACTCACAGCAATTTTTTGTGTGGTTAGTGAAAATCTCAACATGTAGTATTCATTATACTTGAAGATCCGTTTTTGCTTTCCTAAGTCTTGAAAGAGTTTCTTGTTTACCAAGCATGCTAGCAAGGGTAAATGGATCAGGTGATTTTTCTTTTCCAGATAAAGCAACTCGTGTTGGCCAAAGAACATTTCCTCTTCCGACTTCAGATGCATAGTCCCAAACTGCAGATTTAACAGATTCTTCAGTGAAGGATTCCTCAGGAACAGCCTCGAGCATATCTATGACTCTTTCTATGTGACGTGCGGTGATAGCAAAATCTTTCTCGTCTTTCCATAGCAACAAAGATAGGTCGTAGGTTGGCACCTCAAATATGTAATCAAGTTCCCCATCGTTTGCTAGTTTTGTGATCTCACCAAATGTCGAAACTCTCGTAAATATACTGTTTTTTACACTCTGAATTGTGTTCTGGTCGACAGGATATTTTTTTTCTTTTATTCGATCAGAATTCAACAAAGCAATTTCAATTTGTTTCACTATTTCATCAAGAGGGAGGAGCTTCATATGCTCTTTATTAAACCAATCAAGTTTCTCTTTGTTGAATATTCCCCCACCCTTTTGTACTTGGTTGATATCAAATACTTGTTCGAGTTCCTTTAAAGAAAAAATTTCTTGTTCTGTACCTGGGTTCCAACCAATAAATGCATAAAAGTTGAGAAGTGCTTCGGGGAGGTATCCTTCATCCTTGTATGTATCGATCCAAACTGCAGCACCATGCTTTCTCTTTGAAAGTTTTTTTCTTTCTGCATCAAGAATGAGAGGTATGTGTGCATAGATAGGGCGAGTTGCACCGATTGCTTCTTGGATAAGAATTTGTCGTGGAGTGTTAGAAATATGGTCTTCACCTCGAATAATATGTGTCACATGCATTTCGTGGTCATCAACAACAACTGCAAGATGATATAGAGGTTCTTCTATACTTCGAGCAATAACAAAATCCCCGAGCTCAGTCGTATCAAATTCAACTGTTCCTCTCACTAAATCATCAAAAGCAACTTTCTTATTAGGGTTCTTGAAACGGATAACTTCGTCTCTTTGTCCAGCTTCTTTTGGTTCTTCTTTTGAAATGTATGCAGAACCATTGTCTATCATTGTCTGCACATATTTTCTGTATATGTCTGTTCTTTCTGATTGACGATAAAACTCATCCCATGAAAGACCAAGCCACTCTAATCCGCTGAGAATGTTTTCCTCAAATGCTTTTGTTGATCTTTCTTTGTCTGTATCCTCGATACGAAGAATAAAATTACCACCATACCTTTTAGCAAAAAGGTAATTGTAAAGAGTTGTTCTTGCGGTTCCTACATGCAAATTACCCGTTGGAGACGGGGCCATACGAACAACAATTTTTTTGGATTCATCATTCATGTATTACTCGTTCACCTCATGTCGAAGTGCAATCTTCATGATTTCATCAGCGATTAACCGTGCTGCTTGAGGTCTCAAAAATTCTTTTGTTTTTTCTTTCATGGAAGTAAGTAATTCTTTATTATCAAGAATTCTTCGAATTTCTGCTGTAAGGATATTCCCTGTGAGATTAGGTTCTTCAATAACAATCGCAGCTCCAGTACGCGCATATGCAAACGCATTCTTAGCTTGATGGTTTCCGTTGGAATCTTGAATTGGGATGATGATTGATGCCGTACCCCATGATGCAATCTCAAATATTGAAGATCCTGCACGAGACACAACAATATCAGCTGCCCCAGCCGCAGAGCGAAGAGTTAGTGCATCGAGATAGTCATAAGGGCGATATCGATCTTTGTGTGCACTATTAAGCAACACTGCATCAGCGATCTTTCTCACTCCTTCAATATTTTTCTTCCCAGTCTGATGAACAACTTGGTATGTTTCAAGGAGTTTAGGGAGAGCTTCAAGAACAGTGTCATTAATAATCTGTGATCCTTGAGATCCTCCGAGTACTAATATTGTTGGAATATTACGATCAAGTTTTAGATACGCGTGCGCATTTGTAGTGAGTGGAAGAAGAAGATCTCTTCTGATCGGGTTTCCGGTATAAGCAATTTTATCTGTGGGAAAATACTCAGCTGCTTCTGGATATGACAATGCAATTTTTTCTGCAAATTTACTTGCCCAGAGGTTTACTTTTCCTGGTACGCTATCTGATTCGTGGATAACGACTGGAATACGAAGTAGTCTCGCAGCACACA
>CAZYGU010000026.1:0-3245 GCA_964646785.1 uncultured Candidatus Saccharibacteria bacterium | reverse complement strand
AGTTCTTCAGCAACAGCAATAATTGGGTATACATGTCCACCTGTTCCACCACCAGTTAAAAGTATTTTCATAAAGTATCGTTAAGTAAGCTTTTTTTGATATCGGGAGATATTGAGGACAATACCAACTTGAGCCAAAGTAATAAGGAGGGCTGTTCCTCCGTGACTGACAAACGGGAGAGGGTTTCCACTCAGTGGTAGTACCCCAAGCATAGCGGCAATATTCAAAAATGACTGTGCCGTTATCAGTATAACAATTCCAACAACCACGAGTCTACCGAAGGATTCATCGGTCCTTACAGCTATTTTTAAGCCACGAAATGCAAAAAAGAGAAATAGTACAACAATACTTACAGTACCTATAAATCCAAATTCTTCTCCAGCAACTGCAAAAATTGAGTCACCAATCGGCTCAGGAAGGAAGTTGAATTTTTGAATACTCTGACCGAATCCTCGTCCTGCAAATCCTCCGGAACCAATTGCAATGAGAGACTGTTGTATCTGATAACCAGAAGTTAGTCCATTTTGTGCTGGATTCATGAATGTCATAATGCGTTGTTTGACATATGGTCGCACTGTCGCTATCAAGGCAAGCCCAAGAAGTGCTGTTACCACCAAAATTGCGACGTGCTTCCACTTACCGCCCGCAGTTAAAAACATTGCAACTCCAGTGCATGCAATGAGTGCGAATGTGTCAGTGTCAGGTTGAGCAAGCATGAGTACACCCACAACAGCAAGAATAAGTACAAATGGGACAAATCCTTGTTGAAAGGATTTCACTTGACCTTTGATTCCAGATAGCCAAGCTGCGCAGTATAAAATAAATGCAGTTTTCAAAAACTCAGCCGGTTGTAAAGAAAAGTTCCCAATCAAAATCCATCGTTTTGCTCCCCCATGCTCAAATCCAATATGCGGAACGAAAACCATTGCGGTAAGAAGAAGAGATCCAATGAAAAGATAAAATGCGTATCCTCTCCAGTTCTTGTAGTTGATTCTACTTGCGGTAATCAATGCAATACTTCCCAAAAAGAGTCCAAAAAAAGTTTGAGAGAAAGCAACATCAGAATACTGGTCTCCACCTTTTGCAAGTAGACCTAGTGATGCAGAACTAAAAATAAAAAAACCCGCCACAATTAGAGTTATGACGCAAACAAGAAACGGCCTGTCCATGACAGTTTTTTTCATTTGATTATTATAACAGAGAGATGTCATATTATTTGGGGAAAATAAAACAACGAGAGTATATACTCTCGTTGCTCGGTCCACACTTTAATCATCATCAGAATCGCTGTCGTTACTAAGATCTCCTAGTAAAGCACCAAGGAAATCACCACCGAGTGCTGTTCCAAGAAGGGTGCTATCAGATTCTCGACCTACAATGAAACTAAGTAGGAAGTCTCCATCATCAGAATCGATGGTACGCTTTTCTTTGGGACAGTAGTGATTCTTCCCATCTGGGATCTTGGCACCGCATGATCTGCACTTCTTCATAGTGAGTCCTGGTTGAGGTTTTTGTTCTGCAAAATCTAGAAAAAATGTAACACAAAAAATGTATTAGTCAAATTAATGTTGATTTATAATTTTGACTGTGAACAATTTAAAATGAAATTCGGATGCACGATTGAAAGGTAGTCATTTGATTTAAGAATTACACTCTGGCAAAGGTCAGCTATGTTAAATCCAAGTTCTTCATTCTCCCCTATTGCACTAGCAATAATGAGAATATGAACATCAGGAAAAATAGGTGTTGCAAATGGTGGCATACTTCCCGGAACCAGACCGGTAAGAGAAAGCATTTCTTCCGGAGTCACAAAACGAATCTTTTTTAATCCAGAAATTTCTTTGAGAAGGATATCTTTGTTGAGTGTGTGATCACCGGGCAACACAATTGTTGCGAATTGTTCTTTGTCCGCAAAATATAATTTTACTAAAAGAGCTTTCGCTCCCATCGCATTTGGATATCCCAGCTTTGCACGAACTGCTTTTGATTCGTCACTTGTTTTACTTGGTTCGTGTTTAAGAACGACGTATGTGACATTATTTTGATCAAGGAGATCAATAATGCTTGCAAATTTCTCTGTATTCATATTATCCAACCAAAGCAAGAATGACTCCAAGGAGAGCAAAGACAACACCGATAATCCAGTATCGCATCGTTACTTTGTATGATGGCCAACCTTTTGCTTCAAAGTGATGATGGATTGGTGCCACAAGAAATACTTTCTTACCATTTCTCAATTTCTTTGAAGTAACCTGAATGATGTCTGAAAGAGTTGTGATAACGAGTGGAAAGGCGATGATTGGAAGCACGAGCACTCCATATCCCCCACCAAGGGTGTCAGTCATAAATGCTACAACGGTAAGTGTAATAGTGAGCCCCATTGTTCCCGTCTCTGACATATAAAATCGAGCAGGAGGAATGTTAAACCATAGGAACGCCAAGATTCCTCCGACAACTACCAAGCAAAATGAAGCTAGATTAATTTGCTGTTGATAAAACGCGATACCTGCATAGGCAGAAAATATGGTTGCAAAAATTCCTCCAGAAAGTCCATCGATGCCATCAATCACACCACTTGAGTACGATGCGAGCATAACAAGAGCAAAGATAGGGATAAAAAGAAATCCTAGAGGTAACTGTGAACCAGTTGGGAGTCCTATCGAAGTAATATCAAGTTTAAAGAAAAACCATGAGCCAGCAAAGAGACCTATTGCTGCGACAATAGCTAATCTTTTTTTGAGCGATAGTCCACCTCCAGCTGCGCCGCCCTTTCCTTGCACAGTTAAGTAGTCATCAATCAAACCAAATAGCGATCCAACAACAAGCGTAAATATTGGAAGCCAAGTCTGGTTACGACTTACAAAGTCGAGTTTTGTCGAAAGATCAGTAGGAAGAAAACGTGAGATAGACCAGATGAGGAGAGCAGTTAGGAATGCTGAAACCCAAATAATAATTCCTCCCATGCGAGGGGTGTTCACTTCTTTATCTTTGTGAATTTCATTAAAGATAGGAGTTGCGTTTCCTTGAAAATCTACTTTCCCAGCTTTTTTCTTCCACATCTCATGCTTGTACAAATAGTTTGAAACAATCGGTGTGATAAGAATACCAATCACGAACGACATAATGGCAGGAAAGAATACTTTTACAATGTCAGTTACCATAGTTTTTAGATTATAACGCTATTGTGACACACACATCAATTTCCTTGTTCGATATATTCGAATGTTTTATCGACAAGTGCCTTC
>CAZYGU010000025.1:0-11829 GCA_964646785.1 uncultured Candidatus Saccharibacteria bacterium | reverse complement strand
AGTCGATCCTGTGGATGTGGTTCGGTAATTTTTCTACTCACGAAACCTCCAGAGAAAATGGTAAGGTTCGATATGTTCTGTATTAAGGTAATCACCCTATCACTTTCAAGTCAATAATTGATGAGGATGGTATACTCTTTTGTATACAACAATAATTTTTTATATATGGTTTTTATTGTCATAGCACTTTCTTTGTTCGCAGTCTTCTTTTTGTGGGTGTTGTTTGTATATGGAGATTTTCTCCGTCAGGTCCGGAAGGCAAAACGTGCATTTCTTCAGACAAAAAAGGAGCTAGCATTGCGATACGACGTTGTCACCCAACTGCTACAAGTAGTAGGGTCAGTAGTTGGAGAAGATTTTCCTGCTATTCAAAATCTCAGGAGTGCCCAAAAAGTAGCTATGGATACCATGGTGCTTTCTGAAAAAGGGAAAGCTGAGATTGCTCTTACAGAGGCAATTGAAGCACTGTATATAGCGGTAGATAGTAACCAAGATGTAAAAAAAGATTCTCGATTTATTGAATTACAAACTGCATGTGAAGATATTGAATCTAGAATTAGGATTACCCGTGAACGTTATAATGAGATTACTCAGAATATTGATATTGAAATGGAATCATTTCCAGGGAATATATTTGCAAAGATTTCTCGATACGAAAAAATGCAATTTTTTGAATAATCACTATACTTTTACATTATGAATGAACTTACAAAGGAACAACTAGTTGAAAAAGTTGCACAACTTGAATCCGAAAAGCATGAATTAGAAAAGGACCTTATTCATGATTCGTTAACTGGTCTAAAAACACGTGCTTTTTTTGAAGAGGAAACAAAGACATATTTGGATTTAATTTATAATGTTGGTGAGGTAAAACGAAAAGAATGGTTTGGTTTTAAAAACATGAGTATTTTGTTTCTCGATATCGACCATTTTAAATCAGTGAATGATACCTATGGTCATGATATTGGTGATGTTGTTTTAAAGAAGGTTGCAGAGGCGATTGAGCGTTCTCTTAGAGAAGGAGACACTGCTGCACGGTGGGGTGGAGAAGAAATGGTTGTTGCGCTTCTTGGTGCAAACGAGGAAGATGCGTTCCATACTGCTCTAAGAGTCAATGAATTGGTAAAACTACTTCGCTTTCCAGAAGCTCCAGATTTAAAAGTTACTATTAGTATTGGTGTTGCGAGTGCTGAAAATGGGGTTCTTTTTCAGGATCTTATTAAGCGAGCAGATAGTGCTCTCTATCAAGCAAAAGATTCTGGGAGAAACACTGTGGTGAAATACAGTGAGCTTTCTAGCTAATATATTTGCGGAGGGTAAGAGATTCGAACTCTTGGTGGTGTTACCCACACACGCTTTCCAAGCGTGCGCACTAGACCGCTATGCGAACCCTCCGTTCATTCCAAAGATAACACATGAAAATAGGTAATAAAAACAGAATACTAGTTTTCTTTGAGTATTTTTGTACAATAGAACCATCGTATTAGTTAACCATCAATATATTACTCATGAAAAAAAGCACTAAAATCATATTAGCGATAGTAGCATTCCTTATTCTTTGGGGTTTTGTTGCATACAATGGCTTGGTAACTGCAAACGAAAATGTTTCAAATCAGTGGGCGCAAGTTGAGACTCAGTACCAGAGACGTTTTGATCTTATTGGAACTCTTGTAAATTCAGTTAAGGGTGCTATGGGTCAGGAACAGGAAGTGTTCACTGCAATCGCTGATGCACGTACTCGATATTCAGGAGCAACAACTGTTGATCAAAAAGTTGAGGCAGCAAGTCAGGTTGAAGGTGCGCTCGGAAGACTTCTTGTTATTACCGAAAACTACCCACAACTTGCATCGATTAATGCCGTGCAAGGTCTTATGGCGGAACTTACAGGAACAGAAAACAGAGTGAGTGTTGAAAGAAAGAGATTTAACGATACAGTAAGAGACTATAATCTTAGAACAAAACAATTTCCTGGTATGATTTTTGCAAAACTTTTTGGTTTCGGTGATCGTCCATACTTTGAGTCTGCTGCTGGTGCAGAACTTGCTCCTAAGGTTGAATTCTAATGAAAAGAATCAGCTTCATACTTCTTGTTGCTGGACTTATCCCCGCAGTACTTTTTGCCTACACAAGTCTTCCAAGACCAACAGGGTTTGTGTATGACGGAGCAGGGTTATTTACTGCTGAGCAAAAAGCAATACTTGAGACAAATCTTTCTCAATTTGAGAAAGATTCAACAAATGAAATAGCTGTTGTTACTATCCCAAGTTTAGATGGCGATTATATAGAGAATTATGCTGTGAAGTTATTCGAAGAGTGGGGTATAGGGAAAGCAAAAAACGATAATGGTGTACTTGTGCTTGTCGCAAAAGAAGATAGAAAAATGAGAATAGAAGTTGGATACGGGCTTGAGGGAGCGATTACTGATACGCTTGCTGCGAGTGTGATTCAAAACATCATGACACCTGCTTTTCGAGAGGAAAGATATTTTGATGGAATACAAGGTGCAGTAGATATTCTCGAGAAAGCTACACGAGGTGAATATGAGCCGATTGCTGGTGGAGGACAAGCTGGTGGAAAGGCAGTCAACGTATTTGATTATCTTTTTTTCTTTTTGTTTTTCTTTCCTTGGGTTGCAAGTATTCTTGCTCGTTCAAAGTCTTGGTGGGCAGGTGGCATTGTGGGGGCAATTGGGGCAGGAATCGTGACTTTTATGGCTGGTTTTCTAATGTGGGGAATTATTTCGTTTATTATTTTTGTACCCCTTGGATTGTTGTTTGATTATCTTGTTTCAAGTCGATACAAACAAAGTATTTCAAGTGGTATAACTCCGCCATGGTGGGCTGGTGGTGGAGGAAGAGGTGGTGGTGGAGGTTTCGGTGGATTTGGAGGTGGATCATCTGGAGGCGGTGGATCTTCTGGAAGCTGGTAATCATAATGAAAAAAGAACGTAGAAAATCCATACCCAACCCACTTATGGAAATTCCAGGAATTGGAAAAAGTCTTGCTGAAGATTTGAATAACATTGGTATTACCAAGGTTTCTGATTTGAAAGGAAAAAATCCGCAGAAGTTGTATGAAAAATCAAATACGTTTGAAGGAGTCACTCTCGATCCTTGCGTACTTTATACTTATCGATGTGCTGTATATTTTGCTGAAACTAAAAGCCCAAGTCAGGATCTCTTGAAATGGTGGAATTGGAAAGAAAGAAAACATAGAAATGAAAAAGGAAATAGGTAACATTCAAACTCTGAGGCTTGATAAGAGAAAACTAAGAAAGCTTGAGCCGACTAAAAATCCATTCGGTTCTTTGGTCCGCTCAATTATTTTTCAGCAACTCTCAACGAAATCTGCAACTTCGATTTTACATAAATTTCTTCGTGTGTTTCCTAAGAAAACATTTCCAACACCAGAAGATATTTTAAAACTTTCAGATGAGCAGTTTGCTAGCGCTGGGATTTCTCCACAAAAAAGATCGTACATTCGAGATCTTGCCTTAAAGTTTTCTGATGGAACGATCAATTCAAAAAAACTTCATACAATGAGTGATGAAGAAATACGAGAACACTTAATCCAAGTAAAAGGTATTGGTCCATGGACTATTGATATGTTCCTTATTTTTGCGCTCAATATGCCAGATGTATTACCAACTGGAGATCTCGGTATTATGAAGGGGTTTCAAAAAGTATTTGGCTTAAAGAAACTTCCTACTGTAACTCAGATGGAAAAACTTGCAGAACCATATAGAGGACGCCGAACATATCTTGCTTTATATATGTGGCAATCACTTGATGCTGAGTAGGGTGTATACTTCTTGTATGGATACACATAATATTGATGACATGAAAAAGAAACTTTCAGAAGAAGAACAGCGTGTTCTTCTCGAGAAAGGAACCGAAGCTCCGTTTACAGGTAAGTATGTTCACACAAAAGAAAAGGGGATGTACCGATGTAAACTCTGTGATGCACAGTTATTTTCCTCAGATACAAAATTTGATTCTGGAACGGGGTGGCCTTCATTTGATAATGCGATCCCTGGAGCAGTGACACTCACGGAAGATCATGATCATGGTATGCATAGAACAGAAGTGATGTGCACGAACTGTGGCTCACATCTGGGACATATATTTGATGATGGGCCTACAAAAACAGGAAAGCGTTATTGTATAAACTCAGTTTGTCTTAATTTAGATAATACAAACAATCATGAAACAGGGAATTAAATTTTTCATCATTCTTGTTTTGATAGTTGTGATTGGTGTTTTGTTTTTTCAGTATAGAAAACAACATACTGTCGATATCAAACCATCAGTAAGTACGCCAACACCTACCACTACTCAAACAAAGAAAGTGTATACAAGTAAAACATACAAGTTCTCTTTTTCTTACCCAAGTATGTATGAAGTGATGGAGTACACACCTGAACATATATCGGTGGGAAACAAAACTTCACTTGGTTTTGACTCTTTAGTAGAGATTGCATTTATTCTTAGTGAACCAGATACACAGAGCACCTTTGAGGAATTTGCGCTCGATGAAGCTCGTTTGCTCTGTGATGCTGATGGTCCGAATGAAAGTTTGTCGTGCCCAGAAATAAAGGATTTAAAATCGTTTACTACAGGAAAGCTTGTTGATGGAAATGAATTTTACACAATTACTCAGCTGAAAAACCTAAGAACAGGAACTATTGTAAAGGGGACAAAAGGTCCGTTTATTGCGCTCAATGTTACAGATCTTGCTCCACGTATGAGTGTACTCCTTATCTCAAATCCAATTGTTCGAGATGTAACAACAGATAGTACGAATTTTGTAGAAGCTATCGCTCGAAGTATTCAATTTTAGAAACAGTGTGAATTATAATTGACACTTTGCTTGATATGCCTTATCTTAATGATATGTAGGTTTTCTCCCAGGTTTCTTTCCGTGCTAGTTCACGAAGTAGAAATGGTAAGAGAGTGCATCGTCGCCTTACATCTTAGTATCTAGAGACGAGCAGAAAATAAGTAAATGGCAAAGAAGTTATATGTTGGAGGCGTTCCTTACTCAAGTACGGATGCCGATCTCCGCGATGCGTTTGCACAAGCAGGAGAGGTTACATCAGCGACTATTATCATGGATCGTATGAGTGGCCGATCAAAAGGATTCGGATTCGTTGAAATGGCGAATGACGAAGACGCTATGAAGGCAATCGATATGTGGAACGGAAAAGACTTTCAAGGACGAAAGCTTACCGTCAACGAAGCTCGACCAATGCAGCCTCGTGCTCCTCGAGAGGGAGGAAATGGTGGTAACAACTGGTAATCGTGTTTTCTAAAACAACTCCCTGTATATACAGGGAGTTGTTTTTGTTATGCTGTAACAATGGAATCGGGAAACGTATTTATATCGTCACTCATTGTTCTCATTGTACCCAGTTTGAGAAATTTTTTCTTTGCGACGAATAAGCATGGCGAGATAGTACAAGAAAAAAAGAAAGGAAGGATTCCTTTTTTTGATGTTGTAAAAGGAGTAGCAATTATTGCGGTTGTCCTTATACATGTTGTTGGTGTGATGGAAGAGTTCTCTTTTTTTTCTCACACCTTAATTCCATATTTTTTAAACGCATTATTTCGATTTGCTATTCCTGTATTTATTATTGCTTCTGGAAGTTTACTTACCATCAAAGATTATCATTGGAAATCCTTGATTTCCTTTTTTTGCACAAAATGTGTTCGCATCATCATTCCGTATCTTTTTATGGTTGCACTGATTGTATACTGGAACGGTGAATCATTTCGCGTGTTTATTCACCATGCTATAAGTGGTGACATACTTGTTCCGTATTATTTTGTTGTTATTCTGATCCAACTCTATGTTCTCTTTCCAGTGTTATATCGATATAGAACATCGCGATGGCTTTTGCCAATTTCGTTCGCTATTTCTTTGGTAATGTTTCTATATCCACCTTTTTGGAATATTGGAGGCATTCCATTTTGTGGAGAGTATCTTTTTTTCTTTGTATACGGCATAACAAAAGGTACTTCTTTTATTGATTCTGAGAAATTTGTAAAACAAACTTCTTACCTTGATATCAGGGTTTTGCTGTTTCTTTGTGGGCTGTATTTCACACTCTTTTTTCTTCTTCCAGACTACTACTACAACATTCAGTTTGTGTATGGTGTGGTTATATACAACCTCTGTGTCTACGGGTATATGTTTTTTCGAGGGAATCATGTATTACGTTGGCTCGAAAAGCTGGGGGGTATGTCACTTTGGATTTTCTTGGTCCACTATCCTCTCGTCATATGGAGTATTAGTCTAATAAGTCTCTTTATGGCACAGTCCTCTCTTGTTTTTTTGCTATCCGGACTCCTTTCTCTCACTCTTTCGGTTTCATTAGGTCTCCTGTTTCGCGAGTTGTACTCGAGAATACTTTCTCTCGTTCAAATGAAAAACGGAAACGGGGTGATTTTTGAGAATCACTATCCAATGGGTCAAGTATAGGGCCTTCGTTTGGCAGTCGTCTTTACATCAGTTTTTTTTATTTTCTAGTAGGAAAAGAAATTGTTATCCACAAGGTTGTGGGTCATTTTTTTTCTAAAATGAGAAAACAAATTTGATGTTTTTTGTGAGTTTTTGTTCTTTTTTTTGAAAAAAATACAATTTTTGAGCAAAAAGTGCTCAATAAATGGTAATTTTCTGAAAAAAGGGAATAGTTATTTATTAGTGTTTTTTACTTATATCCTTATGTCATTATTTATCACCAAAAGAGATGGAACCAAAGAGGCTTTCAATGCAGATCATATTAACCGATCTATTGAACGCGCCTGCGCCGGTCTCATAAATCCGATTGCAATGGTGACACAGATCGCTACGGATACTCGTCTTACTGTATATGATGGCATCACAACTGCAGAGATGGACCAGGCTACCATCAATGCTGCTGTTCAAAACATTAAGGAAGATATTGACTATGACAAGGTTGCGACAAGGCTTCTCCTTAAGACTGTATACAAGAAGGTGATTGGGGACTACGATCCTGACGACTTTGACATGCTTAAGAAAAAGCATAGAAATTCTTTTCTCACCTATATAAAAAAGGGTGTCGCTGAAAACCGACTTCATCCGAATATGATCGAGAAGTATGATTTGGAAAAACTTGCAGATGCTCTTGTTATTGAGCGAGATGATTTGTTTATTTATTCTGGACTTGATGGCTTGATGAATCGATATGCTATTCGTGATGTTGAGCAGCAGGCAACAGAAACTCCACAATATTTGTTTATGCGTATTGCTATGGGGCTTTCATACAACGAGGCAAATCCGACTGAATGGGCAATTAAGTTTTACAATAAAATGTCTCGGCACGAGTTCATTGCAGGAGGATCTACCAATCTTGGTGCAGGAACGCTTCGACCATCACTTTCGAATTGTTTCCTACTTGAGATTCATGACAATATGGAGCATATTGCAAAGTCAGTTTCTGATGTGATGCTTCTCTCAAAAGGATCTGGTGGAATTGGTGCGTCAGTCACAAAACTTCGCGCATCTGGGTCACCGCTCAAGTCAAACTTCGGTGGTGTTTCGACTGGTCCTGCAACATTTGCAAAGATTATTGATACAGCTATTCGGGCAATTCAAAGAGGGGGAAAGAAAAAAGGTGCGCTTGCATTTTACATGGAGAACTGGCATTTGGATTATCCAGATTTTCTTGACTGGAAGCACAACGCAGGAGATGACTATGTTCGTATGCGTACTGCAAATACCTGCTCATTTATTTCTGATGAGTTTATGAAGAGAGTAAAGACAAATGCTGACTGGTACATGTTTGATCCAGCAGAAACCCCTGATCTAAATGAATTATATGGAAATGCCTTTACTAAACGATATCTTGAATATATTGATAAGGCTCAGAATGGTGAGCTTAGAATTCACAAGAAGATTCCTGCACGTGAGCTCTTTCGTAAAATGATTGTCGCTTTGCAGACGACTTCTCATCCATGGATTACTTGGAAGGATCCGATTAATGTTCGAGCACTCAACAACAATACAGGAACGATCCATATGTCGAATCTTTGTACTGAAATCTGTCTTCCTCAGGATAAGGATAATATTGCTGTATGTAATCTTGTATCAGTAAACATCGCTGCGCATATCCATATGAAAGAAGTGATGTGGGGGAAACTCGAAGAATCTGTCCGTCTTGCAGTAAGGCAGCTTGATAATCTTATTGATATCAATAAACTTCCTGTTCCAGAAGCAGTAAAATCTGATCAAGAGAACCGTGCAATCGGTCTGGGTGTTATGGGATACGCTGATGCTATTGAACAACTTGGTATGGCCTATGATTCATCTCATGCTTGGGATTTTGCAGATCGTATATTTGAATTCGTGAGTTACATGGCAATTGATGAAAGTGCTCGTCTCGCACAAGAGAGAGGAAGTTATAAAAATTTTGTTGGGTCACGTTGGTCAAAAGGATGGGTACCATTCGACAGTATCAGAACTCTTGAAGAGGAGAGAGGTGAAGAACTGACTCTTGATAAGACAAGCCACCACAAAGGTCTCGATTGGGGAATCCTTCGTGAAAAAGTAAAGAAGGGTATCCGGAATGCGACTCTTATGGCTGTAGCACCAAATGCAAATATTGGTCTTGTTGCAGGAACTGTTCCAGGTATTGATGCACGTTTTGCGCAAGTGTTTGCACGAAATAAAATTTCTGGTAAATACATGGATATTAACCACAATATGGTGAAGGATCTTAAAAATCTTGGCATTTGGGATAAGGTGAAAGGGGAAATTATTGAAAGTCAGGGAGATATTTCACTGATTGAGGCAATTCCAGATCATTTGAAGTCAATTTATAAAACTGCGTTTACTGTTTCACCATATGCGGTTGTTGAAGTCGCGGCACGTGCACAGAAATGGGTAGACCAAGCGCTCTCAAGAAACATGTACCTTGAGACAAGAGATATTGATGAAACGATGAATATTTATGAGTCAGCATGGAAGAAGGGCTTGAAGACGACATACTATCTTCATATGAAGCCAAGACATACTGCTGAACAATCGACTGTAGCGGTGAACAAGGCACAGAAAATGGGGAAGGTTGGATTCGGTGCAATCTCAGGTCTTGCTTCAGCACTTGAAACTAAAGAAGAAGTTGTTGTTGCACGTGAACCTGTCCCATCTCCTGTTTCTGTCCCACTGTATGTTCCAGAATCTGTAGGGGTACTAGAATCAATTCCTAAAAATGAAGAAGTGTTCGCCCGGGTTGAGGCAATTCAAAAAACTCCTGAATCAGCGATAGAAATACCAAAACCGAAAGGGTTTGCGGCAGTATCAAGTTCTCAAGCAGCACATGTATGTCCAATCGATCCAGCAGAGAAAGCTTTATGTGATAGTTGTCAGTAATTATTTCTTAATTTTTTACATCAAACATGTTAATTGGAAAAGCTTCACCGGAAGATGTAAGTCTTCACCCGATCAAATATCAATGGGCATATGATCTATATAACCAGGCTGTTCGAAATACATGGTTTCCTCATGAAATTGCTCTTAAGGAAGACCTTGAGGATTGGGAGAATATGACAGAGGATGAGCGTCATGCTGTGAAATTTCTTATGGCGTTTTTCAACCCAGCTGAACTTATTGTGAATCGATCGATTGCTCTTGGTATATACCCATATCTCAAATCTCCAGAGTGTCATCTATATCTCGCGAAACAAATGTGGGAAGAGGCGAATCATTGCGTAGCATTCGAGTACGTTTTAGAAACATTTCCGTTTGATCGAGAAAAGATTTTTGATCTTCATTTGAGCGTTCCTTCGATGACAGCAAAAGAGAATTATATTAATCGCTATATGAAGCGAATGACAGAAGATTCTCTCGACATTTCAACAATTGATGGAAAAAAAGATTTTATTCGAAATCTTGTTGCGACAAATATTGTGATGGAAGGTATCTGGTTCTATTCAGGATTTATGGTTGCTCTTTCATTCAGACAACGAAATCAACTTCGTAACTTCGGATCAATGATTAACTGGGTGCTTCGTGATGAATCTCTTCATCTTAAGTTTGGGATGAATCTTGTTCATAATATTCTTGAGGAAAACCAGGAACTTTTGACTGAAGAGTTCGCAAAGGAAATCCAAACAATCATTATTGAAGGAGTAGATCTTGAAACTGCATACAATAAAGATCTTTTCCCAAATGGAATTCTTGGACTCAATGCTGAATACGTAAATCAGTATGTGCAGTATGTTGCGGATCGACGACTTGAGGAACTTGGTCTTCCAAAACACTATAATGTAACTAATCCAGCAAAATGGATGTCTACGGCGACTGATGTGTATGAACTGGTAAACTTCTTCGAAGCACAAAATACAAGCTATGAAGTGGATGGTAAGGCACATACTACCTCTCCAAAGGTGCAAGATATGCCATCTCCTGCTTCTCCGGTCGGAGAGTAGGGAACTGTAGATGTTGTTATTAAAAGATGAATTTCAAAGAAAAATCCTGCTTTTGCAGGATTTTTCTTTGAAAGAGGAATGTTGCTATACTATAGTGACTAATTAAACAAATATATGAGTGATACAAAAATCAGAGTTGCAATTAACGGAGCGGGAAGAATCGGAAGAGCATTTTTGAAAATTGCATTACAGCGACCAGAAATTGAAATAGTTGCAATCAATGATCTTGGTGATGCAGAAAACATTGCGTACTTACTGAAATATGATTCTGTGTACGGTGTTAGTTCTTTTTCAACCTCTGTTCGTGAAGATAAAAAAGCAATTATGGTAGATGAAAAAGAAATCGCATTTGTATCTGAGAAGGATGCAATCAATCTTCCATGGAAAGATATGAATATTGATGTAGTGGTTGAATCTACCGGTTTTTATACTTCATATGCTGCTGCAAAAGCACATCTTGATGCTGGTGCACGAAAGGTAGTGGTGACAGCTCCTATGAAAGATGAACCAATTCCTGGAATTGAAGGAGCAACAGTGCTTATGGGTGTAAACGAAGAGAAGCTTGGTACATGCCAGATTAGTTCCAACGCATCATGCACCACAAATGCGAGTTCACCACTTATTGCAATTCTTGACGAGGCAGTAGGTATTAAAAAAGCAGCACTCTCAACTGTTCATGGATATACTGGAACTCAAGCGCTCGTTGATGGGCCATCTAAGAAGGGGTATCGAGAGGGTCGTGCAGCAGCGGCAAATATTGTTCCATCATCAACTGGTGCGGCAATTGCTGTTACAAAAGCCTTTACGCAACTTGAAGGATTATTTGATGGTATTTCAATGCGTGTTCCAGTTATTGCTGGATCAATTGTTGATGTAACATTTATTTCAAAAAAAGAAACAACAGTAGAAGAGATTAATGCAGCACTCAAAAAAGCTGCAGGTGAAGCAAGATGGGAAGGGGTGTTTTCTGTGACAGAAGAAGAACTTGTGTCGACTGACATTTTAGGTTCACGATTTGGTTCAATTGCTGATCTTTCTCTTACGCGTGTAATTGGAGGAAACTTGGTAAAGGTACTTGCGTGGTATGACAATGAGATGGGATACACTTATACACTCGTTGATCATGTAGTAAAGACGGGTGCTCGTATATAATAGAACGTATGAAAATTTACATCGGCACAGACCATGCCGGTCTCGCTCAAAAAGAACGAATTACTGAATTCCTTAAAGAGGGAGGATATGAGGTTATTGACTGCGGGGCTCATGAATATGATGAGAATGATGATTACCCAGACTATGTTATTCCTGTTGCACGTGCTGTATCTCAAAATCCTAATAATGTTCGTGGGATTGTTCTTGGAGGTTCCGGTCAAGGTGAAGC
>CAZYGU010000024.1:0-12121 GCA_964646785.1 uncultured Candidatus Saccharibacteria bacterium | reverse complement strand
TTGCGGCTGTAGCTCAACGGTAGAGCACTCGCCTGTCACGCGAGAGGCCGTGGGGTCAGCACCCATCAGCCGCGCAACAAAAACCCCGTAAGGGGTTTTTTGCTGCATGATTAAAGAAAGTTTCTATCTTGGTGCTTCTTCAGTGATTTTAAGTTCAATACTCTCTATATTCTTATTGATAGTGTGGGTTATACTATATTTATGTTAAACGAAGAACTTACAAAAAAAATAGAAGAGTTGAATGCAAAAATTGATGAAATGGCCGATTCGGTTCGGGAATTAAAAAATTACTTTAAGTGGATACTCATTATTACAGTCGCGATGATCGTACTTCCATTAGTCGGTCTTATGTTTGTTGTACCTTCTTTTCTTAGTACATACAGTACGATTTCAACGTTTTAAGAAAAAGATATGAATGCTCTTATTAAGTACAACAACCGAGCAAAAAAAGTAAACTCACTACTATGTGTAGGGCTTGATGCAGATTTTTCAAAACTTCCTGAACGTTTTTTGCAAAAACCATTTCCACAGTTTGAATTTAACACATGGATTATTGAACAAACTCATGCATATGTTTCTGCTTACAAACTGAATAGTGCATTTTATGAAGCACGAGGGGAGCAGGGACTTCGTGAGTTAAAAATGACCTTTGATTACCTTGCTTTGTATCACTCAAATATATTTCTTATCCTTGATGCAAAGCGTGCAGATACAAGTAATACAAATGTTGGATATGCTGAATTCGCGTTTGATCTGCTCGGTGCTGATGCTGTGACACTCCATCCTTATATGGGACATGAGGCAATGGCACCGTTTCTTGAGAGAAAGGATAAGATCTCAATTATTCTTTGTCGTACCTCAAACACAGGCGCAGAAGAATTTCAAAATCTTCTTTCTGAAGGTAAACCGTTGTGGCAAACAATTGCAGAGCGAGTTACTAGTGAATGGAATACAAATGGAAATTGTATGTTAGTCGTTGGAGCACCTCATCCTGAGGAAATAAAAAAAGTACGAGAAATTTCTAAAGAGATGACATTGTTAGTTCCTGGTGTAAGTGACGAGGGAATTAATATAAAAAGTGTAGTACAAAGTGGCCTGAATAAAGATGGTCTTGGCCTCATTATTAATGCATCACGGAGAATTATCTTTGCGAAAAATCCAGAGGAGGAAGCAAGGAAACTCTGCGAAGAGATACGAATGTCTACTGGAAAAAATAGATAATACTCTTGTTTTGCAAAATGATTCAAAATTCCCTATGATGGTGAAACTGTTTGGGTGGGTGATATGCCGTTGTAGCTCAGTTGGTAGAGTGAGACTGGGATGGGGCCCAGTCGCAAGGCCGGAGCGCGACGGCGCGAGGAGGGGTCGCGAGATTTTTTAGTAAAAAAATACTTGTGACTGTTAGTGCGAATATGCCGTTGTAGCTCAGTTGGTAGAGCACGTCATTGGTAATGACGAGGTCAGCAGTTCAATCCTGCTCAACGGCTCCAAAAATTGCGATTGGTTTTTATTGCCACCTTAGCTCAGTTGGTAGAGCACCACTTTCGTAAAGTGGGGGTCCGCGGTTCGATCCCGCGAGGTGGCTCACGAACGTAGTAGGTGAGACGACTCCTTGATTTCTTTAGTTGTAAATATCATACTGGTTCCACCTTTTCTTCAGTGACGATTGAAGGAAGGGTAACTGTTTGGGGCACAGGTCTGCATGGTTGGGGGATTTTACCCAGCTGCCAGCCGTGACCTTATCGATCCATTTGAACCTTCGGGTCATGGTCGATGATGTTCGAACAGTTGGTGCCAGTTTCCTTCGGGAAACTGGCACCTTTTTGTAACTTTTTGAGAGTATGGTAATTTAGTGACAGAACATTTCTTCTTACCATGAGGGATCGATGAAGAAACCTGTTGAGGCACTTACTGATGTTGAAATCGCCCGGTTGCTTATGAGGCAGTTGTGGCAGCGGTATGATGTTGGTGGGATATCAATGCGGAGGAGCAAGGAATCAACGCTTCTCGAAGCAGCGATGTCTCGTATCCATGTTCCGATCGGCATCGACCTTGATGATTATTCAGATAAGGAGTTGATCGAAGAGGCTGATCGAAGAAGCGCTCTTGAAAGTCAGCAGTTTCAACTTTCTTTGGTGTAAGTGCTGAGCAATTGCTCAGCACTTTTTTCTTGACAGAAAGCGTCTTCTTGCTATAATTAACCCGGAACATTGATAGTAGTATCGTTGTTGCAAGGTTGGTCATCTTAATTGCCTTTCAGTTTCTCGATCGTTCTCATTTGAGACGTTCACCCACAAACAGCAATTTTTTTGACCCACACCTTCAACACCCTTACCACTATCACAGTACATTCCGGCCCGCTTCACAAGAGCGGGCTTTCGTTATACCGTTAAGATTATATGGACAAAGAAGTAAAGCAAAAACAACTTGAACAGATGGAGGCAGATATGATGTCTGCTGATTTTTGGAATGATAAAGAAAAAGCACAAAAAACAATTCGTGATATTCAAACATTGAAAGATGAGATAGCGGGTGTAGGAAAGTTTGATAGAGGTGATGCAATCATGACAATTTTTTCTGGTGCGGGGGGTGATGATTCTGAAGATTTTTCAGCAATTCTTCTTCAGATGTATATGAAATATTTTCAAAAGAGAAACTGGGGAATAACACTTCTTCATGAAAATCAAAATGATCATGGAGGGTATCGTAATGTAACAATTGAAATTTCTGGCAAGGATGCATATGGCACACTAAAAAACGAATCAGGAGTACATCGTCTTGTTCGTATCTCACCTTTTAATGCAAAACAACTAAGACACACTTCCTTCTCGCTTGTTGAAGTAATTCCTAAATTTGAAAAAACGGGTGAGATTGATATTCCTGAATCTGATATCCGTGTTGAACTTTCAAAATCCGGTGGACCTGGTGGCCAAAACGTAAATAAACGTGAGACGGCAGTGCGTGTTATACATGTTCCGACCAATCTATCTGCACATGTCACGAGCGAACGTTCACAAGCTCAAAATAAAGAAAAAGCAATCGCAATCCTGACTGGAAAACTGTATAAGAAAATGGAAGAAGATAGAATCGCGCAAGAGAAGGGAATGTACGTATCAAAGACGACTCAGATCGAATGGGGGAATCAAATTCGTTCATATGTTATGCATCCATATAAAATGGTGAAAGACCACCGAACAAATGCAGAAACCGCAAACATTGATGCTGTACTCGAGGGAGATATCGAAGAATTTTTGGAAGCAGAAAAAAATCTGTAATTTAGATTATAAGTGACATTGACTGAAGTCTCATTTTCGTGATATAGTATTTTTTAGTCAGTACACACTTCACTCGGGGGCATTATGGGTTCTTGTTCGGAACAGAATTTCTATTTGTTCGTCATGTTGTTCCTCACGTTCGGTGTCACGATGGTCGTTGTGACCTCCGTTGCACGAACATGGGCCAGCCGATTGTTCAAAGCTGAATTCGAATTCAAGTATGGCTCTCTCTCTGAAAAGGAGAGGGAACAGCTGTATCCCATGCAATGTGAGATGTACGGGTTCGAAGCATTAGAAGACCGTTAGTGTTCTCTATAAGTGAGAAGAAAGGTCCCGCAACTGCAAAGTTGCGGGGTTTTGTTTGAGAGAGAAGCTTTTTTTATGGTAGAATTGTCAGGTAACACTGAATGACACCAATGATCTATTTCGATAAAGTTTCAAAAGTATATCCAGACGAATCTGTCGCCCTTGAGGACATTACTTTTGCCATAGAACCTCAGGAATTCGTCTCTATTGTAGGGCACTCAGGTGCAGGGAAGACTACTCTCGTAAAACTCATCCTCGCTGAAGATAAACCGACTGAAGGTAAAGTTTTTTTTGGTTCAACAGATATTCATAATCTTCGTTCACGTGACATTCCAGAATATCGCCGAAAGATTGGAGTCGTATTCCAAGATTTTCGTTTGCTCCCAGATAAGAATGTATATGAAAATATTGCATTCTCTATGGAAGCCGCTGGACGAACCGATGAAGAAATCGAGTCAGATGTACCTCACGTGCTTGAGCTTGTTGATCTTGGAAAGAAAATTTGGAATTTTCCGAATGAACTTTCAGGTGGAGAGAAACAGCGCGTTGCTATTGCCCGAGCAATCGTAAATCAGCCCGACATTATTATTGCTGATGAGCCTACGGGTAACCTTGATCCTGTGAATACATATGAGATTGTTCAAATTTTAAAAAAGATTAACGATCTTGGAACAACAGTTATCCTCACAACACATAACAAAGGAGTTATTGATTCATTAGGACGTCGCGTACTAACGATGGATAGTGGTAAGATTGTACGTGACGATAAAGAGGGAAGATATACGATATAACATATGGTTTGGACAAATGTAAAAAGAATTATACGAAGTGGTTTTTTTAACTTTTCACGAAATGCATTCGTGTCACTTTCTTCTATCTTGGTGATGATCATCACATTGTCTGTGATTGGTTCACTTATTTTTACATCAACAACACTCCATACATGGCTTGAAGAAATTCGTAACAAAGTTGATGTTAGTGTTTCATTCGTCACTACTGCAAACGAAGATGATGTTCTCTCGCTTCAAAAGACGCTTGAAGGGCTACCCGAAGTGCAGTCAGTTGTATATACCTCACGAGAACAAGTTCTCGAAGATTTCAAAACAAGACACGAGAACGATCACTCAACGATCCAAGCTCTTGAAGAAGTATCAGATAATCCATTTGGTGCATCACTCAATATCAAAGCGAAAAACCCAGCACAGTACCAAGGAATTGCTGATTTCCTTCAAACAAAACCTGTACTTTCAAAAGATGGCTCTTCTATTATTGATAACATCGATTATTTCCGAAACAAGGAATCGATAGACAAACTTACTCGTATCATCAATGCTGCAGAAAAACTTGGTTCTATCTTTACATTAGTACTTGTTGGTATTTCTGTTCTTATTACTTTTAACACAATTCGTCTCGCTATCTATATTTCACGAGAGGAAATTGCTGTGATGAGACTCGTTGGAGCAAGTGCAATGTATGTCAGAGGACCGTTTGTTGTTGTTGGTATGATTTACGGCGCTGTGTCAGGGATACTGACCTTGATGCTTTTTTATCCGATTACCTATTGGGTTGCAAAATACAGCTCTATTATTGGTATCAATTTGTTTGATTACTACACACACAACTTTGCACAGATATTTGGGATTATTATGCTCTCTGGTATCGTCATCGGTGCTATATCCAGTTTCCTTGCTGTACGAAAATATCTAAAGGTTTAATACAAGAAAAGAAAAAAGCCATCGTTCGTACTGAACGGTGGCTTTTGTATATATCTGCTTCGTTATGCGCGAGCGAGATGATCGGTGATGTACTGGGAACGAATGATTTCCGCCGCACGAACAATTGCTAGTGTTCCTGCGATACTGTCTGTTCCTTCTTCGTCCCACAGTTCTTCACATTCATCAACTGTGGTAAAGAACAAAACCATTTTTTCGTAGATCTCACGAAGAAGAGTGTTGTCCTCAGGATCATCAAAATCCCGATCCTCGAGAATGATACGACAATCACTTGCGCTTGTTGCGAGTGAAAGAGCTTTTTTCACCACAGCATCAGCATCGATCTCCAAATTGAAGTCATTGTCTGCTTCGTTTTCGATGTCGATGCATTCTGAAGTGGTAGTTGCTCGATCAATTCGCTCGAGAAACACTTGCTCCTGCTTTTCAGCTGCCTTCTTCTCAAGATCACTGTCGCCAGCTGAGTCGTATACTACTTGGAACTCTTCAGCTGTAGTCGCAAGAGCGAGAGCTTTTTCGAGTGCTAGTGTACTAATACCTTCATCCTCTCTCATTGCGTAAGCTTCATGATAAATTTCGATGCAGGCACTGAAATCTGCTGCCGATCTGAGTTGCTCACGTAGTTCATCGCGATGAGCCGCCTCTTCAGCATCCTGCTTTCGTCTTTGCTCGAGTTGCTTTTCACTCATCTGCCGCAGATGATCGATGGGTGATGAAGTTTCTCGATTGGCTTCAGATGAGGTACTAGTTGGTGAAATGGCGCTGTAGACTTTTCTTGGTGGCTTTGACTTCTTCTTCGGTGTTCCAAAGAAGATCTGAATAAGCTTTTGTAACATATCGACACCTCACGTGTGGGAAGGGAACAGGGACAAAGGAATCTCGAAAATGTATATCACGTCATTTGGCTATCTGTCAATGTTACACAAATGATATATGATTGACTTTTTGTCAAATAAATGCTAATAAAATCCTCGGGAACTGGAGAAATCCAGGCCTGTACCATCACAATTCAAAAGGAGTAACCCTCATGGACGTTCTGGACTTTTTCTTTGGGCTCGTGAAGTCGTACTGGTGGATCGTTCTGATCATCTTGCTTCTCGGTGGCTACAAGCTCGTTCTGCGCATCTTCGGTGTGGTCATCATTCCGAATGACTCGATCGGTATCGTCAACAAGAAGTTTGTGATTTTCGGATCGAATCGGACCTTGCCTGACGGTAAGATCGTCGCATTGAACGGCGAAGCTGGTATTCAGGCCGATACACTAGCTCCCGGTGTCCACTACTTTTTGTGGCCTTGGCAGTATAGTGTCGAGCAGGAAGATTTCGTGACCATCAAGGAGGGAATGATCGGCGTCGTGGATTCACGAGACGGTATTCCCATGGCTGCTGGTCGTGTTCTCGGTACCTCCGTTGCGTGTGATTCATTTCAGAACGCGCGAGCATTTCTCACGAACGGTGGCGAGCGTGGTCCGCAGCTGGCAGTTATTCCGCCAGGTACGTATCGAATCAATACTCAGCTTTTCGATGTCAGAGATGCTGAGCAGACTGATATCGCCGACAAGATGGTTGGCATCGTCACCACCAAGGAAGGCTTACCACTTGTTGGTGGTGAAATTGCCGGTAAGGAAATTTCTGGACATAACATGTTCCAGGATGCCCAGGCGTTCATCAACGGTGGAGGTTACAAGGGTCTTCAGGAACAGGTGATGCTCGCGGGTCGATACTTTATCAACCCGCTCTTCGCTACGGTGGAGCGCATCAGTCTGACCGAAGTACCTATCGCGCATGTCGGCGTCGTTATTTCCTACGTAGGAAATAACGGTGACGATATTTCTGGCGCAGATTTCAAGCACGGTAATCTGGTGGAAAGTGGCAATAAGGGTGTTTGGGCAACTCCGCTTGACCCGGGAAAGTACCCTATCAATACGCACACTCACAAGATCGAAGTTGTCCCGACGGCAAACGTGGTGCTCAACTGGGCAAACGAAAAGAGCGAAGCCCACAAGCTCGATGAGCGGCTCTCAAGCATCACTGTTCGTTCATCGGACGGCTTTACCTACAACCTCGATGTTAGTCAGATCATTCACATCCCGAGCGTCGATGCCCCTAAGGTTATCGCACGATTCGGCAGCGTGGCGAATCTCGTCACGCAGGTACTCGAACCGACGATCGGTAACTATTTCCGAAACGCGGCACAGGGTTCCGATGTGATCGACTTCCTGAAGAATCGAGTCGCACGTCAGACCGAAGCACGCAAGGCAATTGCGGATGCTCTCGGTGAATACAATGTCGGTGCGGTGAACACCTTGATCGGTGATATCGTTCCGCCAGAACAGCTGATGAAGACACTGACAGACCGAAAAATCGCTGAGCAGGAGCAAGTAACGTACGAAACTCAGCGGCAAGCTGAAGGGGTCCGCAAGGAACTTCAGCAAGCTCGTGCACTTGCGGATACGCAAGCTCGAGTCGTGGATGCCGAACGGAGCGTGCAAATCGCCGAGTTCAACGCTTCCGCCATGGTGAAGACAGCGGAAGGTGACGCGCAGTCGAAGACAATCAACGCCAAGGCTGATGCTGAGGTGACGACGCTCACTGGTACTGCCGAAGCCGGAAAGATCCAGGCTATTGGTAACGCCGAAGCCGACGTTCTCAAGAAGAAGGGTGAAGCAATCAACCCGAACAACTACGCGTTGATTCAGGTTGCCGACTCTCTCTCGAAGAGTCAGGTTCCTATCGTCCCGAGCATCATGGCGGGCGGTGGTGACGGTAGTCAGAGCGGTGGACTCGTCAACGTTCTGCTCGCGAATCTTATTCGCGACCAGGCCGAGAAGCGGTCTGAACTTTCTCCCGCTGCCTAATCATTGGCGCAGTAGTGTTTCTCCAGTTTAAAATTGTACAAGGGCGACGGAATTTCCGTCGCCCTTTTTCTTTTGTGTTTTATTCTTTTACTGCAATAAAGTGAAAAACATGCCAATGCTTAAGTTTTCCTGCTGCGGTATTCCCATTTTTCTCTTCTTCAGTAAATTCAATAACATTCAATCCTTTAAGTAGAGCTAAGGCTTCATTTTTGGTATGAAAGGTCATATTACTAATTCCTGTATTCCACTCATCTCTATCACCAAAAAACTGGCCAGTAAAAACTCCTCCGGATTTAAGTGATTGTATTATTTTTTTATACACATCTGTAAAACTATGTTTATTAATAAATGGAAGGGAATACTGTGCGTTAATCAAATCATAGTTTTGCTTGATAAAATCAAAATCTTCAAATCGAGAAATTACATAAGAAACTTGTGTTGGTAATAGTTTTTTTAATAGATCGTTTGCAACAGATACTTTATCAACTGCTACGATATGATTAAAGCCAGTAGATAATAAAAAGTGTACGTCATTAAACGCTCCTGATCCAAGATCAAGTGCCTCGTTCTTTTTTTGCACTAACTTAACTGCTTTAGTAAGTAAGGGTCTCGGATTACTATTTTTCGTATTTTCGAAATATTCCTTCCATGTGGTATCTGTCATTTTTGGATTATAGCAAAATTCAGCTACAGAGTATTGATAAATATTTTGTATAAACTTTTAGCAAACAAAAAACCGCCGTTCACTTTCGTTACTAGGCGGTTCATAACTCAAACTGCATCAGGTGGTCATCAAGGTCTCAGCCTGCAGATGATATTGAGCCTTGATGGCATCAAGATTCTGACTTGGCACTTGTCTGCCATCCCTTGCGTTGTATCGAACTCGCGGGATGATCTCTCCTGACTTTTTTCGAGACAGAAGAAGAAGGCCAGAAGGACCGATTGGCTGTTCATCATCAGTCCAAATGACAGATGAGTTGCAGAACAGGAAATCCATATCACCGACGCTGATCACTGTGCACGCGAGTGCGGTAATGTTGTATCCCGCATCGAGGATAATCTGTTGCCATTCCTCTTTGCTTGGCAGCCAGTTCATCTCATGTGCAATTCCTAAACGCTTGAGTGTATCGAGGAACTGTTTGAATTCAGAGCTCACGGTTTTCTCCTTGTGTTAGTCGTCAGCATCTCCAAGAATGGAAAGAATCCGGAGAAAGAGGTTCAGAATGTCGAGATACAAACTGACGCTCACATCGATTGCGTTGTCGAGCGTAGCGGGAGTCTCACTTGCGCGCCACATGTCGTATCCGATGTAGAGCGCAAAGATGGTCGCGGCAATGTAGTGGATCACAGTGAATCCAGCAAGAGCCGGAATGAATATTGACGCCACACTGACGATGACGAGTGCCGTGAGAGCACCAAAGAGGGCACCTCCGATCGACTTGTAGAAGTTCGGGAACATTGTGCCAGACAGTGCCATCACACCAGTGACGCACGCAGTGAGTGTCGCAGCCTTTGCGACAACACCCGGTTGTCCGATGTGGTATAGCTGAAGCACGGGTCCTAGGATCAGTCCGAATGGAATGACGACGAGGTTGAAACCCACGAACGAGAGAAACGGGTTTCCGCTCGAAGCACTCAAGAGAATCCCAAGAATCGGTAGTCCCAAACCGACGAGCAAAATAGCCCATCCGCTCGGAATCCAGTTCGCAGACATGGTCGAAGCAATGTAGGTTGCCACGAACCCGTACGTGAGTACCGAGCCGATGATGAAGTAAAACGCACCACGTGTCATGGTGTCCTCACCATAGCGTTCGTAGACACTCTCTCGCATGATCGAGCTCCTGTGTTTGTGTTGAAGAAGAACTGCTGAAATTTATCATAGAAGAATAAATAGCATTTGTCAAGTATGGGTGAGAAGGGAGTTGGGTGTGATTTTTTATTGTAAAAAATAGCCGATACATGTGAGTATCGGCTAGGTGTTCGTAACGCAAGATTTATCCAGCTGTAACTGCTTCGCGATGCTCGACTGTGGTTTTCTTGGTGAACCACTCCATTAGGGCAGGCACACCTTCTCCGTTCCATAGCCAGACGAGTCCAGTATCCTCCATGTCGGGTTTTGTTCTTGTCCAGGTTTTGATCCACTCTTGAGCTAGCTCAAGAGTATCGAATCCATTGGTATGGTGACCGCTGGATCGATATCGATGCATACTGTCCGAACTTCGTTCACTCGGCGCAGGTGCAGGGCGAAAAAAGATTGGATGGTACCGATTCGTGGCGGTGTTTTGCAGATACCCAACAGGATATAGCATAGATGAACTCCGCTAAAGGGTGAGTGTTTCTGCGTGAAAATTAGCACCAAGTCACAGGTGCGTCAAGCATGTAAGTTTGTTGAATAGAGAAACATTTAAACACTCATGAGGCTTGCACCAGCGAGTACGATACCTGCACCAAGGAGACATCCAGACATTTTTCCAACTGCTGAACCAAGAATCGTTCTGTGGTCATCTTTTGCATGTTCTGCCCAGTAGCCTTCAAATATTCCTGCGATACCATCTGTGATTGCATTTCCAACTACTCCACCTGCAATGGCACCAGCAACGCCAGCAATTTCTCCGCCGTATACTGCCATTACAGCAAGTATTCCGTTATCAATAATTCCAAAAATAACATCAGGTTTTGTGGATGAAATTTTAATACGAAATAGAGTTAAAGAGGCGAGACACACTAAACTTAATCCAATTAAAACGAAGCCAATGAGAGCTGACTTATATACAAAGAAAATAGAAACAGCACCAACTATGATGCAGAGAACAAGCACATTTAAGATTGAGAGAATAAAGTTGTGTTTTTGCATTTGATAATTTTATCAAATTAACGATGCTAATCGTTTGGGAAGATGGTAAGGATTTCCAACTCTATTTGTTTGGGTTGAATTCTATTGTCCACTCAATACCGTATTTGTCTCTAAACATAACAAAGTACGTACCCCATGGGCTATCGCCGAACGGCATCTCCACTTGTCCTCCTACAGAAAGTCCGGTAAATATTTTCTCAGCTTCTTCTTTGGTATCCGTGTTTACATAAATCTTACTTCTGTTTTCGTTTTCACTTACTTTTCCCATAAATTCTGGCACGTCATTTCCAATCAATACATTTTCACCATTGATCGGCAAAATGATTTGCATGATTTTATTCTCATCCTTTTCATCAACAGGGAATTCTGGACTCGCGAGATCTTTTAAACTAAGCACTTTTGTAAACTCACCACCAAACACTGACTTATAAAAAGTAAACGCTTCTTCTGCGTTACCATTAAAATTAATCCACGGGCTTATTGTTGTCATATGTAGAGTATAACAAAGGTTTTGGCTTAACGACTGGGTACTAAACTGGAACTAATTTTGAGGTGTGATTTCAATTGATGACATTACCTTTTTAAAATCAGCTATGTCACGTGCGGAGGCAGGGTGGGGTCCTTCTTCATCAATGGTATAAAGGAGAATACCTACACCGGTAAAGTTTGGTCCAGGTAAGTTTACTATTGCTTTGATTGAAGCTTCTGGATAATCCGCATTGGAAATGTAATTTTTACCATATTGTATAAGTACAGGCGTACCGTCTTTTAGTCTAAGGATTTCGTCTGGTACGAACGCGCTTGAAGATTTGTCTGACACTACTCCATGTGAAATAGCTAAATACTTACCATCTTGTTCAATAAAACCTTCCGTGCCGACGCCGAAACTATCTTTTCCGTCAGAATAATCTTTTGTAGTTGCGTTAACAAATATTTTAGATCCAGATAGAAGTTTCATATTAAAACGAATTCCTTTTCCGGTTTCTCCGCTATATATTCTTGGTTCACTGATTTCTGTTGGTGATGTAAATGAAATGCCGAGATCGGAGACAAAAACCCTTTTCCATTCATTTTGCTGGGGAATAAAAAAAGTAATAAG
>CAZYGU010000023.1:1266-13904 GCA_964646785.1 uncultured Candidatus Saccharibacteria bacterium | reverse complement strand
GCCTTAAGAGGTTTACCCTGTCGATCAAAACTGACTTCAACATGATTTTTTTCTTTTCCGAAGAGTTTCACTTCAAGTACAGGGGCATTCACAATACGAAATACTGGTTTTGGATTCCCCACCCCAAATGGGGCTAACTTCTCAATATGCCTGTAGGTATCCCATGTAACATCTCCTACTTGTAGTTCACCATCAAGAAACACTGTCTGATCATGTGTATCTTTCGATAAACTCTTGTAAGCAAGATTCAGCTTATCTTCGAGTGTATGAATATTTTCATGGTTCACCGCAAATCCTCCTGCCATGGTATGACCACCAAATTGTGTGAACGCCCCCTCTGTGGCTTGCATAAGTTCCATAACATCAGTTATTCCTTCTGAACGACAGGAACCTTTGAGTACAGAATCTCCATTTCTCCCCCACAAAAAGATTGGCTTACTAAAATCATCAAGAATACTATTGGCAGCAAGGCCAAGAAGTGAAGGTTTCCACTCTGGGTTACCCAGTACTAGAACATCGGGTAAAGCACCCAATGTTTCTCTTTCTTTAATATGTTTTCGAATATCCTTCACAAGTGCAGCGACAGCACCCTTTCTTTCGTCATTTACTTTCTCAAGCTGGATTGCCGCCTCATCTGCCTCACTGTGATCATATGTTTTTAGTAACTTAAATGCATCATGAGGGTGCCCCATACGTGACGCAGCGTTAATACGTGGAGCAAGTGAGAATCCTATGTCATCCTCAGTAACCAAGCGCTGATCAACTCCTAATTTTTTCCATATTTTTTGAAGTCCTGGGCGTGGAGATTTTTGAAGCACCTTTAATCCATAATGTCCAAGCGCTCTGTTTTCTCCTACAAGCGGTACCATATCAGAAAGGGTGGCTATACCAACAAGATCCAGAAACCATTTCTCATGACCTTCCTTCATTCCAAACCGATCTTTCAAAAGAATTGCTTGAATAAGTTTAAAAGCAACTCCTGAACCACAAAGAATACTCTCTGGATATTGTGAATCTAGAAGTTTTGGATCAATAATTGCAAAAGCTTTCGGTATAACTTCACCAGGCTCATGATGGTCTGTAATAATAACGTCCATGCCAAGTTCCATTGCTCGAGCAACTTGACTGCTGTCAGCGATGCCGCAATCAACAGTAATAATAAGGTTAACTCCTTCTTCTTTAAAAGATTCAACCGCCTCTAGGTGGAGTCCATATCCTTCATCGTGTCGGTGTGGAATATAATTATGAATATTTGTGTGTCCGATTTTTTCAAAAAACTCACGCATGATGACACCTCCTGGAATACCATCTGCATCATAGTCACTATAGATAAGAATTTTCTCTCCATTTCGAATCGCTAAAAGAATACGTGAAACTGCCTTTTCCATATCTGGAAGTAGAAAAGGATCATGTAAATCAAGATCGAAATCAGGATTCAAAAACTTTTCTGCTAGCACGCCTGTTGAAACTCCACGATAGTGAAGTAACCGCTGCAATAAAGGATGGTATGAAGCAAGTTCAACTCGAGTTTGTTCAGGAATATCAGGAAATACAGTATAGGCTTTCCGAGGCATGGGAAGCATTGTATCATAGGGTCATGACGAACTCTGATTGCATATTCTGCAAGATTATTGCGAAAGAAATACCTGCTGAAATTATCCACGAAACAAAGGACACAATCGCTATTGTTGATCTTCAACCCAATAATATTGGGCATTCACTTGTTATACCGAAGGCTCATTATGAAAATATATATTCTTTACCAAACGATCTCATTAGTACCCTTTTTCAAGAAGTGAGAGATGTTTCTCTTGCAGTAAAAAATGCAACTCATGCAGATGGTATGAATATACATATCAATAATGAAAAAGCTGCAGGGCAAGTAATTTTTCACTCACATATCCACATTATTCCAAGATTTTACAACGATGGACTCAAGCATTTTGATTTAAAACAATATGAATATCCTGACCAAATACACGATGTTGGAAGAAAAATCCGCGATGCCATTTCATTGACTAAATAAAGAAAAAGAGTATCTTCGTTATCGGACCCAAAAAAACAAGCAGGTATTCGGTAAAACTTCACACGAGGACTTTCCTATGAAACAAGAGGGTTGGCTGACCCAAAAATATCAATACCTCTTTGACCGAGACGGACAAAGACTTGTTGTACCATCACTCATTTTTTTGGTTGCTGTTCTTGTTGGACTCACCTTCACACTAATCACAACAACCATGATTGCACCTTTTTTTTGGGCAATCATGCGAATCAGGAGGAGGGTTGAGTATTAATACCATGCCGCACGGAATATATTCGTGCGGCATGTAGTGTTTATTATAAAATTACTGAAGTGCCACAATTCCTGGCAGCGTCTCCTTCGCAAGAAAATCAAGCATTGCACCGCCTGCTGTAGAAATAAAGGTAAAAGAGTCATTAAGTCCGAGCTCAGAAATCGATGCTACAGTATCACCTCCACCCACAACTGATATAGCGCTACTCTCTGCAATACTTTTTGCTAGACCAAGTGTCCCCTCCTTAAATCCAAGTTCATAATTACCAAGTGGCCCATTCCATAAAATGCATTGTGCTTGCTGAATAATTGGAGTTAATAATGAAATTGACTGTGGGCCAACATCAGAAATAACATCATCTGGAAGAACATCTTCAATCATTTTAATCATAGTTCCTTGCGCATTTTTTACAGAAACATCGATTGGAAGAATTAATTTTTCTGTTAAGAAACGTTCAAGATGAATGTCACCTTTAGATACAAGGGAATTTCCAGTAACAAACCCTTTCGCTTTTAAAAAGTCATTTGCAAGAGCTCCTCCTATAAATACAGTCTCTGCCATAGCAAAAAATTTCTCTACTAATGGGAGTTTTGTTTCAAATTTTGCACCTCCAAGAATAAAAACGAACGGATGTTTTGGGTGAAGTACAGAAGAAAGATGTTTAACTTCTTCCTCAAACACAAAACCAGCAAATCCAGGAATACATACTGGCACACCAACAATCGAAGCGTGTAACCTATGCGCAGCAGGAAATGCTTCGTTCACATATAAATCAGCAAAACTTGCAAGATGAGCAGCGAAATCAGAGCTATTTTCCTTTTCACCTGGATACTGTCTAAGATTTTCGAGCAACACCATGTTTCCACCAAGAAGCGCTTCTTTCATCTGATCCGGAACAAGTGATTCATACTCCCGAATAAACACCAAAGGGTATTTTTCCTGCAAAAATTCAAATACTGGATAGAGTGTATCACTTGATCCTTCAATATGACTTGCGAGAATAATGTTAGCCCCCTTTTCTCTCAAAAAATCAATCGTTTGAAATGATTTTTGAATACGAAAGTCATCCCCAACCTTTCCATTCACAATAGGTACATTAAAATCTACACGCACAAACACCGTTTTTCCAGAAACATCAGGTAAATCGTGAAGGGTGCGCATATTATTTTTTACTATCAACTGCACGTACAATTGCTCCAAATGTTTCAGCACTGAGACTTGCTCTTCCGGGTAGGAATCCTATTACATTTCCATTTTCAATAAGATCCTTAGCATTATTTTCATCAACTGATCCCCCATAAATAATTCGTGCTTTTTGACTTGCAGCTCTACCATATTGTTCACTTAATATTTTTTGGATATAAAGAACTGTTTCATGAAGCATTCGTGAGTCCATTGCTCCTTTTGCATTCTTTCCGATAGCCCAAATTGGCTCATACGCAATAATCGTCTTTGATAGATCTGCTCTCGATAAACCTGCAAAGCAATTTTTAATCTGTTCAGTAAGAAACGAAAGATATTTTCCATGAATATCATGCTCCGCTTCCCCAATACATACAATTGGAGTCATGCGTGCTTTCAAAGCTGCTTCTATCTTTCTATTCACCAATACATCTGTCTCTCCAAGTGCACGCCTTTCTGAATGTCCAATAATGACATAGGTAACACCGACACTTTTTAGCATTGTTGGGCTTACTTGACCAGTAAATGCACCATTACTTTCACTATGAACATCCTGAGCACCGACAAAAAACTTTTTACTTTTAGATTGTAAAACTGAAAGATACGGAAATGGTGGGCATACAACTACTTCAGTTCTTTTTAATTTTTGAGTAATATTTGCCACCTTACGAAACAACAGCTTCGCTTCCCCAAGTGTTTCTGGGTTCATTTTCCAATTCCCAATAACGATATATTTTGACATACGGAAATTATATCATGCCCACATAGAGTGGTTATTACCGAGTTTCTTCCCAAGAAATAGTTTGATATTGACTCGAAGTAAGAGGAAAACTTGGTGGTGGACCATAGAGTAGGTTTGCATCGTAGATGATATTTCGTGTCTGGTACCCATTACCATCAGTATACGCAAATCCGTATCGAAGATTCGTTGCGATCATACCATACAAAGTAATAGAACTTCGGGTGTTATACGGAGAACAACTTGAGCCACCACCCCCAGGATAATAAAAGCGTCCTACACGTCCATTTTGGGCCACTAATGCTGCATCAATACGAATATTTGTATCAGATACCATCCCAACAGAAATATCTCCTTGTGCAATGAGGGCAATCACATCACTCCCATCATAATTTGTATACATAAGATCATTATTTACAATGATATCTGGACGAGTAGATGAATTGTCAGGAAACTTACCCGCCGCTATTGTTACTCGGGCAGTGTTAATTGTACCCTCAACCCATACATTATCTTCAACAAAAATTAAACCATTTGACGGAATAGCATAATTTCCCACAAATGTTTTGTTGTTAATACTCCAAGTCCCCCATCCAGTAGTTGTCTGAGTACAAGAGCTTCCTGGACTTACTTGAGAAGTAACACGATATATATCAAATGTGTCGTTTGTTTTTAGAATAATTTGGTACCCCTGCGAACCTGATGGTGCATAATATTTTCCAGCAGCTTGTGCATCTGTTTTAATTTGAGCAAGATTTGTCGTTAACCCCACAAAATCAGTAGCGGGAACTGGAAATTGTCTCCCGGCTTGAAATACATCTGATCGAGTTGGTACAGCATTTGGAGGAGCTTCAGCTGAACGAAAAGTATCAACCACACCAGATCCTGGTGGAGCCGAAACGTGTGTATGAACACCAAACTCTGACCCACCTGAATGATCAGGGTCGTCATAGGTCGCTTGTGCACTTGAAATAATATTGTGTGCCAAGCCATCAAACCGTATTCCACCATTTGCATGAACTGGACCAAAAACCTCAGTTCCTTCACCAAAACGCATATTATCATTCGCTACTACCGCATATTTTGCTAATGACGGAATCGCAAGTTGTACAGTAATTTTCCTTGAAATTGTAGGTGCTGAAGATGCGGTACCAGTTGATTGAATAATTACTTTCGTTGTTCCTGTTGCAGGAGGAGAAACAGAAAGACTAAATTGCCCTGCAACAGTACCATCATCATATTTTACAGTGTGAACATAAGGCCCAGCTGCACCTGTTCCATCTTTGTAATCAGATTGCGCATGTGCTAAATGCCAGCGGTAATAATCAATCCCTGCTTCCGCTAGTTGTATTGCTCGTTCTCGATCAACAGATTGCCGTGCAGATTTAATATTTACCGATGCCCACCCAATTAAGGCACTAATAAGAAGAACAGCAATAGTACTGAACACAATCACCTGTACAAGCACTTGCCCTTTTTTATTTGAATAAGAAGTAATCATAAATTATCTTTTACATTTCGAAGTGCCGCCTGAGACATAACAGTAATCCTACTTGGTGATCGGTTTGGATCCCGATCAATAATAACAGTCATGCGAATAAGTCTAACATCTGGAGGATTTACCGGCTGTGCAAGTGGTGTTGTTGTTCCATAAAAATTGGTATCGAAATACGTAAAAATAGCTGTTGAGGTACCATTCACAACATCACGAATAACCGTTGAAAATGTCTCTTGCCCTGAGTTATACGCAAGTGGTGTACCTGAAGGTTTAATAACTCCTCTTTTAAGATCAGTGCCAGTGAGGAAGTATCGAATTCTTTCTTTATTCGCATCAGTATCAATATTACTGTAAAAAATAAGTGTCGATGTTCCTGCTTGTTCGATAGTATATGACCCTAGACTTGAAGGTGAAGCACTTCGAAGTTCAGCAATCGCAGTCCGAAGTACTTTTCGTGCATCTAGTTGGGCACTAAGATTGTTTTGTAAACTTGAATTAATAGAAAAAATATCTTTTTCAAACGTAGATATTGCCAAACCAATCATCACCATAATCGCTACACTCACAAGTGTTTCAACAAGAGTAAGACCTTTTGTACGTTGAAAAGTGCTCATACTTATGATGGATTTAATAACACCTCTTGTTGAAGATATGATGCATCGTTAGGGATAGTAATTTGACCTTGCCACTGAGTGTATCCAGATAGATCAACGGTAAGTGTGTATGTTCCCCCAGAAAGATCTGTAAACAATACTTGTCCTGGAGGTGTACATGCAGACGTTACTGTTACCGCAACATCTGCAACATTTGGACTGTATGTTGTACTTGCTGTTTGGAGATATCCTTTGTATCGAAAATATCGATCGCCACTATGCACTGAAGAAATATTGGTGTTTGACGAACTATAATAAGTTCCGTTTGTCCCATCAGGTCCAAGGAAATTCCATGATCCTCCCGAATCACTAGTGCTTGCAGTTGCAAATTGGAATCGCACCGGAGATGCCCCTGTCTGCACTGGTTGTCCAACAGGCGACCATGATATTTGACTAAAATTACTTGTTGTCCCTGTATCAAATGTTGATGATATTATTTCACCACTTGATGCATAGACACCAAAAATATTACTTAATTTAAATTCTCCAGCAGGATTCCCTGTTGCGATATTTCCATCTGAACTTGCATATCGTGTTTGATCTACCATAGTAGATTGTCCAGAACCACCAGACCAATCAGTTTGACTTAAAAAACCACGGCCGGTAACAAGACTTCTATTAAATGATCCAGAACTCAGTGTCACCGTAGCACCTGAAAGAGGGAGCTGTGTTGCAGTATCTTTCACTGTTACCAATAGATGAGCAGGGTCTTCGTTCGTTACAATAAGCTGCACATTTTGAATTGCATTCGGAAGCACAGCAAATGGAAGAAGTGGATTTACACCAGCGAGATGGTAACTTCCGCTTCCAATCGTCATAGCATAGGTATCCCAATCAATATTTGAAATAGTTTTTTCTCCGGATCCGTTTGTTGTAAGATTTTGTGAAAATTTAGGAACATCAGGTAGTGTTCCAATAAGTTTAGTGCCAACAATTGTGAAAGGAACATTTGGAACAGGCACACATGAAGATGTCATGGTAGAAACTTGAATAGTACTTACCCTATCGATAACAAAAGAAACCTGTGTTACTTGCTGAAGAACAACTGTGGCATCAGGTTTTGTGGGATGAGGATTCCCTGTCGAAGTTGCATATGTTTGATCACTCGTATACCCGGTTTTACTAACAACAATATGATATGCCGTATTCCCTGGAGGTGCATCAACAATTTGAAGCATTCCTTGGTTGTCAGTAACATCATCGATAGTAATTGTGGTTGTCGCTTTGCTATTAACAATATGAACATCAGCATTTTGTACTGGTTGGCCATTTGCATCAAATACCCGAACAAACAAAGCTCCATTTGATGAAGCAGTTTCAAGGTTTTTTGGTGAAACACGAGTTGTAACAGAAATTGGTGCAAAATTCTTGCACCCAGCACAAGATACTTCAAGTTCCACAAGCTTGTAATCTGCAGGAGAAAGGTCGTTCGGAGATGAACCAATCATCCCATCAAATGGGTCGTCTATACTTCGAATTGTTCTCGTGATGGTAAAGGTGCCATTATCTCGTGGGTACGTATCAATATGATTTAATACACCAACTGGAAGTCCCCCCGCTATACCAACCTTGTCGTACGGTAAATTTCGAATGAGTTCAAATTGTTCATTAAGTAAATCAGTTGCTGTTACTTTTACGCGTGACGCGGAGATAAGCATTGTTAGACTTGCATATGCTTGGTACACACCAACAGCAATCATTGCAAACAACGCTGATCCAACAATAAGTTCGACAAGTGAAAAACCTTTTTGATGAGTATGTCTAGTCTTTTGAAAAAAACAAAAAACATTCATCAAATTATTATACATCAACAAAAGATGATACCAGTCAGAAAATCAGCACAACTTAGATTGCATCCACAAGTGAGTAGGTCGGAGCGAGCATTGAAACTGCAAAAAATCCAACAGCAAGACCCATAATAACCATGAGGAAAGGTTCTATAATAGATGACATATCTTTTGTCTTCTGATCAACCTCATCTTCATAAAATGTTGCGACACCCATAAGCATATCAGCCATTTTTCCTGTTTCTTCACCAACACTAATCATTTCTCCAACAAAAATTGGATATAGGTTTTCATGTTCAATAAACACCATTGAGATTGGTTCTCCCTTCTGAATAACCACTTGAGCTTTTTCAAGAACTGCCCTGTAGTATGTATTTTGGAGCACATCATGGGTAACCCCTATTGCTACAACAATATCTACCCCAGAGGAAAGTAGCGAGGACAAAGTTCTTGCGGTTCGTGCTGCATTTGTTTCTTTCACAATTCCTCCAACAATCGGAATACGGAGAATGATATAGTCAAAAAACTTTTTTCCTATAGCGCTTCTTGAGAAAGCAACAAGAAAAGCAATCACACCCACAACTCCACCAAACGTAAGAAGATAATGATTTCGCAAAAAATCACTTACAGTAATAATGAGCTGTGTACTTGCTGGAAGTTTAACCCCAAGGCCGGTAAAAGTTGATGTGAGTGTTGGAACCATATACACAAGCATCAATACTCCAATAATGAGCATGATCGTGAAAATCACAGCCGGATACATAAGCGCTCCTCGAATCTTCTTTGTTAACTGGTACGTCTTTTCCATCTGAATAGACACGACATTGAGTGACCCTGCCAAGTTTCCACTTTCTTCCCCTGCTTTCACCATTGATATAAATAATTGTGAAAATGTATCTGTTTTTTCCTTCATGGAATCCGACAAACTTTTTCCTTTTGCAATATCATTATTAAGATCAAGAAGTACTTGCTTGAGTTTTTTGTTTTTTGCTTGCTTTTCCATCACAGCAAGGGCACGGGTGACAGGAAGACCAGCCTCAATCATCGACGCAAGGTTTCGTGCAAAAACAATTTTTTCATGAGTCTTAACCTTCGCAAACATCGTATTGAGTTTTCCAAGCGAAAGCATTGTTTGGTTTTTTACTTCTACAACACTGAGAACGGTATCTCCATCCCCTTTTATTTTTCTATACACAGCAAATCGATCTGGGCCGTCAAAAGTCCCTTCGTAGGTTTTCTTGTCTTTATTGATCGCTTTGTATGAAAAAAGTGGCATAACAATTCTTTTGATTAATCTTGTGAAGAAACAACACGAAGTACTTCTTCAACTGTAGTGATTCCTTCTACCGCCTTAAACACACCATCCTCAAGCATAGTGAGCATTCCCTCTTTCTTTGCTTGATCCTCAAGTTCTTGTGTTGTGACACCTTTCATAATTAGATCTTTAATAGCAGGTGTTACTCTCAGCACTTCATGAATTCCAATTCGACTTTTATATCCATCCTCAGTATCCGCCCCGGGTTTTGGTTTATACATTGGCATTTTCTCCCATGTAGCATCTTTATTCACAATTTTTTCTTCTTTCAGCACCTCAAGCACACGCTTAAGATCAACAATCTTTTCAAGCTGAGCAATTTCTTCCTTTGTCATGAAGTATTTCTCTTTATTATCAGAAAGTTTTCTAATCAAACGCTGTGCAATAATCACCGAGAGTGTCGAAGTAAGAAGGAATGGTTCAATTTTCATATCGATCAAACGAGCAATAGTGCCCGCAGCAGAGTTTGTATGGAGCGTTGAAAGCACCAAGTGACCAGTAAGGGATGCATTCACAGCAAGAGATGCTGTCTCTGTATCACGAATCTCCCCCACCATAATCACATCAGGATCTTGTCGAACAAGGGTGCGAAGTCCAGATGAAAACGTAAATCCAATTTCTGGCTTTACTTGCGTTTGATTAATTCGCTTCATTTGATACTCAATTGGATCTTCAATAGTTGAAATATTAATATCTGGTGTATTCAAAATATCGAGCATTGTATAAAGCGTTGTGGTTTTTCCTGACCCGGTTGGTCCAGTCGTAAGTATCATTCCATTAGCGAGTTTCGTTGCTTTATGAAGCTTCTCTAAACCTTCACCATGAAATCCAAGTCCTTCTAAAGTAAACCCTGATACATTTTCACGAAGAAGACGCATTACTGTCTTTTCTCCGTAGTACACTGGTAATGTTGAGACACGGAAAGAAACTTTCTCTCCGTTTACGTCAATTTTAAAACGTCCATCTTGAGGAATTCTTTTTTCATCAAGCTTAAGATTTGAAAGCACCTTGATACGTGCAGTGATACCGCCCGCAACATTTTTCGGTAGCACCATCGCATCATGTAAAATTCCGTCAATTCGATATCTCACAACCACTTGAGTTTCAGCAGGTTCAATATGAATATCTGATGCATCTTGAATAATCGCATGCTTTAAAAGCGTATCAACGATACGAACAACTGGAACATCTTCTGCAAGTTTCTTTAGATCACCCTCACTTGCCTCATCATCACCCTCCTTCTCAGCAACAGCTTTCAGGGTATTTGCCTCCTTCTGGATAATGTCACCGAACTCCGCCTTAAGACTCTTTTGGTAGTTCAGAAGTGCATGTTTCATTGATTCTCCGTCGGTAAGTCGAGGAAGAATTTTTAAGCCTGTTTTCTTTCGAACAAAATCAATAGCAGCAAGATCCTCAGTATCGAGCATCGCAACTTCTAAATCGTCCTTCACTTTACGAAAAGCAACAATATTATGGTTTCGAGCAATAGGCTCAGGAATTAGAGAAAGAATTTCAAAATCTAGATGTTGCCCCTTAAGATCAACGAAAGGAATACCAAGAATATACGCCTGCATTCTTCGAAGATCATCTTCAGTCAAATTACCCTTGTTTACTAAAATCTTTCCTGCACTTGTTCCACTCACTTCCGCTTCTTTTTTTGCAAGGGTAAAATCTGCTCGTGTTACAAGCCCAGAGTCGAGAATAAATTCTTCTAATTGTTTTTCTTCAATGTGCATGAATAAGGAAAGAGAAAAAGAAATGTAATGGATATATTGTAACAAAAAACAAAAAAAGGTTCTGCACAAAAAACACCAAGTATGAGTACTCGGTGTTTTTACTAACAGATAGTGATCTCAATTAGAATTCTTTGAATTTTGGATTAAGACCAATCATAAGAGATTTTTGTGAACACACTGTCGTTGCACCTAACGAATCAGTTACTATAGCTGAAGCAGTTTTCGTTCCTGTCGTTTGGTAAGTAATATTTACCGACCCTCCTGTTGGTGCTGGTGTTGGGAAATTGGTGCCTGTCCATGCATAGGTATACGGCCCTGTTCCCCCAGTCACGCTACATGTCCAAGTGACTTGCTGACCAATATATGAAGAAGTTGGCGTTACATCAAGTGATCCTGTGAACGCGACAGGTGCATTAATAATAAGATTAAAGTTTGTCGTCTTATTTGCTGTTGCAGCACTCACACCAGTAACAACAATCGGATATGTTCCTACTGCAGCATTTGAACCCACTGCAAATTGTACTGTGTAAGAACAAGTTGGATTACATGGATTATTGAGATACGAAACAGTCACATTTGCAGGATATCCGGTTGCAGTGATTGTAACCGGCTGAGTAGTTCCCTGAACCAGAGTCGCTGTCACAGTATTCTGTACATTTACAGTTCCTGTTGTTTTTGTTGCATTGAGATTACCTGCGTTTGAAAGTGTGTAATCAAAAGCAGGACCAGAGTTTGCCACTGTCACATTTGTCCATCCACTACAGTTGTTCCCTTCATTTGATTCAGTGATGGTACCTACAGATGAAGCATCTTGGTCAGCACATACACTTACTGAGTAAGTACCTGCTGATGAGAAGGTATATGACGATGATGTAACTCCTGCATTTGCACTTGCACCAAGTGTTGCAAGAGAGTTTACAGAAAGTGTTGAAACAGTTCCTCCTCCGTTTGCAGCAGTAGCTACTCGGAATCGGTTGTTGAAGCTTGCACCAGTAGTAAGACCTCCTACGTTACTAACAGTTGAAGTAAATGTGAGTGGTGTGCCGACAGTTGCAGATGAAGGTGTTGGAGCTGCCGCAGTAAGGTCAGGTTGAGCACAACTTGATGGAGCAGTAACAGCAACAGCACTTGAATATGCTGATGATCCAGCAGCGTTAGTTGCACGAACAGTGTAGCTGTGACTTGAACCTGCTACGAGACCTGTATGTGAGTATGAAGCCGTTGCACCAGTGTAGATGACAGTTGCACCATCTCGAAGATCATATGTTGTTGCACCACTTACAGTGTTCCATGTGAGGTTAATTGTTCCAGTTCCGCAGGCTGCTGGTGTTCCAGTGAGACCTGTTGGAGTTGCTGGTGGGGTTGGAGCAGCGGTGACCGTCACATTTGTCCATCCACTACAGTTGTTCCCTTCATTTGATTCAGTGATGGTAC
>CAZYGU010000023.1:0-1166 GCA_964646785.1 uncultured Candidatus Saccharibacteria bacterium | reverse complement strand
GTTCCGCAGGCTGCTGGTGTTCCAGTGAGACCTGTTGGAGTTGCTGGTGGGGTTGCTGTTGGGGTGTAGGTAAGTGTAAAGCTTTGAGTTTGTGCAGGTCCAACTGTCATTACACTACCACTTCCAGTAACAGAGTTCGTTACTGTTAATGTGTACCCACTTTGTGAAGCGCCATTAATTGTATAAACGTCGCCACCAAGCTGAGGAGTAATGTTTACACTCGCAGTATTTCCAGGACCTGCAGATCCTGACGCACTGGATGCACCACCCATATTCCATGTGGTATTTAGATTTGAACTAACTTGAATCGTAGAACCTATGAGATTACAGAATCCCGAAGTACTTGATGTCACAGAACATGTTGGAGTTGGTCCCGTTGTGTACGTAGTCGTAATACCTGGTCCTGTATAGAGTGGTCCGCAAGCAGTAAACTGCTGTGCTGGATTAGCTGGACAGGAACATGATCCAGATGTAGAAGAACTAACAGTACATGATGGAAGTGGGCCTGTTGTATACGTAGTAGTAATACCAGGACCGAATGATGGCGCTTGGCAAGCAGTAAACTGCTGTGCTGGATTAGATGGACAGGAACATGATCCAGATGTAGAAACTGTTGGAGTACATGTAGGATCACTCGCATATGAAGGATAAGTTGTTGTAGTTGTAATACCAGGACCTGTTGATGGAAGCTGACAAGCAACAGTATTTGAAGTATTAGTTGGACAGGTAGGGGGCTCACATCTATTTAATGCAACATTTAAAATAGTGTTACTAGGACATTTACATTGTTGGGTACCCAAATCCCATAGAGATCCCGTTGGCGAGGAAGGTGCGACACACGGACACACTCCTCCCGATGTTGGCGTACTGCCATCAGGACACGATGCACAGATTGCAATACAGATACCTGTTGATGGGTTTTCAACAAAATTATTTGGACATACACAACTACCATTTACAGGAACTTTTCCACTTCCACTTGGACAGCTAACTATTTTACATGTTCCTGTTACATCATCCCATGTTTCATTCGCTGCACACGGAGCGTGACACAGAATACCGTTTGGTTGTTTAAAACCAAATACCGTTCCATTTGGACAATCACAATATGATCCATTCCAGTATGTTCTCTGGTCTGGTGAGTAGCCAGAGTTACCAGGACAAGT
>CAZYGU010000022.1:0-14166 GCA_964646785.1 uncultured Candidatus Saccharibacteria bacterium | reverse complement strand
TTGTTAAAAACAACATATAAAAACCCTCACATAGTGAGGGTTTTTATATTACTAATTCACCAAAACAAACTTGTATTCCCTATCCTTGATGCTCTATATCTTTTTTCTTTTTTGGAGTAATACCATTAGCAACAAGTATTGTTTCAAATTCATCTCTCTCAACAGTCTCTACTTCAATCAAGCGTTTAGAAATTGCATCAAGAACCTTCCTGTGTTCAGTTAACACTGACTCAGCGCGATGTAATGCTTCATTCATAATCTTTGAAACTTCAGCATCAATATGTGCACTCACTTTCTCAGAGTATTCTTTGTCCTCAATACCTTTTCCGAATAGTGCACGCCCTCCTTGTCCTTCAAGTGCAATTGGACCAATATCATCCGACATTCCATATTTTGTAACCATATCGCGAGCAAGTGCCGTTGAAACCTGAAGATCGTTTGATGGACCTGTTGTAATATCGCCAAAGATCATTTTCTCAGCAACGTATCCTCCAAGAGCCATAGCAATATCATCAAGGAACTCTTTCTTTGATTGAAGTTTTTTATCTTCAAGCGGAAGATTAAGTGTGTATCCTGCGGCTCGTCCGCGAGAAATAATAGAAATCTTATGCACTGGGTCCGCATATTCAAGTACCGAAGAAACAAGTGCGTGACCCGCCTCATGGTATGCAGTAATTTCCTTTTCCTTCTTTGAAAGAATATGACTTTGTCTTTCTGGACCAAGCATAACCTTTTCAATTGAACGAATAAGATCATATTGAGAAACCTTTGTTCTCTCTTCTCTCGCAGCGAGAATAGCTCCTTCGTTCATAAGGGAGTAGAGATCTGCTCCTGAAAATCCTGGTGTGCGTTCTGCAATAACATCCAAATTAACATCTTCGGCAAGTGGCTTTGTACGTGCGTGAATATCTAAAATTTCTCTTCGGTCATTTCGATCTGGTAAATCAATAGTGACACGACGATCAAATCTTCCTGGTCGAAGAAGAGCTGGATCAAGCACATCAGGTCGATTCGTTGCAGCCATAACAATCACTTTTTCATTCGGCTCAAATCCATCCATTTCTACAAGAATCTGGTTTAACGTTTGTTCCCTTTCATCATTACCTCCTCCTGCACCTACACCACGAACTCGCCCAACAGCATCAATTTCATCAACAAAAATAATTGCAGGTGATGCACGCTTTGCGACCTGAAAAAGATCTCTCACTCGTGAAGCTCCTACACCAACAAACATTTCCACAAATTCTGATCCAGAAATTGAAAAGAAAGCTACATTTGCTTCTCCAGCAACTGCTCGAGCAAGGAGAGTCTTTCCTGTACCAGGTGCACCCATGAGTAATACCCCCTTAGGAATTTGAGCACCTATATCTAAAAACTTTTTTGGATTCTTCAAAAAATCAACGATTTCAGAAAGCTCTTGTTTTGCCTCTTTTGCACCGGCAACATCCTTAAATGTTACTCTCTGTTTTTTATCATCGGGATCAGTGATTCGTGCCTTTGATTGACCAAAAGTAAACGCCTGAGCTCCAGCACCTTTCATCTGCCGAGACAAGAACCACAAGAAAAACATAATAAACACAACAGGGAGTAAGACAGGAACTAAGTTCAAAATCCAAAAACTCCATCCATGAGTATTTTTTACATCAATTGATACTGGCGCAAGCACTGTTGGAGTAACTCCATAATTAACAAGTGTCTGGGAAAGAGCCACATCGCTTTCTTTTTGTGCAACTTTATCTTCCCCACTCTTGTAACGGATATTAAGAGCATTTCCATTCACCTCAATTTTCTCCACTGTACCAGCAATAATATCTTGAGCTAATTGAGAAACTGGAATAGTCTGAATATCCTTCTTCCCTTCAGTAATAAGAGAATACAAACTTGAAAGCACAAGAAAAATAAGGATAATAGTAAGAATATTACGACCAAAAGAACCTCCGGGATTATTACCACCAAATTTCTTTCCTACTGATAGGGTAAACTGTTTTTTTTGCTTCTTTTTTTCTGCCATACATATATGTCTATTGAAATCGAATTATACATGAGTTTTCCTGTTTTACTATGGCCCTACCTATACAACAAGGATATTCATATTTTAATTAGAAGATGTCCAAAATTCATGTACTATAAGAGCTACTATGTCACTCATAGAAAACAAGAAAGCATATTTTAATTTTGAAATCCTCGAAAAACTCGATGCAGGCATCGAGTTATTTGGTTTCGAGGTGAAGGCCCTGCGCAAGGGCCAAGGCTCTCTGGAAGGTTCTCATGTGACGGTACGAGGGAATGAAGCCTTTCTCATAGGAATGAACATTCCACCATTTCAGCCGGCGAACAGTCCAAAAGATTACAATCCAGAAAGAAATAGAAAGATACTTCTTACAAAAAAAGAAATTGAAGCTCTCCAAAATACCGAGAAACAAAAGGGTTTGACAATAGTGCCTATTTCGGTGTATAATAAAGGTAGAAAATTAAAACTTTCTCTTGGAGTCGCACGTGGCAAAAAGAAATTTGATAAAAGAGAAACGATCAAAAAGAGAGAAACTGACAGAGAAACAAGGCGTGTCATGAAATACGAGGAATAGTTTTTGTTCTTTGAAATATTCATAGCCCCTTGTCACCCGTCGTTCACCAAGAGGTGCGAACCCACTTCGCGATTCTTGGGGGATGATCGGCCTAGACAGGAGGTTCACTATAATCAATGCAATAGAGAGCTGTGGTGACTCTTAAATCCGCCACACAATCTAAGTGCAAACACACTAGGTTCAAAAGCAAAAGTATCTCCGTATTTTACGGCTGACGACTTCGCTTTCGCTTACGCTAACGCCTAAGCGACGTCATACTACTTGAGGTTTCATAGAGTAGCTATGATGTCATTCATGAGACTAGGAGAGGAATCTCTTCGCTTCCCTTCCAAAACATAGAAGATCGATGCATATCAGTTTTGTTAGCTTCATATGATATGTATTTAAAATCCGCAAGGACAGAAACTTACTATCTATTGTAGACTTTGATCATATATCCTTCTGCACGGCGGTTCGATTCCGCCCATCTCCACAACAAAAGAAAAACCGTCAGTAGCTGACGGTTTTTCTTTTGTTGACAAACAATCATTGATCCGTAAAGTATTTTTAGCTCCATCGCTCATTCCTTTTCCCCAGGAGACTCGTATGCAGTTTATTGCAGACAACTGGCTTGTGTGGTTAGTATGCATGATCCTTTTCGGTGGTCATGTGATGTAGAACCAGGTCAGACGCATGAAAGGAGTCCTCTCAAGCATGCGTAAGGATAACTCCATGGATGAAACCACGAAGGTGTTTTCGAATGGTCTCGGCTCTCTCGTGGTAAGTGGGTTTCTGGGATGGCTCAACGGTGTGCTTCTTGTCATCGCAATCCTCACAAAGATCTTTATGAAGTAATACACCTCCCCAATATGTCAGACATATTGGGGAGTATTTTTATACTGAGTATCAAATATTCGTTATGGATGTATTTCTACCTATACTGTTCAAACTTGTTTACAACCAATGTACTAATTGCGATATACTTAAACTATGAAAAACATATATTTTGCATTTCTTGCATTCATTGTTCCATTTGGGGTTTCAGCACATGTTGGATACGTAATAGATGAAGCTGATCGAGTCGCACACAGTGGTCCAGATATTCATTTTTTACTCTCCGCACTAACGCCATTTAATATATTGCTCATGGTCGGAACCGCCCTCCTTGTACTTGTCGCATTCTTTGTGTCCGAGCGATCTCAATGGGTTAAAAATTGGATTATGCGTATACAGGCACGCACAACAACATACAGAGATTTTCTTCCGTGGATGCTCCGCCTTTCACTTGGTATCGCTCTTATTGGCGCAGGATCATCTGAGGTGTTTATTTCCCCCCTTCTTCCTGCAGGAAACCTCATATCACTCTTTCAAATTGCGTGCGGATTTCTTGTGCTTTCTGGTTTCCTTACTGGACTTGCAACGGTTGGGTCAATCATTCTCTACTTTATAGCACTTTCTCACAGTGCATATATTATTGGTAACCTTGATTTTCTTGGTATCGCCATCGCAATTCTACTCTTTGCTAATAGCAAGCCAGGTATGGATGACATTTTCACCATCACCTTTCTTCCTTCACTCAAGAAGTATGCGAATTATGCACCGGTTGTAGCACGAATTGGAATTGGATTTGCAATGACATATCTTGCGATTTACGAAAAGTTTCTCAACCCGGAAATATCTGAACTTGTCGTACAAAAATTTAATATGACTGCTGCAATACCAGTAAGTGGAGCAATGTGGGTACTTTCTGCGGGAATTATTGAACTTGCTGTAGGACTACTACTTATTATTGGTTTTCGTCCACGTCTTGTTTCTGCTGTCGCCTTTCTTGTACTTACTGCATCGTTCTTTTTCTTCAAAGAAGCAGTGTACTCACACATTACTCTCTTCGGAACACTCTCAGTTGTTTTTGCGAGTGGTGGAAAAAAGTTTAAAACAACACAATCCTAAATTAAATACATACTTCTTTCCGTTATCCTCAGCTACGAATCCTTGACATAGGTAAAATTCGCAGTACTATTGGTTTCCCTTGTTCTTTATCAGGTAATCCGTTTACCGGGAGACTACACATGAAGGTTCGGAGATCCATTGGTAACGCCATTTTTGCCGTTCTTTTGGCAAAAGGGCTTGTGGTTTCGACCGAGGAAAAGACCTTCGTTGACTTCTTTGTCAGCGACAGCGATTCCATGTACTCCTTCCATAATGGTGCACTCAAAGGAGACGGCTGGTTCCAAAAGGGTGTTGGTGTTTCATGCGGAAGCAAGAATCGTGCTCACAACATGACGCTTCTGCGAGAGACCAACCGAGCTCTTCATGGAATCAAGGATTTCCATCGTCCGAACCCGAACCCTGAACAGCAACGAAGGTTCATGGCGGCTACCGTCCTCCGTTCATCTGGTGGTGGAATGGATATCGCCGATGGTAGTGACGAACTGCAAGTGTCGATGTAAATCGATACACCAGGGCGAGCGCATGTGCGCTCGCCCTTTTTGTAACAGATATATCCGTATTAATAATTGCTCTTAAGAGTAATCTCATGGTATAAATACGAATACGAAATCACCAATAGCTATTATTTATCCATTTAACACAATTATCTTTGAGTACTGTACGAATCAACCATCAAATTAGAGCGCAAGAACTTCGCATTATCGGACCTGAAGGTGAAAACTTTGGGGTTATGACACTCACCCAAGCTCTAGCAAAATCACAAGAACTTGGATTTGACCTTATTGAAATTTCTCCAAATGCTGCCCCCCCTATCGGTAAGATCATGGACTACGGCAAGTACCAATATGCAGAAAATAAAAAACAAAAAGTCGCAAAAGCAAAAACTCATTCTGTTGAAGTAAAGAATGTGCAAGTAAAAATTGGAACGGGAGATAACGATCTTGCCCTGAAAGCAAAGAAGGCATCCGAGTGGCTTAAAGAAGGCCACCGCATCAAAATTGATCTTTTTCTTCCTGGAAGAAGTAAGTACCTGAATGAAAAATTCCTTCACGAAAGACTCGATAGAATTCTGAAACTTATCACCGAGGAACACAAGGTTGCTGCTCCGCCAGTACGAAGTCCGAAAGGTCTTTCGGTTATTGTGGAACGATCTTCACCGAAAAAATCCTAGCATTACTAAATAAAATACCTATCTCAAATTGAGATAGGTATTTTATTTTTCTAGAATAATAAAGGTTATTCAGAAAGTGCACTAATCATCTGTTGTGTCTTTTTCCCTACTAAACCAAAACCAGTGGTCTGAGGGTCTCCAGAACTTACGATTCCCTTTTGTAATTGGAACTTCTTTACCGCACTTTCTGTAGCTGGACCAAAATATCCTGTGACTTCATCAGTATACATATCCATTTTTATCAGGAATTTTTGGAGCACTCTAACATCTTCACCACTCATCCCTCTTCCAAGAATACGACTAAATGTTTGGATCGATACTTGCTGTCCAAGAACCGTTGGAGTATTTGCAATTGCATATGTTGGAGTAATACCTTGTGCAACTGGCGGAGGTGTTGTTCCCATACCATTTCCTGAGATTGCATTTTGTGTTGCCGATAGGACAGCTGACTGATTTGCTCCTTTTCCTGAAACAAGAGCAGCTGCATAATCACCATAGAGTGGTGTAGTTGGGAATTTTACAACTGAATACGGTGATTTACTTGATTGATTTGTATATACAACATTTCCTGAATAATTATATGTACCAGACACAACCGCTTTAAGAGTTGCCTCAGTAAATCCGGGAACAACGCCGTACTCACCGTATGGAGCAACGTTATCTGTGTACGAAAAGTTAGTAGCAGTCGGAGCATTACCTGCTGATATGAAGTGTTGAACTGAACCACCCATAGCATTCCATGTATTATTTCTGTAGGTAACATCCTGAGCGTTATTATAGAGCTCAATCAATCGGGCAACTCCAGTATACGGACCAGTATTTATATTTTGGAAGATGTTGTGTTCAAAAAGAACACGAGATGTTAAACCACCCAAAGTGTTATTGTTTGATCCAGAAGTTCCTGAAACACCCCCTGTACCGCCAATATTTTTAACAACATTATAACGAATAGTAAGATCGGTTGTTTGGCACCATGTACACTTACCTCCCTGATTTGAAGATTTGATCACAAATGCGTGCCCCACTTGAGCATCTCCCCACGAACCATCAAACACATTCCCTTCCACAAGAACCCTCTTACCTGTTTTAAATTCAAGCAAATTCTTTTTTGTCCAAAGTGAACTCCCTCCATTTGCAGTTAAATTTCCTTTCCACGCAATTGGTGTATAGAAATAATTATTTCTTATTTCTATATCTGATGGATTTGCATTATTAATAAAAGGATCTGCACCACCAAAAATAACATTTTCACCCGCACCTTCAAGCATATTGTTTACAATTTTGATTGGTCCATTCGTATTCCAAGCTGCGATAGCCTGACTATCAAATCCTTTTGCATGACACTCACCTAAATAACTATCAACAATTGCCACATAACTTCCATCTGCATGTACACAGCGCTGCACTGCAGTTTTAGGCTGAGAATGGATATACATTCTATCTAATGTGATATTACTTGGAATATCCGCTGCATTGGAATTATTGGTATAGATTGAAACAATAGCTGTCTGAATGTAAGTAGTATTCGATATTGCATTCGTTATATCTAATCCAATAAGCCTATAGTGATGGGAACCTGATGGAAAACTAATCGTATTACCAGTATTTGTTGAAACAAGTTTTGCCATATTCACAGCGTCCGATGGTCCAACTCGAACCCCTGACGATGGAAGACTAGAGTATTTATTTGTTCGCACAACAATCCACCCACTACCTGTGCTTTTCTTTGGGAAAGTAAAGTTACCAATGTAAGTTGACCCAGCTGCAAGTTCAATCGTATCACCAAGCTGTGCTTGATTGAGTGCTGTTTGAAAACCTGTTGAATCCCCTGCCGGCACTGTCCAAACTTTCCCTGTTTGATTTGGCATAGGAACTTGGAAAATTAATGGTTGTGTAGGAAGTGTTATTGGACCAGAAACTGTTGCGATAGAAACATTAACGTTTTTTGTTGTTGTACCCCCAGTCCCCACACAAGTCAGTGTATACAGAGTGCTTACTAGTGGCGAAACTGCCTGCGTCCCTGAAGTGGCCTTTGTCCCCGTCCAACCATTTGATGCGGTACATGATGTTGCATTTGTAGAAGTCCATGTAAGTGTCGAAGATGAACCTGCTGAAATAGATGTTGGTGAAGCGGAAAATGTAATAGTTGGGAGATTTGTTGGAGGAGGAACTGGTGAACCAGTTGGAGGGAATGGTGGATTTGTAGGCTTCCAGTGAATGCCATTCAACAGAGCATCCGAAGTGAATATATCAGTATTGAATACTTGATTAAATTGTTTATGACCAGCAATGTACGCAGTATTAGCTGCTTTGATATTTTTGATAGCAAAATCATAATACTTTTGGTTACCTGTTTCTTGCCACATAACCAAACTTGGATACACATAAAATCCCGCGAGATCTGGAGCTGGTGAAGTATTACTTCCAGTCGAAGTATTTTTACTTTGATATGGAAGCGTATCCCATCCAGCAGGCAACATTGCAATCCAGTGATCAACAGACCTTTGGATCATAGAAAAAACTTTTGGATCACGTTCAATGTATCCGTAATACCCAATAAGTTGATTCACAAGCATTGCACTCATAAAGTATGCTTCTGCTCCACCATGTGCATTACTAATAATAGTTCCATCAGATTGAATAACATTGAATTGATCAAGCCAATAAATATTTCTTTTTGCAGCACTTGCCCAACTACCTAACGTGGTGTCAAAAGTTCCACTATAACCATTACCAGGGTGCTTAAATGGAATACCTAGTCTATGCGCAATTAACATTGGCTGAATAAATATAGTGATTCCTCGAGGGTCAGCACTTGCTGCCTGCATCTTCATATATGGACTATCAGCAGTTCCTCGAGCAGCATCGATATGAATTTGTGTACGAGCTGTTGCGTTGTTCTCTAAAACGACAAGAGCTTCTAAATCTTCAAGTGAGGTATCTTGCCATTGGGCTACAGCGTAGTTATTCGGTAATGAGTATGTATTAAGCCAATCGATTGCAACTCTTTTGCCTCGCGCATACATGTCAGTTGCTTCGTTATTTACCCCAGAACCATACGGAAGGCCGTTTCGAATTGCATATGCAAGACGGCTCCCTAAGAAACCGTAGTGGTTATATCCTACAGCTGGTGTGCCTGTTGTAATAGCAATATAGTCCGAATAATGTTTCTGCTCGTACTTTAGAAAGTTGCTATCAAGCTTTGAAACTTCAGAAATCGGTGAAGTACTTTTTAGAAGCGGTCCATATGCAGGGAGAAGAGCTGCTGGAGTAAGTGAAACACCATTTCCTGGAGGAACAATAACACCTACATTCACCACAACACTTTGAGTAATACTTCCACCAATTCCGCTACAAGTGATTATGTACGTTGTACTTGTAATTGGACTTACTGACTGCGTCCCTGAAGTTGCCTTTGTGCCTGTCCAACCATTTGATGCGGTACAGGATGTTGCATTTGTAGTAGTCCATGTAAGTGTCGAAGATGAACCTGCTGAAATAGATGTTGGTGAAGCGGAAAATGTAATAGTTGGGAGATTTGTTGGAGGAGGAACTGGCACTGCTTTTGTTAAATATCCTTCAAAACTCCAACCATCTGGTGCTGTGGTGTAATCAATATTCCACCATTTACCATCACCAGAAACGATAGGTCCAGAAAGTACAACTCCTGTTGATCCTAATTGTTGTTGACCAAGAATCGTACCATTTGCTACTGATCGTACATTTAGTTTTGCAGTTGTCTTTACAGTATCGCCAATTACAAATGCATTTTTCTGTGTTGGAGGGACATCATATGCTGCAGAAACAACAGCGTCCCATGGGCAATATGTTTGACCTAACCATGACGTGAGATTAGATTCAACTTCTGTTGGTCTTGCATCACATACCTCCATCCAAACTTGCGAAAGTTTTACACTTGCTGGATCGATATTCCAGTTCCACGGAGCATTGAATCCACCATTCCCCGCCACAACGATACCTGCTGGAATTAAATTTCTTTGGCCATTAAAATCATTCATTGCCTGTTGAATAGTCGCAGGATCAGTCATCTTTACAAAAAATGATTCATTATTGTTTGATTTCATCACATACTTAAAATACTTCACCGCTGCAGTAGATTTTTCAACAGTAACTGTCACTGACTTTGATACAGACATTCCTTCAGCCCCGGCACACGTAAGTGTGTATGTTGTATTCCCTACAGGGTTCACCGACTGAGTTCCTGAAGTTACCCGAGTCCCTGTCCAACCATTACTTGCAACACAACTTTTTGCATTACTCGTTGACCATGACAACGTTGAAGAAGAACCAGATCTAATAGACGCAGGCGATGAGGAGAAGGTAATTGTTGGAGCAAGAATGTCCTTTTTACCCTCAACAGAGACAGTTACTGTTTTAATAACAGAGTCTGCACCTCCAGTACACTTAAGTACATACGTTATCGTATTTAGTGGTACATGAGCATACGAACCAGAAGTTGCTACCATAAGATTTGAAGCCTCGCCAATATCAAGGAGGCACCCAGTTGCATTTGTAGATGACCATGAAAGAGTCGTCGATTTTCCTGCAGTGACGACAACTGGACTCGCAGTAAACGTAGCAGTAACCCCTGATGGTAATGTAGTCACTGGCTCAGTAACAACAGGCGAAGTAGTAATTTTTGAAAAATTTGTTTCTTTAATCCAACCATCAATCCCAGTTGAAAAATTAATATTCCACCACGTGACTTCCCCTGAAACCTTCGGGCCGGACACAATAACCCCTTGAGCACCGAGCGGTTGAGACCCTATCTCCACAAGCGCTTCGCTTCGTACCCCAACAGATGTTTTAGTCTGAACAGCATCCCCTACCTTTAATACTGATACGGCAGAAATTACTTCTGCTCTGTTATTAGAACTCCCCGAAATAGCTGTTATTTCATTCAATAAGTTCTGAAGAATTGAAATATATGAAGATATTTCTGCTGCGGTCATTGCTTGGGATACACTTGGTAATAACAGCGATACAATAAGAAACAAGGAGACAATAATTTTTTTCATGAGGAATTAGTAAAAAATAAAGATAACCTTACAAGTATACCTTGTACTACTACGGAAAAAAATGCTCTAGCTCTACTGATCCATTAAGGGTCTTATAACCAGCAGGATAGCCAACACTTTAGAAACATAAGACTTTATAGGTATTTTACCCTCCTCAGATCAACTAACTTGGATATAGAGCTATCCTGTTGCAAAAAGTGAGTATATATAGTAGTCTAGAACCCTTCGCGTTGTGGGTATGAGCCCAGATAGCCAGTCTATCTCTTATCCTCACCAGTAGAAATATCTATGATAAAAACTAACAAATCATACGCAAAACGGCTCAAAATCACGAAAAATGGTAAAATTACAGCTCGAAAAGCTGGCCAAAACCATTTCAATGCAAAAGAGTCACGTCGCCGAAGTCAGCTTCGAAAAAAGCGTTCGGATGGGTTTGTTATATCAAATAAGTCACGAAGTCAATTTCTCGTAAACATCTAATACCATGACAAGAGTAAAAGGAGGAGTAAATGCACTCAAATATCGACGAAATATCCTAAAATCAACAAAAGGATACCGTTTTGGACGAAGTACTAAAGAGCGATCAGCTCAAGATGCACAATTTCATGCGGGAGCATACGCATTTGCTCATCGTCGCGACAAAAAGGGAGACTTCAGAAGACTCTGGAATGTTCGTATTAGTGCCGGCACAAAAGCACTTGGCCACTCATACAGCAGATTTATTGGGGCATTAAAGAAGAAAAACATCACTCTTGATAGAAAAATTCTTTCTACTCTCGCAGCAGAGAACCCTGAAACATTTAAGAAGGTTGTCGAACAAGCATTCTCATAAATAACATCATCAAAAAATCCCCTCTCGGGGATTTTTTTGTTTCAAACAACCATCAAAACTTCTACTGTGCTACCGCCTTAAGGAGAGCAGATCGAGTCTTAGCTCCCACCATACCATATCCAGTTGAATACCAGTTTCCAGAAGATGCAATCCCCTTTTCACGTTGGAATGCTTTTACTGCGTTTTCTGTATTTACCCCAAAGTATCCCGTTGGAGTATCAGAAAGATATCCAAGTTTGTTAAGCACTGTCTGTAGGGTTGTCACCTGAATACCTCTTGAGCCACGGCGAAGTGTTAGGGTGAGAATATACGTAGGGACAGAAGTTTCTTGCTTTGGTTCTACTACCGTAGGAATCTCTTTTTTTGGCTCTGACACCACTGGAGTTTCTGTTTTAGTAGTCACATTTACGGTAACACTCTTTGATACACCTCCACAGGTTATGGTGTATGTTGTATTTTTTGTTGGAGTAATAGCCTGAGAACCAGATGTGAACTTTACCCCTTCCCATCCTCCTGAAGCGGTACAGCTTGTTGTGTTAGTAGATGACCAGGTTAGTGTAGTAGATGAACCCACTACGATTGATGAACTAGATGCTGAGAGAGAAACTGTCACCGTTGGAGTTTCTGTAACTTTAGCAGTCACATTTACAGTAACACTCTTAGCCACACCTCCGCAGGTTATAGTATAAGTAGTGTTAGATGTTGGTGTTACAGACTGTGAGCCTGAGGTAGCTTGCGTACCTGACCAACCTCCAGAAGCGGTACAACTTGTTGCGTTTGTTGAGGACCAAGTTAGTGTAGCAGATGAACCTGCTACGATTGCTGAACTAGATGATAAAAGAGAGACTGTTGGAGTAAACACAGTGCCTGCAGTTACATTTACAGTTACACTCTTTGTATCAGTACCCCCTACCCCAGTACAAATAAGAGTGTAGGTAGTAGAAGAAATAGGACTTAAAGATTGAGTACCTGAAGTTGCTTGTGCTCCCGACCATCCTCCTGAAGCTGTACAAGTAGTCGCATCTGTTGATGACCAAGTTAGTGCAACCGAAGAACCAGAAATAATAGAAGATGAAGATACTGATAAAGTTACTGCAGGAGCTGGTGTTGAGGGGGTACTAGGTGCACTTGGTGCTCCACCGACACCTGGCATACCAAGTGGCCCGCACCCCTCTAGATCTAATATTTCCCCTACATTGTCTGGACCTACGGCATCTCCATATCTACCTGCTGTAGTGTATGGTGCTTTAAGTTGGTAGGACACTTGGTCTACGTATATATCTGTAGGGAGAACAACTTTTGAGTTGGTTTCGAAGCCTTTGGATTGCATTTGAGATAAGTCAAAATTTATTTGAGGTCTTGGCGCATACTGCCCAAATTCATATACAGGACTTGCTGTGTAAAAATTGTTATCAAAAAAACCAAAGTGAGATGTTGGTCCAGAGGTTACAAGATATGCGTACGGCTCTCGGTATGCTCTAACATTAGTAGCTGGAGAAATGACGACATTGTTCCATATTTTAGAATTCCAAATTTGACCACTCTGAGACCCGACCATACTTGACTTCAGAAACAAGTTGTCATGAATTTCAGCTCCATCGGTCAAGAAGTGAAGGTCAACATGTCCGTCTATAACATTTTCATAAATACTATAACTAGCATGGGTCGGTCTACCAAAAGAAACATTGGCAGGCTGGTTATTTCCGTACCAAGCAGTGTTGGCATTTTTAAGATAGTTTTTTCGGTAAAGATTTCTAACTCCAGACTCTTTGTCGTTAATATTCGCAATGTTATCGTGAATATAGTTATCTTCAACAATTAGATCCGTACCTCGGAACACTTGAATACCAGCGTTGTTTCCCCCACTACCCTGTGAACCATATATATCATTGTGGTGGATCCACAGAGACTTAGAATCCTGAATATGAACCGCAACATTAGTACCTGTATTGCCTGGATTATTCTTACCTTCGACATCGTTATAAGAAAATTCGCTACCTTCTGAACCCCAAAGGTAAACTTTTCCAGACTTGACAGTAAAGCCCATGAATCTTATATAGTTATATCCTGTACTTTTGTCCATGGTACTCAATACCGCAACCGATCCTCCAGGACCAGCACTAAGAATCGGAGTTTCTCCAGGATATGCCTTGAAGGTAATGGGTTGAGACGGGGTACCAGACATCTTTGGGTGAATGGCTGCAGTGTAGTAAGCACCACTAGAGCAAGCAGGCAGAGTGTACTGTCCTCCTCGAAAATACATGTAGTCTCCGGGTTTCATTACACTGTTGGCTACACCCGCAGTATTACAATATGTGCTCGGTTGCCTAAAATCTGCCATACCGAAAGGGTCTGCAAACGTTCCAGCACCAGAAGTAGTTTTATTACTAACGTAGTAACATTTCCCTGTACCAGTAGCCTCACAAATCGGGGAAGCACCACCCACCGCAGCAAGATTCCCTTTTCCTGTAAGAAGAGCGAATTCTTTTAAGATCTTTTGGAAAGTAGCGAAAAGTGAGGAAATATCTTGCTGTGTATACGCTACAGAAATACTGGGCACAATGAATAATGCGAGTAAGGATACAAACAATATTGTTTTCTTCATATATA
>CAZYGU010000021.1:1757-14629 GCA_964646785.1 uncultured Candidatus Saccharibacteria bacterium | reverse complement strand
CATATCGATACTCTATTTCTTATCATTTCCCTCTTAGGGATTATCCCTTGGGTTATCACAAAAGATCCAACGTATTCAGTTATTATTGCTGTTGCTATTGATCTCACCGCATTTGTCCCCACACTTCGAAAAACATGGCTACATCCAAGAACAGAAACACCAACACTTTATCGTATGAATGTACTGAGACACATTCTGATGCTCTTCTCTCTGCAGGCATACAATATAGCAACAACACTCCATTCAATTGCAATGATCACCACAAACACTCTCATGACCATTCTCATCAACCGCAAAAAACGTTAAAAATTCTTAGGAGAAATAATTAAAGCTATTACTTTTGAGCTTCCTCAATTCTGTAATCATTAAACAAAACATCCAAAAAGTCAGTTCGAATTCCTGCAAACCCAGGATTTGTAATCGATGCTCCTCCAAACTGCTTTGCATCGTCAGTAGACTCAACGGCCAAAACCCAATTACCCGTTCGATTTACATCAACATAGAATTTTATAGAAACAGCATTATTTACTTCGGTAGTTATGACACTTTTAAGACCAATCCATGTACCAGTTGGTAATAAATTTGGATTTTTATCTCTATCATAAGCTGAACCTGACAAGAATGGTTTATACGCCATCGTATAGTAGGTACCATTAATTTTCTTTTTTATTACCGCCGCACCGTCAACCCGAAGCCCAGTGTAATATAAGTTATCACCTGTCTGATATCTATTAAACAAAAACAAACCATTTGATGCATTTCGATTAGGACTTTGACTTAGGTTTATTTTTTGTATTTTAAAATATGCCTGTTGAGTTAGATTCGCCCATTGACCTCTTTGTACAAGTCTAAAAATATTTTGTGGATGGAGACCACTATCAGTATCAACAGTGTTTGTTGCAGCATATTCCTTATACCATCGATCTGTTGTTGGTAGATCACCAAGAACAGTGCTACCTAAATTATTTCCACTTTGTAACCATGCGCCAGAGTTAACCCACCAGTTTTTACTAACACTTTCTGATTGTGACCCGGTTTCTTCAATTTTCTGAGCTACAGAAAAGGAATCAGCGAATACTGAAGTGGTAACAGTAGATGCAGGCACTGTTGTCGTTACTGTTTGACTTGAACCATTCTTTTTTCTTCTTGCACTTACCGCAGCAAGATCGTTATCACTCATATCAATTGCCACATCACCTTTCAAGAAGCTTCCTGATTCCTCTGATATAACAGGGCTCTTATCCTCTTGAGATCTAAATGGAACCAAAATATACAGACCAATAATAAGAACAGCTAGTAATCCGGCTATTTGTAAGTTTTTTTGCATTGTATGTAATTATACATTCCCAGCGTATCTTGTGTATTGCCACCAGTCAGAAATTATTGGCTTATATTATTGTGCACCCATTTTTTGAAGCCCTTGAGTTAGGGTAATAGGTTCAAGACGATATTTTTGTGCCATTTGGATAATCGCCTCAAGCTTCTCACTTGTTATACCCTCCTCATCCTTGAAGTCATCATTACTGTACACATTATGAAGTTCTAATATCAACCATTTTCGTTCTTCAGAAGCTGTTCTCATATAGCGCTCAATCTCATCCATAGTTGTTGTTTTTTCAATAATCTGATCCTTCAAGTAAAAATGGTCAGTATTTTTTGTATTGAAACCACGAATCGAAGATCGTGCACCTATGAACCCAGCGTCTTTTATAACCGAGACTGCATCGAGTGAGAACCCTCCATACGGATAAACAAAAACTTTTGGATTAAATCCTGCTGTAGTTAAATCATACTTTGATCCCGCCACTTCTTGAATTAAATTCTCCATTGTTAAGGAAGTATCAAGACGTGAGTGGTTTCTTGTATGATCAGCGATTTCGTTACTACTCTTCTCAATATCATGTAGATCTGCAGGCTTTAAATAACGATCAAAAGCTGTATGACTGGTAATGACAGCAAGAGTAGCTGGAACTTGAGCTTTAGTTAGTATCGGTGCGGCATTCGTTTTAAATGTCTCGTACCCATCATCAAAAGAAAAACTGATGTAACCCTTATCAAAGGAACCTTCCTTTAATTCAGTTACCCGTGGAGATTGTATCGTTAATGTTCCAATATCCCTCATAGTTTGAAGAACAGAAAACGCAACAGTGCCTTTTGGTAATTCAACAGCAAAAGAATACTTAGTTGGTACTTTTACTGGAGGCATTTCGCGCACAACGCTCCAAACAACTGTTCCATCTTGTAATTCACTTTTTACGGTCAATTCTGTTGAAGTACTTGCTATGTATGTCGCTTGAATTTCATACTCATTACCCTTTGCAGCAATTTTTGGCCACATCCAATACACTTCACCAGAAACATGCTTCTTGTGATCAAGACTAAAACTATTTTCAGAAATATTTGTTGCGAAAGTTGCTGTATCTCCACCCCAAACCTCTTGACTGAATAATCCAGGAATTAAAAAACCATCTGCTCCATCTGCATAACTTCTCACTTGAGAGTGAGCTGAAACTAATCTCTTCTTAAGAAAATCAAGAGAAGTATTTTGTGTAAGTGATCGAATAGATTTTTCAGACTCTTCCTTCAAGGTTTTCACATCGATACTTGGACTAAACGTCACACCGGTATTTACTATCTTTAGAGTGGAATCTTCTGCAAATGAATGAAGTTCAATTCCCACCCCACCCACTAATGAAGCATCAAGCCGAAATGCCCCAGAAATCTTTGAGTCACTGTAGCAACCAATGTACCCAGGTTTCGAGACAATAGAATACGTATGTTTACCACGTATCTCTTGAGCAGAAAATACTTGGCGCGAAACTACCTCATCATTAATGATCCTTTCAATAAACATATTCTTTTTATCCCAGATACATCGAACCGCGTCGTCAATGCCATTTACATTCCCATATAATCCAATAGTTCCATTTCCATCAAAGGAAATTTCAGTATCAAAACGATAATCACTCCATGCACGTGAGCCATCAAAAAGAACAAGGGTGCTTGGTGACTCTTTTGATGTTTTTATTGTAATTCCATCATCACCAAAAATCGGAGTATCACCCCACGCTTTTCTCCATCGAGAATTCATTGACTGAAGTGAGAGCCCGATACCATTTGTAAGCGAAACAACATCCTCACCGCTCAATAAATACTCAACCAAATACTTACCAGTCCAATCAGATGCGGGCTCAATACGTCTAAGATACAACGGATCATCAGTTGAGTGATTTCCTATAAACCCACCATCATACGGCCACTGTTGCATGAATGCATACGAATAAGTATCACCAACATACGAACGAATTGTTTTAACCGCATCTTTTGTATTATTTTCTGTATGTTGTCCAAAGTCACTAAATGGGTATGACATCAAATTCACTTTGACACCAAGTACATCTTGAATCGCTGAAACTGAATCAACGATCTCGTGTTTAACACGTGTATCATATTCAGAATCTGTCTCCAATCGGTTCTCGCTTTTAATCCATTTCTTATTACTCAAAAAATACCCTGTTTTTCCATTGGCATCAATTGGAATAAATCCCCCTGAAGTTTGAAGTGTGTGTGATTGAATTTCCCACCTACCTGTTTGTAGCATCTGGTGAATTTCAAGTTTATTTAAATAGTAATCAGAAGAAAGACTACTTTGTTCTAGAGACTGTGCTGGTGCAATAAACATAACAGCATGATATCCAAGTCTCTCAAGAACAGGATCAGCGCCATAAAAACTATCCTTCCTTCCATCATCAAACGTCAGCAGAAACGATCGTGCAGGAAGTTTTTTCTCACCCTTCATAAAAGCAACAAAATCCTCAGCAGTGATGGTTCGATATCCCTTTTCATACAACGCAGACATGTGTTCTCGAAAACGACCACGATCAAGTGTAAATCGATCAATTGGATCATTTATACCGTGATACAAAAGAACCGGAACTGTTTCGGTAAACTCACTTTTTATAGAAGACGTCTCGGGATATTTTTGAAATGATTCAAAAAAACGATCTGCGTCTCCAAGTACATTCCTTTTTACCAAAACGACATTTGCTTTAATAATTGAAATACCAAAAACAACAACAACTAATACCGTGAGTAGAGTCAGCACAGAAATCATTTGCTTTCGAAATGGAATTTTATGTTTCATGATAGCCGATTATCTAGTTGCCCAGCTTTGATTTCTAAAAGTAAATGCTGAATAGAAAATAAAGTAGCAGAACACTGTTACAGTTAGGAACTGCCATGCTAAGAAATGACCAATATACTTTTTCTTACCATTAGTATGTCTTGCTGCATACAGCATATAAAGCAACGTAACAATCAATCCTCCTGTGAGGTACGCAAAAGGGAGTGAACCGCGCCAAATAGATAGTAAGTAGATATTAAATAGAGCCACTAAGGGAGTCAGAAACGAGATTAGTACAAGAGGAGTGAAATAAAATACCCCAACAAACGGATCTGTTTTGAAGATATATTTAAATGTAAAAAAAGCATTTGAAACCCATGATTTTTTCCAACGAATTTGCTGTCGGAACAACTGCTTCATATTTTCTGGTGCAATTGTGTATGCCTGCGCTTTATGTGTGTAGATAGTCCTATATCCTTGTTTTAAAACCCATCCAGTAAGAGACCTATCATCACCATGCTTTACCGTAACACCCATAAACTGTTCAGCGAGCCACTCCTCCATAATAGGCATCACAATTTCCTTTCGGTATGCCGAGGAACAACCACTACAACAAAATACACTACAGAGAGACGACTCAGCAGCTTTTAGAATTCGAAAAGCAATAAAATAGTAACCCGCTTGCATCTTAGTAATGAAATTCTTATCTGCATTCGCCACATCAGCATGAGCACATACTGCTCCAACAATAGGATTCGCAAATGGTCTAATTAGATCACGGAATTTTTTTGGTTCAATATAACTATCACTATCGAGTTGAACAACAATTTCACCCTTTGCAATACGAAAACCTGCCGCCATACCTTCTCTTTTTCCGCGATTCTCTTTCCAATCAATAATAATAAGCTCAGGATGCGACTCTTTTACTTTTAAAATTTCTGACAAAGTATCATCTGTGCTTCCATCATTGATAACAATAACTTCGAGTAAATCTTTTGGATAATCTGCTTCAAAAGATTTTAAAATTGTATGAGCAATATCTTTTCCTTCATTCTTACATGGGATAACAATAGTGACACTTGGAGTGTAATTTTCGTTATCTATATGACCAGACTCAATAACAGCAAGTACCCTTGGGGAAATAATTGCGGCAAGCAAGCGAAATAACTGAAACACGGTGATCAAAACTGTGTATAAAAAAAGAAACCAATGTCCAACTCCAACATGATCCGCCTTAAATACAAATAGAGCAATAAGAAGGATTAATGAAACAAGAAACACAAGCCCGTCGTACCAAACTGACATATCTTCAATTTTAAATATTTTTGCTACTTTTTTCATTTATATGTACCAAATCAACACGAAAATACTCTTTTCGTATTTTTTTAGACGAAAAAGTACTATATACTGAAAAATTAATTGCGTCAATCCTTATAAGAAGCACCTCCCACTGATATTTACCCCACTTTTCCCATCATTTCTTGCACAAAGCGAAGTGGTAACCCTTGCAGACTGTCTTTTGTGCCTTGCTCAATTATTCCATAGTGATCTTCTGTTTCATCTCCAATTCCTCCAGCACATTGAAATATAATTCCCTTCGTAATTTGGTCTTCAATAAACTCTGATGGCATTGTTTTGAACCTAACAACAGAAACTTCCTGCGCAGTGATACTATCGCCAGTCTTAGTATTAAGAACAGTAATACCATTCACATACTGTACTGGGTACTGTTGATACATCTTGTACGACTCCCTTACTTCGTCTTCGCTTTCAGGCTTTTCAAGCAACATCCCATTACAAACAATGACCTGATCACACGCGATAATTATCGCTTCATCAGTTATTTTTTGTGCCACAGCTTGTGCCTTCGCAAAAGAGAGAATAAGTGGTATCTGCTCATGTTTTTCAGCACGAATACTTTTCTCATTAATGTCAGGTTTCACTACTTCAAAAGAAATTCCCGCTCTATCGAGAACTCCTTTTCGAAATGGAGATGAGCTACCCAGAATGATTTTCATTCCCTTAGAATAATGTCATCTTGTTTTTTTGTCCATTTTGGTTACTATATGGTCCGGACAAAAGAACATTCCCTATTTCATTACACACGAGGAGCCAATGTGGCAAAACGAAAAAAGCTGCGAGGTAGCCATATAAACAAATACGAACACCTCGCCCCAAAACAAAAAGCTTACAAAGAAGAGGATAAAACACACCGAAAACTTCCTCTTCCTGGTAAACCGGGTGAGAAAATTCTAAAAGGATTACGTATGCTCTACCACGGGAGACTCTACTCACTCATGGAGAGTGTCGTGATTCAGGAGGAATTCCAAACGTTTGGAAATTTCGAACTTGTCAGATATGTCCCCGAAAAACGCGTAGCAAAACGCAAACAAGCACCGTAACCACCCAACTTGTTGGGTGGTTTTTATTATGGCAAGACTAATGTTTCACCCGTGCGCACGAGTACCATACCAGTAATAATTGATCGAAGTGTAGTCATCATGTTCAAACGATCAGCCATGGTAAATTCAACCTTGCTCCCCACTGGATAATTAAGAAATTGTGTCTCACCAATACGAATATCAAACTGCACACATTGTCCTTCAGTATAGATACGATACATTTCACCATTTGCATAATGTCCCGCTGCCGCATCCCCTATTGGTGCAAATACACTCATTTCGTAAGAATTTTTCTTAAGAACCTTTGGTGACAAATTTGTATACCCCTCTGGACTTGTCTGCAGGCAGGCATTAAGTGAAGAAAGATCCAAACGCTTTCGTATTGAGAGTCCAGCACTTTCAAAATTTGTACCCGCGTATACTTCACCCTTGTAATACACACAATAATCGAATCCATCATCACAGGATGGAATATATGACTTCACAAGTATTTGATCCTTCGTTGTGGCAAGCCCAAAGTTTTCCGGATAAGAAATTGTGACGATACCATTTGAAACTGTATTTGTTTGTACTGGTAGCGGTGTATCTGTATCGATAAAGTTCTTCTTCAATCCAAAAAAGAGAACACTGAGAAGAACAGCGAGAATTGCTCCAGTAATAATTATTTGTGTTGATTTTTGCATAGTTACATCTGAAGACGAACAATACCGTGCGAGATTACATAAAGTAATCAAACACAACTTACTTTTTGAAAGATAGATGCTTCATCGCAAGTGCCTTACGCAATTTTGGTATTGAACTTGGTCCCATCCCATGAAGAGACAGCAATTCAGATTCTCGATACTGAGAAAGTTTTTTTAAGGTGTTAATACCTGCCGTATGAAGTGCCCTACGTGCAGGAGATACTAAATCTTCAGGAAATACATCCAAAGAACTTTTCTTTTTCAATTCCTTTTCTAAATTTTCCGCAAGACGAAATTTCACAATACGTGTAACAAGACTTACTGGAAGTTTTTTCCCAATTGGAAACTGAATGGTAGATTTCGATGTGACATACGAAGTGAGTTCTTTTTTAAAATGAAGAACAGCACTCGGCATTGGATAGAGCCCAACATGCTTTTTGTTTCCAGCAAAATACAGGAGCATCCCATGGTACTTGTATGCGGGCATACCATAACTAATAACCTCATCTGCCTTGGGAGCGGTTTTGGTAATTATTCTCCGAATTTCGAGCAAAAGCTTTTGCGTTTCACTTGAAAAACCAGCGATATACGCTTCGACATTGTTTACCTTTTTCATAGAGATGTTCCCGCTTTTGGATCTACTTGGAATATTCCAAACACATTCTGATCTCCATCCATAAAATATCCTTGCCAACATTTACCGAGTACCGGAAATTTCGGAAGCGCAACCTGTCCGCCATTTTCAATAATTTTCATTGCAATATCATCAAAGTCTGCAACCTGGATCGAGTTTGTGAATGCGTTTGTTCCACACTCTGGCGGTGGTGTATGAGTTGGACGCTTGAGAATGGCACCATTCATTCCTGCACCATCAATACGAAAATATTCGATAGGCATATTAAGTTCTCTCAAACATTTCCAACCAAACACATGCTGATAGAAGAGTGAAGCTTTTTCAGGATCATCAGATTGTATTTCAAAATATCCAATTGTATTCATATTTTTTTAGAGTGAGAGAATCCACGCCATTAGCATCATCCCAGCAAGCTGACCGAGTGCCATAACGAAAATTTGTTTAAACCAATATTGTTTTTTTGTATTTGCCCAAATAACTGCCGCAATTTGTACAGGTGCAATAAACCCAATCCATAGCCAAAACACAAGATGGTAAGCACTCAAATCATGTACATATGGAACAAGATTCACAAAAGAAAACGTGGTGAATAATGTTAGAAACAACTGCAGAGCATAAAACGGCATCATTTCCTTCTGCTGTTTCTGTAATTCCTCCTTGGGGAGATCTGTACATTCCATAATCACCATCCACCATTTTCCAAATAATAGCGGTGAGTACCACAGTGCTCCAAGAGCAAACTGGGCTAATGTTGCAAACACAATAAGGGTATAGTCCATGAATGAAAATATTATATGGTTAACGTACCACATATAACTGTACCATGTACGTTCAAGTACTAAAATGCAAAAAACTCGGTATATACCGAGTTTTTTTGCATCTATATCCCTTATGTAGATTACTGTGCCAATATACCAATCTTAAATCCTGCTAATTCATTTTTCGGACGTGAAGATCCTGCATGCTGTTGATTATATGCAGATGTACCATCTACTCCACACATAGACTTAATTGCAGAACTTCCACCAGGATGTTGGTTAATCCATGTAGTAAGATCGTACACACTTCCACTTACCACAGAGTAACAACTTGCAGATGTGTTGTGTGTTGAAACCTGAGCCATTGTAAATGTCGTGGTTGTGTTCACTACTGGTGCAGGTGTGGTACTTGTCTGAACAGTCGTCTTTCCTCTGTATGAATCGTCATCCCACTCATCCTCATCTTCGTCATCATCACTATCATCATCACCTCGTCGATCACTTGATTTTGATGACTGCTTAATCTCAGAACCTTTCGTATCATCTGATGATTTTGATGACTGTCTTACCTCTCCACTATTACTATCATCAGAAACTCGGTTTACTGTCGTTGATTTTGATGACTGACTATTTAATTCTGATTTTGATCCATCATTTGAACGATCAAAATTTTGAACCTTACCCTTATCGTGTAGCATCTCAGCAGCACCGATTCCCGTAACTGCAAACATCAGAAAAACAATAATTCCTACCGGCACTTTTTTTAGTAGTGTTTCTATCATATGGTATAACTAAAATATAAATAATTCTCTGGTGTAGAGTTTTATGTGACGTATATAGATACTAATATCTTACACAAAAACAGTTTTTTACTATAAGTAAAACCAGAATATGCCCCCAAGTATACACCCGAGAAATATGACTTGTCTCCCTTTGTAAAATATGAGAGTCTAGTGAAGGAATTTACTCATTCTTTTTCAGGGAGATCATTTGTATGCCAGCATCCAGCGAAGAGCTCTCAGTTGGTTGTTTTGTAGTCATACCCGAGCTTGTTCATCCACGAGCTGAAAAGTACAAGGGTACGACAAATATACCTGTCTTCGGTCGTGTTGCCTACGTTCACGATAACAAAGTTGTTGTGATCATTTCTGAGGATCTTGGTTTCGGATACGCAAAAGAATTCAATGTATCTCAAGTGCAATTCTGGGATTACAAAGGTGACATCCCTTTAGGTCAGCTCAGCAAACTCGGAATACCACTTTCAACAGTGCTTCCTGAGGTATTTGCTCGATAACATCTCCCTTTAGCATAAGGAGAATTTCGTGACTCACTGGACTTGTGGTTTGATGGCGATAAGCCGAACCTCAATTCGGAATTACCCCGGCCACATCACGAAGGTTACCGTTGGAGGATCGAGTCCACCTAAAACTACAATCGTCGTCACAGTTACGAGAGAATTTGATTTGAGGAGAGGTTCAATCACTCTCACGGAAAGTTTCAATCCAGACGGTGATTCAATAGAGCATCTTGGTCCTGATGATCTCCCAAAAAGCATTAGAATGCTTCTGGAAGATTTCAAACTTGGATCTCTTGAAGAGCTGGCTGCATCGGATCATCTTCCTGTTACAGGGCTCTATTTCGGTGGCCACCTAACTGGCATTCGAAAGCGAGACTAACAAACAACACCCCACTACAGCGTAGTGGGGTGTCATTGTTTTAAAATCCGAGATGTTCTTTCACAAAAATGACATGCACTTTTCTACCAAGAGCAGGATTTTCTTTATGAAGGATAACGGTCTTTGCCCAAAGAGTTCCAAATCCATATACACCTTTCATACGCTCATCCTCAAGTGGAATAACTTGTTTTTCAATGCGAGTAAACGCATCAGGAAGTGTCGGTACAATTTTCTGCTCACCTACAACAAAAATAAGATTTGCTGATGTGAATGCAATATGTGGAAGCTGACTTCCAGTATTTGAAGCGACAACGATCTCCCCTGTTTCAGTGACTGCGTGTGCACTTCCAAGATAGAAATCAGACAATACTGATTGTCGTCTGAGTTCAGCTTGCTTTGCAGGATCTTTTTCTGCCAAGACAGCATCGTGAAGATTATTCCATGAATGCTTTCCACTTTTTACGAGATCAATAAATCCAATTTCTCTGAGTGTCTCTGACGAACCATTCATAATAGATGCACCTGCTGGAATAAGTTCTAGTATTTTCGCAAGGGCATCCTCTTTTGTATTCACCTCGATTGGTAAAAAACTATTTGCAGAAAGTGACTGCATAGTTTTCTGTACTGACTCTCCTGTCGCTTGTGATGTAAAATCCATATACTATTTAATTATGTAATAAAGGGACTATTAGTATACCAGTCAGTGCTTTACTTTGTAAAGTACTGACCTCTGTGTTATAGTAAAAACATCATGAAAACACAGGCGCAAGCATGCCCTATCACAGAAGTCGCCCATCTCCTTTCTGACAAATGGACGATGCTGATCATGCACCAACTTCTACTCGGACAGAAACGTTTTTGCGAACTCGAAAGAGCTCTTGTAGGTATTTCTACTCGTACCCTGACACTCAAATTGAAAAAGCTTATTGAAGACGATATGGTGCAAAAAACTACAGAAGGTATATATACTGCAACAAAAAAAGGAAAAGGACTTCAGATTATTGAGCGTGCAATGAAAAAATACCAAGAGACATATCTCTAGGTATTTTTCGGTAACACTTCGCAAAACGATATAAACTTAGGATCCTATTCTAAGTCCCCCATTCTTACTTCTATATGCAAGGATTGTAAAAACAAGCATATAAACTACATGCTCATCAACAATAGGATTGTTTTCCGGAAACAAGAGCGCTGACCACATAAGTAACATGAGTACGACACCTGCCACAGATCCCCAAACAACATATCGATTAAGAAGCAATGTGAGTCCAATGAACAAAAGCCCAAGCATAAAGAGCCAATCTACCATAGCAACCCCTGCCAAACTTTTATAGAAATCCATAAACGGACCTTTTGTTGCATGCATAAGGAAACCGGATGTTGGTGATCCCCCATTGATCCAAGCTGCCTCTTTTGTTGTAGCAAAACCAAGCCCAAATAATTTATCGACAAACGCCCAAAGAAATATAAACGCCATCACAAAACGCAATTTCAAAAATGCAATTTTTTCTATGTTCATACTATTTAGTGTATCACTCTACATATCAGTGTGAACTCATGTTATACACTACAAAAAACCACCTGCTAGTCGTAGGTGGTTTTTATGTGTGATTAGAATTGAAGGACTACTTTTTCTGGATTTCGATGCTTCTCAGATTCGATAATAATACTTTCCATCATCAACACCGCTTCTGCTGGATATTTTCCCCGAGCAGTTTCTTCTGAAAGCATCACGGCATCCGTACCTTGCATAACAGCCATCGCAACATCAGTAACCTCAGCACGAGTCGGACGAGATTTCTCTGCCATTGAGAGAAGCATTTCTGTTGCAGTGATCACAGGCTTTCCTGCAGCATTACATTTCTTAATGATCCCCTCTTGAACAAATGGAATCTCTGGAAGTGGAACTTCATTACCAAGATCTCCTCGTGCAATCATAACCGCATCGGTAACTGAAAGAATCTCATCAAGATTATCGACAGCAACTTTTCGTTCTATTTTTGCAATGATCTTTTGATTTCCTGAGAAACTCGCAATAAGTTCACGGAGTTCCACAACATCGTGTGCACCTCCAACAAACGAAAGCGCGAAATATTCAATACCTTGTTCGACACCAAACTTCACATACCCCTTATCTTCCTCAGTAATAACCTTAAGAACAGTGTTGTCATATCCATGACCCTCTTCATAGTTCACACGTGGACCAGGAAGATCAATCAGAATAGGAATATGCTTTCCAACTTCTGCCGCAAGTTCACGGATAAGTGCAATTTGTTTTACTCGCTCATCAAGATCTCCCCAAGAAAAGTTCAGTCTGACGATATCGAGACCGTGTTCAATCATCATCTTTAATACTTCACGATGCTCTGACGCTGGACCAACCGTTGCCACAATATGCGCTTTTATATCTTTCATATACGTATCAGTAATTACCGAATAAGGATTCCGAACTGGTTACATGATGTATCAAAACCACATGACATGATGATGCACTACGTATTGTCATATCATTTAATCTCGATACAAAAAGTTCGGCCTACTACTGTATCTCATTTACTATTTTTTTTCTATGAAATATCTGTGCATATAAAAAAGA
>CAZYGU010000021.1:0-1657 GCA_964646785.1 uncultured Candidatus Saccharibacteria bacterium | reverse complement strand
GAAAGATTGCCGGACAGAAGCAGTGGAAGTGCTACCATCCAGAGCGCCACCTGGGTGTTCATACACACCTTACAGGTGAACAACTCATTCAGCTTCTCGAAGCCGAAGACATCGTCATCCATCTGCTTCTTGATGAAGTTGCGCAGTGACTCGAAGACCGAGCCATGCATGAGGATGTACGATGCGTGTTTGACCGCGATGGCCGAAACCATAAAGCCAAGCACTGCAATGAGAATGCGGACGAACATGTGTTACCTCCATAGAGGATACAGGGTGAAATTTCTGTTACTATTATACACCATAAAGTGGTGTATGTCAAACAGAGCATTCTTCCCTATCTTCTTAAAATAGGACCTCTGAAAAATCCCTATTATTAGGCTTCTTTTCCTTGAGAAAGTTATTTTTCGTCATCTGCCCAGATCTCGTAATACGCGACGATGGCAGGAACCATACATATCAGCCATAGCAACTCTTCAAAAGGAAAATGAGCTCCGAGAAGTTGCACGTATCCTATAAAATGATTGCCTGGGAATATCCATGCCCCTTTTTCCATACTTACGTGTTCACACAAGAAAGATAATGGAAGGAAAAATAATCCGGTATACAGAGCCTTCACGAACACCTTTTGATATCGCAAGAAAATAATTCCCGGTATTACAATGGCAAATATACTAATGAGGTACACATAAAAATATGGAATAACAAGAGGTGTCTGTCGGTAGACAAGATACAAACAAAACAATACTGATGCAGCAAGAGAGAGAAGTTCAAAACGCAAAAACTTTTTTGGAAGTCTCAATATTTTTTCTCGCTCAAAAAAGTATTCGTACACAGCAAGAATGTAGTATCCATACAAGAATGCCCATAGAAAATCATCAACAGGATATGTATTAAAGACAGTGATACCACTCACTCCGAAGTTGTACCAAGATCCATCAGTATATCCGAGGTACCCAATGATCGTAACGATCGGGACCATCATAACAATTGAAACAGTAGCAATTTTCTTCATCATCTTCTTGTTTCGAATCGAAAGATACAAAGATGGAATGACGAAAAAGAACAATGCGATCACAATATAATTATTTCCATACAAATAAGACAGAATGTACGCTGGAATATTCCACGCAAGTAATGCCCACAGTTCAATTTTTTTATGCTTTGTCATATATAGAGTATATCAAAACCTGTATACATTGTTTCGGTATCAGGATCACACAATGTCGAGGATAAAACGTGGGATAATTTCACGCTCAATATATGCTTTCTTAAGCTTCTTTGGAAGCGAGGTGTACATACCGATCTTTTTTCGACAGAGAGCACTCCCACAATTGCACCGCATCGTCCACGTATCATCGACAGCAATAATCGTCGAGTAATCAATAAGGACTTCCCTCCCTTGTGGTATGGACCTGATTGCCTGCACATACAATTTTTTTCCAACCTTCATTACTTTCGCATTGGGATTACACGAGTGATTCAGAAAATCTCCGATAGTTCCCTTCGGGCTGATATACAGTGTCTCGTCATATCGATAGGTATTTGCTCGCGTCTCTTCGTCTACCTCTTCTTCTTCGTAGCAGGTCATGAACTTCCCTTTCACTTCAAACACAACCTCATCTTTTCCAAATGTACGTTTTGTAAATAGCCCATTTCC
>CAZYGU010000020.1:0-15061 GCA_964646785.1 uncultured Candidatus Saccharibacteria bacterium | reverse complement strand
CCATCTCTTTCTCAGTCGGCCTCGTAATTCCAAAGAAACCCTGCTTGATATTTGGCAGCCAAATGTGCTCTTTATTCTGCTTCCAAAAGGTTCCGATATCCCGCACCATGTCGAGCACTAAAAAACACCCAATAGGGTGTTTTTTGCTTGGTGAAGAAACGAAGTTTTTTAAGAGGTCGAAACTTTACGCCTATGATATAGTTTTTACATGAAAGATATTACCCTCCATGCCACATGGATTATCAAGGCTCCTGTTATTAATGTGTTCAATATCATGACCGACTTTGAAACATTTCCTGAGCATTTTCCGAAGGTTGCAAAATCTATACAAATCATAAAACGTGAAGGAAATTATTTAGAAATGAATGCAACAGTCAAATCGTTTGGACAAACTTTCCCTGTGAGCATGAAAACAAAGATTCTTCCTGAAAAGGGGTTCATTTCAGATAATGAAAGCCCGAAGTTTGGAACATCTGGGCACGAGGAATTATTACTCTCGCAGCACCCAGAGGGCACCACGATCGATTACACATATCAGGTCACTATTCACAACCGTTGGCTTCGCATAGTTGCACGACCACTCATTGGCTGGTTTTCAATGAAGTTTTGGGAGAAAGCAGTTATCGACGAGCTAAGGAAAAAACTCGAGAAATAACATTGATAAGTTTACATATTTGACAAATCCAAAATTTATTATATTCTAATTTTCAGAAATATCTTCTTTCACAAGCGAGGAAACAAGCATGTACAACGTGGTATTCCGCAATATCGCAAATGGCACTTCATACGGTTGCATCACACGTACCCATTTCCAGTCGAAAGCTGACTTCGATAAGTGGTACGATGCGAAGATGCAGGGTTGGTACGAAGTGATCGCTGAAGGTGTGACGAACGAGCGAGCTCATGAGTTTGTAACGTCGCCCGAAGCTGAACTCGCGGGTAAGTTCTACCAAATCCGCGAAGGAATTCGTATTGTGCATGACATGCTCCTGTCCCCCGTCTCGTAAGAGACGGGGGTTTTACATTGAGAAATACGTAGCATTACTGATATACTTCACGCAATGAACGGCTATTCTGATGATGATTTTGCTCAAGATGTACTTGTAGCCAAGGAACTTCAAAAAAAACACGGTACTAGCTACTATTTTGCGACTGCATTTTTCCCAAAAGAAATTCGTAACGCGACATTTACGTTGTATGGCTTTGTTCGTGTACCTGATGAAATTGTCGATTCAGCAAAAGGGACAAACAATGAGGAAATCAAAAAACAACTTTTAGACTGGAAACATGAATGGACAAAGTGCTATGAGGGAGCTCGATCAGAAAACCCAGTGATCCGAGCTGCCGCATATGTCTTTCATACATATCATATCCCTTTCGAACTTAGCATTTCATTCCTAGATGCAATGATGCAAGACACAGAGAAGACAACCTACACAACATACGATGAATTGGAGAAATATATGTATGGCTCTGCAAGTTGTATTGGCATCATGATGTCTTACATTATTGGATTCAAGCAACCTGAAACACTCTCATACGCACAGAAACTCGGCGAAGCTATGCAGCTTACAAATTTTCTCAGAGATGTTGGGGAAGATTTTTCACACCGAGGCCGAGTGTACATGCCACAAGATGAGTTGGCACAGTTTGGTATTACAAATGAAATAAGTACCGCACAAGTCAGTGAGGCATGGAAAGCATTTATGAAATTTCAGATTACTAGAGCCCGTACACTCTACCGAGAAGCAGAACCCGGTATATCTGAACTAGATAACCGAGGACAACTCGCAGTAAGACTCGCCTCACGACTCTATGAACGAATACTCAACAAGATAGAAGAAGCAGACTATAATACGCTTACTAGAAGAGTGCGAACTGAACTTCCAGAAAAATTACGAATTTCAGTTCCTATTATGATTCATCATCTCTACCATTCATGAAGAAAAAAATTATTATTATTGGAGGGGGAATAGGAGGTCTTGCAACCGCAGCTCTTTTTGGAAAAAAAGGCTATGAGGTGCAACTTTTTGAAAAAAACACCAACCTTGGCGGTCGCGCAAACACATTCACTGTTGATGGTTTTACATTTGATACTGGTCCATCATGGTACATGATGCCTGATATATTTGATGAATTTTTCAAGCTCCTTGGTGAAAATATCAATGAATACCTTACGCTCGAAAGACTCTCCCCATCCTATAGAGTTTTTCTAGAGAGCGAACATAAGCATTACGATTTTTATTCTGAGATTGAGAAAACGATACACACCTTCGAATCATTGGAACCTGGATCAGGAAAACTTCTCACAGCATATTTAGAGCGCGCGGGTTTTCAGTACAAGATTGCAAAACAAGAGTTCATGTATAAGAACTACGATTCTATACTCGACTTCTTCAATAAACGAGTCATGACTGAAGGACGAAAACTCCCCTTGTTTAAAACAATGAATAAGATTGTTGAAAGTTCATTTACCAACGAACTCCTAAGAAAAGTTCTTCAGTTCCAAACAGTACTATTAGGAACTTCCCCATATCAAACTCCAGGAATCTACAGCCTTATGAACTATGTCGATTTTGTTGATGGTGTATGGTATCCAAAAGGTGGCATCTATAAACTCATTGAAGCACTTGTCGCTGTAGCAAAAAAGAATGGAGTTACTCTCCATACAAATGCACCTGTTTCTCGAATCATCGTTGAACATGGTAATGCAGTAGGTATAGCACTTGAAAACGGTGAAGAAATTCGAGCTGACTATGTCGTCTCTAATGCGGACTATGAGCATACAGAGAGAGTATTATTAGCTGAAAAGAACGCAGATCACTCGAAGAAATATTGGGACAAAAAAACTCTCGCCCCATCAGCATTCATTATGTATTTAGGTGTTAAAGGCAGAACACCAAGCTTAACGCATCACAACCTTCTTTTTTCTCAAGACTGGAAGAAAAACTTTAAACAAATTTTTGATACTCCAGAATGGCCGGACTCACCTTCTATTTACGTATCAGTACCTTCTACAACTGACGCATCAGTAGCACCTGCAGACCAAGAAAATTTATTTGTTCTTGTGCCTATTGGATCTGGACTCACATACACAGACGCAGAAATGAAATCCTATGGAGACAAAGTATTGAAAAAAATTGAGACAGTCATGGGAGTTGAGGATCTCTCAAACCGAATTATCTATCGAAAGAATTATTGTGTGAAAGATTTTGAAAAAGATTTCAATAGCTACAAAGGCACTGCTCTCGGACCTGCCCACACACTAATGCAAACCGCATTTTTCCGCCCAAATAATGTAAGTAAAAAGGTGAAAAATCTTTATTTTGTTGGAGCGTACACAAATCCTGGAATTGGTATGCCGATTTGTCTCATTTCTGCAGAATTAGTATACAAACGTATTGAAGGAATCACTGATCCATCCCCACTCCAAAAACTCTAAATTACAGAGGAAACCGAGAAAGTAAGATTGAGAAAAATATCATCATACCTGAACATGCGTTGATATACGGAAAGTATGTATACAAATGAAGTAGCTTCTCATCTGTTTGAATTCTTAATGATGCAATCATAAGCACCGCATACACAAACATAAGAATAAGTGAGACGACACCAACATACGGATAGAGAAGGATTCCTGACACGATATAAAGCAATAAACAAAGAACGAGAGTTTTTTGTTTTTGTAGTGTTGTAGCAATAGTTGGAAGTGCTGCACTTCTATCAGACTCAATGTCAGGCACTGCAGAATATGCATGCATTGCAATAGACCAAGCCATAGCTGCTAACAGTGGGTATACTGGAACACCAACTCCTCCAAGTAAGTAGTAAGAAAATGCGCCTGTAGCAACGTAGTGTCCAGCGCTAAATATGCTGTCAAAAAAAGGTTTTGCTTTTGCTCTGATAGGCTTTGCAGAATAAAAACCAGCAAAAAAGAAAAATAATACCATCGAGATAAGTGCCCCTTTATTATCAAAAGGAAGAAACAATAGAAAAGGTACGACTACCGCAACGATCCACCAAGAAAGAGATTTCCATTCTTCAGGTTTTACCAGAGCTTCATAATTTACTTTTCTTGGATTTTTAATGTCTGTTTCGTAATCAAACATGTCATTAATTCCGTAAATATAGAGGTTTGCAGAAAACAAGAAAAAAAGAGCGAACACCAATACCCTCCAATGAAGGAGCGCCGTGAGATTAGGAGTAGCAGCGAATGCTCCAAGAGCGTATGGACCAAGTTCATAAATCCAAAACCGATATCGACTAATAGCAATGATTCTTCTAAATTTCATCTTGAAAGTATACACGTTTCACTTAAGTTTTAAACGTATGACGATTTTTCAAATATCATGATTGCAAATGCGGTATGGTGATATGTGCTACCATATTTACATGAGCAACACATTAAAACTTATCATCACAATTGTTATATCTGAAGCCGCAGGTGTCATTGGTACAGTATTTACAACGTCATCAATTACTGGATGGTATTCAACAATTACAAAGCCAGAACTAGCGCCACCAAACTGGATATTTGGTCCAGTATGGACAACACTCTTTGCACTTATGGGAATCGCCTCCTTCCTCATATGGAAAAAAGGGTTGGAGCGCAAAGATGTGAAGGTTGCACTTGGAATTTTTCTTGGACAGCTTTTACTCAATACACTTTGGTCAATTATTTTCTTTGGAGCTCAATCTCCTAAATATGCATTTATAGAAATTATATTTCTCTGGCTCGCTATCCTGACTACAATCATTGCATTCTTTAGAATATCAAAACCTGCCGCATGGCTTCTTCTCCCCTATATCATGTGGGTAAGTTTTGCAGGATTCCTGAATTATTCAATCTGGATGCTAAATTAAGTACAACATTACTATTAATATACTAATCATATGAAAGGCTACGTACACAACATTGAAAAACTCTCAATTGAAAATGAAAATTTTCGAAAAGTCCTCTACACAAGTAACAACGGTCAACTTGTATTAATGTCGCTCCATGCAGGAGAAGATATCGGCGAAGAAATTCATGACGTAGATCAATTTTTGCGTATTGAAAAAGGTACTGGCACAACAATTCTTAATGATGTTTCCCACGATATTAGTGACGGTACCGCTATCGTTGTTCCTGCAGGAACAAAACACAACATTATAAATACTGGCTCAGAACCAATGAAGTTATATACACTCTATATGCCTCCTCACCATAGAGATGGAGTGACTCACTCAACAAAGGCTGAAGCGGAAGCTGACACGACTGATGAATTCGATGGAAAAACAACAGAATAATTTCACATTGTAATGTTTGACAATTATTGTATTATGTAACATAATACAAATAGATCCCTCAACCAGGAGAAATCATGGGTGTACCCTACAAGAGCGTCTTGGGACGTTACAAAGGAATGCGAAATGTCGTCACTATCGATCGTGATGGTACCACTTCAGTGAAGGGGTACATCTCAGATGTTGATGACGATGTGGTGACTATTTCATCTCAGGACCCCAGTTGTTTTGGTGATGAGAACAAGAACACGTTTGTCGAACTCAAGGATGTTCGAGGTGTTACAGTCACTGATGCAACCTGACGATAATAATAACCCTGCTTCCCTATTCCACTCATTCGCTCTATGCGAATGAGTGGTTCTTTTTATACAAAATATAATTGTTGACAAATATCCACTTTTTGTTTTATAAATAACCCCAGTTCTTTCCTTATCACAAAACTATTCTCGTCACCTCGAGCAAGAGTTACGTGATACATACCACACAGGAGACTCACTTGAATTTCAACGTGCTCAAGCTCGGAACCGTTTGCACCGATCGTGCAACGAAGCTCGAAGGGACATTGACCCACTGGGTTATCGACATGGACAAACGTGTCGACTACATTTTTCAACCAAAAGGTCTTGATGAAAACGGACTTCCGGTAAAGAAACTTCTGTTCGGAATCGGTCGTCTCGAAGTCAAAGAATCGGATTTCGAAACAGTTGATGTGCCGTTTGATATCCTCGGCAGTCAAGTCACTGACAAAGCTAGTGGGTTTACCGGCATGGCTGTCCAGTTTATCCGTCATATCAACGGATGTTTTCATGTCGGCATTCAGCCTGAAGGAATCGTCGAAAGAACGAAGCTCCCAATCAGCCTCTGTGAGTTTGATCTGAGACAGTGCACAGGTGAAAAGATCACACAGATGTCGAGCGCTGAACTCGCACAAAGCAAAAGGAATCGCCCTTCACCAGCGAGTGGTACATTCGTTCACGCTTTACCATCCTGTGTGACTGACTCAGTATCTCGGTCGTAAACTACGATCATACATCTCATAACGCAGAACCCACCGTTTTACACACGGTGGGTTTTCTTTTGAGAATATCATCACCTATGTACACACCCTGCCCAACAGCAGGGTCTCCGCTTCCCTTCCATGAGCTCTACACACATTCTTTTAATTCGGTTATTTCTTGTTTCTATTTTTTTTGCAGATGTAATCCAGCAAATCCACTCATTACGAGCAAGTGGAGTAATATCTTCCCACATATATCTTGTATCACTCTGTGATGCAAGAATTTTTCTTACATCTTCCGGTAGACGATGAACAACTCCACCTGAAATTTCTTTTTTTATCATTGGTATTCATAGTATCAAAAAATATGTATTCATGATAAAAAATATTGACTTATTCTTTTTATCATGATATTTATAGCTCGGAAGTTTTTGTAGTTCTTACTCAAACGAAGCGAGGATGTTTTGCCAAAACAGGTACTCCCAACGATTGAAGACTTCAAGAAAATCGAAACAGCTCTCAAAGAGCTCGGTTTTCGAGAAATCGGTAGTAACGAAGTAAAGAAGGATTTTTACAGAAAATCACTCACTGCACCACGTCCACGGACAGGTAAAGAAGTGATGTTTCAGTACCATAGCGATGGACTTAGTGTCATCGTATGTACCACTTGGGTTCGAGATGCAAACGAAGCAAGGGAAAGTGACTCAGGATGGGTCCTGATCAAGGACGGTGATGATAAGGTGTGGTACAACCCACGTATTCACCGGACCAAGAACTTCGTTACCAATCTTCTCTTCCATGCAGGATATGCAATGGAACGAGTACTTGCTCGCCCGATCTGCCCTGAATGCAAACAGTCAATGAAAATTGTTGAGGGAAAAACCCTTCATTCTCGTTACTGGGCATGCAGAAATCGAAGAGAGCATGCGAGTAAGAAGCAGCATACCGCAAGTTGGGATCAAGGTCTTCGCCCTTCGCTCATCAGGAAGAGGCTAAAAATCCGAAAAGAACGTGCTCGTCAAAAGGCACGCCAACGGAAGAAGGATCTTGAGCGTGGTGTCCAGTCTGTACCGAGTCGCATTAGCCGTAAGGCTTGGGAGAAATCCTCGAGAAGTAAGCGAGCGAGAAAACGAGTGACAATTCACTAGAGCAACATCAGCTGTATACAACTGAACGGGATCACATGGTCCCGTTCTTTTTTATACAAGATTATAATTAACTTGACATTTTCTATAAAAAACACATAATTTTTAATAGAAGCAACATCTGCAATTTCGAAAAACGGAGACTACATGACTAACGCACGCGCATTAAGTTGTGACGTCCATTGTCCTTGGTGCAAGCAAATCAACCGCATTCACCCTCCACCTGAACACATCGGGAAAACAATCAAAATTACTTGCAGACGATGCGGTAAGAGCATGACAGGCACATTGCAATTGGTACGCGTAACAGAAGCACCAACAATTCCAGCTCCCCAAACACCGAAGCCTTTTGTCGATTTATCTCAGTACATGACTGGATCATGGCCTGGACAAAAGGGTCGGAAGCCTCCCATCAGCTAACGATGGGAGGTTTTTATATATAAATAAATGAACCCTGTATTTGTTTCTAAAACAATGTAGTCTATAAAAGGACCTTTATAAGGAGGATGTATGCTTCTGGGAAACTACCCTCGTTCATTGATTGAAGCATTAGCTGTTCACACTGTTCTCGAAAAGCTCGGGTATTCAAAAAAAGATGAAATATTTCTTCTTCTTTCTGGTAACGATGTTTGGGTTCAACTTTCAGCTGATGGGAAAGTCGGTAACATCCGAATCGATTCCATGGAACTTTCGATACACGAAATGGAGAAAAAGTGGAAAGAGCTTGTTCTTGAGTGGAATGAGGGCGGCACAATGACACAAGAAGACAAAGATATCCTTGTGCAATCATCAAATACATGGAACATGATGCGAGAACAGATCGTTCTTGCACTCACTCTACACGGATTCAATCGCTGGGTGTTACCAAGTACTTCTTATGTTATGTAAAAACGAAAAACCCACATCCTGTGATGTGGGTTTTTGTATTGTATGTGCACATTTACATTAATGTTGGTTTCTACTACAATGCGAATATATGGCACTCCCCCTTGATCTCATCTTTGTACGCCACGGACAATCTGAAGGAAACGTCGCTAAACGACTTTCAGAAAAGGGAGACCACTCTGCATTTGAATTACTCCAGAAACGCCACACAAGAAGCTATCGACTTTCAAAACTTGGTCGTGAACAAGCTGAAAAAGCAGGTCATTGGCTTAGACAGGAGTTTTATGACAATCATGCAATATTTGATCGCTGTATTACCTCTGAATACACTCGAGCAATGGAAACATCTGCACTTCTTAAACTTCCCAATGCAACATGGCACAGAAATTTTTATTTAAGTGAGCGAGATTGGGGTGACCTCGATATGCTTTCAGAAGTTGAGCGTGAAGAAAAATTTGGACACGCTCTTGAAATGCGTCTTGTTGAGCCTTTTTACTGGAGACCTCCAAACGGTGAATCCTTTGCCGATCTTTGTCTTAGGCTCGACCGTGTACTCCACACACTGCACAGAGAATGCAGTGACAAGAAAGTCATTATCGTATGTCACGGAGAAGTTATGAGAGCATTTCGAGTACTTATTGAGCGTATGTCTCAGCAACAATTTAAAGCATCGTATCTTTCAAAAGAAAGTGATGACGGGGTACATAATTGTGAGGTTATGCACTATTCACGAAAAAACCCAGAGACAGGTATGGTAGAAGAACATACAAATTGGATCCGACGTATTCGTCCTACAGATTCTCCTGTCTGGAATACTGGATGGCAAAAAATTGAACGCCCAAAATATAGCAACGATGATCTACTGAGAATAGTTTCTGAGACACCAAACCTAATCGAATAATCAAAATCTTTAGTGAATTTAATCTATCAGTGTTTCGTAAATCTTATAAGATACATCCTGAATAACAGTTTTTAACTCATCAAAATTATCACCTTCAGTCATAATACAAAACGTATATGGCTCCTTTCCATTTTTCGCGTACACAATACCACAATCATGAAGTTGTTTTTTTTCTCCAACACCATTATCTGGATTTACAATTGTTCTCTCGCCAAATTTATGAGCAACAACAACATCTTTCGGGAGTTTCTTTGTCGCCCCATCAGTAAAAGCACTTTCTGTAAGAATTTTGATTATTTCATTCGAACTTGTTCTCGATAGAAACGTTGAGTTATATAGAATTCGAAAAACACCAGCATAAGATTTTGCTGTAACGAAGTCTTCTTTTTGACCATCACGAACAGCCTGCAAGCCAAGAGCTACAAGTGTTTTATCAAAATACCCGTCTGAGATATGCCCAAGAAGAATTTGTGCAGCAATATTGTCAGAATATATCAGGGCTCTTCTCGCTAAATCCCTGTAGGTATACGTATTTCCTTTAATAAGCTTGTCGGTCGGTACCACTGATTGCTGATCATATAAATCAAGATCACCCTCGTACATAATTGGCTGATCCATTGTTTCTGGCGCGGTATCAGAAACCCGATAATATGTCATGACGAGTGGAACCTTAAGTAAACTCGCCATAATAAAAATGTCAGTATCATGTACTCCTGCAAACCTTTGACTTTTAAGATCGCGAGTAAAAATTGAAATTCTATTCGCTTTTCCTTCTTTAATGAATTCATCTGTCTGAACATTAAGTGCTTCCTCAAGTGCACTCATTTTTTGAAGTTTTAATTCATACAATTCACACCCAGGTTGTGGGTTTATAAATTCCAGATTTGAAACACATTCAGTATCCTTATCGGAATTTGGGAAAATTCCACTTCCAGTGGCACCTCTTAAGACATACCCAAGGATAAAACAAAAAACAACCGTACCAATCAAAAATAGGGGTTTTTTTATTAAATTTTTATAAGTTGAAGAGTTCATATACAGAAACAAATACGATAATATTTCCTCAAATTATACACGATTCTAGAATAAAAAAACTATGCATAATCAAAAGTTATATTTATATGAAATACTAGTCAGCATCATCGTATTCTCTTTCCGACTTTAATCTATAGCACCATTCACCATGTTCATTCCTAAATTTTTCTAGCCTATAGTTACCATCGAAACCTCCCGCTGAAAATTCTTCAGTAAGCATAGTAGAGATCCACTTCATTCCATCAGCATCATTACGAGCAACACCATGAGCAATCAAAAAACCAACAATTTCTGATTCATCACGAGTAGGAAACAATGTATCTGCAAATACATTTTTTAATCTGCTCACAAGACTTCTTTTTCTTGCTACTTGCTGCTTCTTATATTCTGGGGATTCTGCAAACCAACTAATAAATACTTTTTTACCTGCGGTAATCAAATCACTTTCAGTACCACTAGCTGACTCAGGTGAAAGTCTCATCCAAACCTCGTCAAGTGTGATCGGATACGTTTCTGTAGGACCAATAACTTCTCTCCCATCTTTAAGTTGCGCTTTGAGTTCTGCAAGTCGATAATCGACACTTTGTTGACTCTCAAGTGATGTTACTACAACTGATTCGTTTTGTGATAAACCAGTATTCGCTTGTTCGTAATCACTTGCGGTAGCATTCCGAAGTACCTTTTCTTGTAATTTTTCTGCTTCTAATTCTGCCTCTTCACGAGAAAGTATTGAGTCTCTATGTTCCATATACTAAATATATCATGAGCTGCCAAAAGAAGCATAGTAATGAATACTGGTTCACTATTTCACTTTTTATAGTTACAATATGACTAATTCAATTATGCCAACAATAAGACCACTACAGCAGAATTTCAATTCGAAAGTTACACAAGAAAAAAATGGAAGGAATATTGTAAAAGCTATCGGCATTGGTGTCCTTGTATTTACAATAATGGGAAGTGTCGCCTACTCAATACCAGAAATACTTGCTATCCGTATTCAAAACAAACAAGAACAAGCTACACCAAAACCTTTGGAGCAATTCCCTGTTACTGTTGATCCTGTCCGAAAAATTATCGTTGAAAATGATGAAGTGAATTCTTTTCTTGAAGGACCTACTTCCCCACTACAAGCATCAGCAGGTGGCCTAAGCACTACATTACAAAAAATTACGACATGGATTGCTTCAGTAATAACTGAAACTCCGTGGTACCAGAATCTTTCTGCTGTAGATGGCCACTTCATCACACTTTCTGCAGGAATGAGAAAGGAACAAGTGATTGCTGCTTTTTCAAAAAAATTAAAATGGAGTAAAGCTGATGCACTTGCATTTACAACTCCAACAGACACAACAACTGTCCCTGTATTACCACTATCTGATGGATCATTTTTGTCTGGAGTATATTTTGTTGGATCAGCATCAACACCTGAGGAAGTTCAACAAATAGTAAACAAACGTTTTCAGGATGAAGTTCTTTCACGATATGACGAATCTGTTTCAAGTATCGTACCTCTCGAACAAGCACTTATTATTGCTTCACTTATTGAGCGAGAAACGATGGATCATGCTGACAAACGATTAATATCCGGAATTATTTGGAATAGAATATTTGCAGGAATGAAACTCCAAATTGATGCAACCCTTCAATACGCAAAGGCAACCAATTCTTCGTCAGGAAGTTGGTGGCCAACAGTCGTACCAGCCGATAAGTATCGAAAGTCTGCGTACAATACGTATATTCACAAAGGACTTCCACCATCTCCAATCGCAAGTCCATCTGTTGCAGCTATTGTTGCTGCGCTCAATCCAATCGAAACACCCTGTCTCTACTACTTTAACGATAAATCTGGTGAATTCCATTGCAGCAAAACATACGAAGAACATGTGTCACAGCTAAAAAGGTTTTACGGAAAAGGAAAATAACTTGCACTTTTTTTTAAACATAAGTAACAACTTTGACATAAACAAATTAAGTGTTATAGTTTTATTGGATTCACACACCACTAATTACTAGGAGACATCGTGTACCTTCTGTTCGTATATCGAGGAACCAGAAACCCTTTTCGAGGAATCGCAACTTCGTTTCACATTTCTAACGATCCTGATGTTATTGTCAAAGAGATCAAGGTAGTTGAGGAGGAAGCGGCTCATGCAGTCATGGTGGTCTACCGGTTTGATACCGTGACCAATGAGACTATTGCAAGCGCACTCACCGGAGGTGAGAAAGCATCAGCAATAATGCTCATTCAATCGAACGAACGCCACCCGAATCTTTGGAAGGTCTTCACACTAAAAAGTGACACTCCCCTCCAACATGCAGGATGGAAAGCAAAAGGTATCGGCCAAGAATCGAGCGATGGAATGGGAATTCCTTGGAACTAGGAGTACCACCAAACAGCACAATGCTGTTTGGTGGTTTTTGTATGCATTAATTCTTTTTCTTTCTTTTCCACACAACAAGCTTCCCCGCTTCAATTTCTACAGGATCAGCTCTTCTCAAATTTCTAGCTGATTTTTTAGATAGCAACGGAAGATATGTTGCATGATCAAGCGCCTTATCAATAACCCAAAGATCTTTTTCTTCAGTAATCCAATTTATTTTTATATGCCTCAGATCAAGCACTGTATATGTTCGGAGTGTTTTTACTCCACTATCTAAAAAGTATTCATGGAAATACGACATAGCGATCTCGCGTGGTGTTTTGTATACAGGATCACGAAAGCGAAGAACTGCATGATTTGTCTTACTAATGGCTCCCCAAAGTCCATCTACTCTATAGAGAGCAACGACATGACCATCATCTTTTGGACCTGGCTGTAAATCCATAATAATCGGTGGGATATTGTGGTACCACAAGACCGCTGCCGCAAACAATGCACCTTCAAAACAATGTGCTTTCTGCTCATTGAGTACCCTTCGTGGAGATAACAAGGTATCTCCTTCATATTCAAAATTTACCGAAACTCCTTCCAAAAAATCTTGAATTTTTTTTGGAGTACTCAGTTCTCGAAATAGCTGTGCCTCTGAGGAGGTTAAATCTTTAAAGTAACGATGCATCTATATATTCTACCTTTTATTGCTCACTATGTTACAATCGCCCCATGGAAATACAGAAGCATATGAACCTTATAAAAGACAGCGCAATACTATTTTTTGTATTACTTCTTGTTTCATGTGGGGGGCTTACATATGGATACTATCGTTATACAGCCCTTACGAAAGCATTTGCACAAGCAAATCAAACAATACGAGAATTAGAAGATTCTCTCACCAATACAGAGCAGCAAAGAGATGACCTTTCGAACAAGCTTCTTGCAGAGAAATCTACGAACGAATCATTTCAAGGGCAGATTGCAAGCATCTCAAGTACGGTTGGGACACTTCAAAAACTCAAGGAAACAGATCCACAACTTCTCCAAAAATATTCAAAAGTATATTTTCTTAACGAAAACTACCTTCCTTCAAAACTTGTAGCTATTGATAAAGAGTTTGTCTTCAATAAAGAGAAAACACTCCAGTTTCATGCAAATGCAGAACGATTTCTTAACAACATGTTTGCAAAAGCAAGTAGCGAAGGTATTCATCTAAAAATCATTTCTTCATATCGATCATTCAATGAACAAGCTGGGTTGAAATCAAGCTACAAAGTAACGTATGGACTTGGTGCTAATAAATTTTCAGCTGATCAGGGATACTCAGAGCATCAGCTTGGCACCGCACTTGACCTTACAACTCCGGAAGTTGGTGCGACGTTTGTAGGTTTTGAGAAAAGCCCTGAATACGCTTGGTTAGTCGCACATGGACATGAATATGGATTTATTCTTTCATATCCGAAAGAAAACACATTCTACCAATTCGAGCCATGGCATTGGAGATTTGTAGGAACAGCTCTTGCACAAAGACTTCACAATGAAAACAAGCGCTTTTATGACCTTGAACAAAGGGACATTGATACATATCTAGTAAACCTATTCGATTAATATTCGAACATATCAATTTGCTTTTAGATATGATATGACTAAAGCAGATTTTATATACTTCCTCCAAACCACACTGGTATGCAAACACTACACAAAAAAACAATCATCGTTATTGGAGCAGGTGGAGATATCGGAAGCGTCCTTTCCAAACAGTTTCACAATCAAGGAGCGAATGTTGTCCTTGTAGGAAGAACAGAAGCGACACTTCGTGTTGTTGAACAGAACCTTGGTGCCGAAAGAGTACTTGTGGTACCAGCCGATGCCACAGATACCCAAGCCATCAAATCAGTATTTGATTCAGCTGTGAGTGCATTTGGATCCGTAGATGGAATCATCATTAGCGCAGGAAGCTGGAAACAGATCAATCTTGATGATGATATCGACATCGCAAGTAGCTTGTCCGATCACCACTACAAAACAATATTTCTTCCTGTGTTTATTGCGGGATGGCAGGCACAACAATTCTTCAGAAATCAGGGACACGGTCTCATTGTGCATATGTCATCACATGCAGCTGTTCGAGAACACTTACGTGGAAACAGCACATACGGAGCAATGAAAGCTGCTGCACGACGTTTCATTCTTGGACTCGCAGATGAGCTCAAAGAAAATGGCATTCGAGCAACAGACCTCATGATCGCAATCGTCAACACAGCAAAAAACCAAGGATTCCTTGATACCGAGGAGAAAAGAGGTGCGGCCGTTCGTCCCGAAGATATTGCACAGTGGATTATCGATCACTTTGATGATCAAGATATCCCATCATCACAACTTCTCGACAGCACACACATCGTGTAATTCCCCACCCGCATATACATGCGGGTGGTTT
>CAZYGU010000019.1:2403-15465 GCA_964646785.1 uncultured Candidatus Saccharibacteria bacterium | reverse complement strand
CGATAAATTCAAATTTATTTTTGAGTAAAAAACCACCTAAGGTAAATCTTCAGGTGGTTTTTTGTATATCTAGACAAATACTATTTCATACGTAGAGTAAAGTAAGAACAATTCACCCAACAAGGAGCCCTCATGGCTATACGTCATCAAATAGAGATGTTCATGACGATTGCACTAGTACTCTACACTGTCACTTTCGTCCTCGCTCGAAAGAAGCAAGCAAGAACACACGTTTTAATAGCTCTTCTCGGATTCCTGTTTGATCTCTATGCGACATATCTTATGTCGACATTCAATCAATACACCACTCTTGGAAGCCAGTCTGTCGTTATTCAAGTTCACACATGGCTTGCAATACTTGCACTCTCGATGTTTTTCGTTCAAGCAATACTTGGCGTCGCAACATATCTTGATCGTAGGGATCCTCATCTTTTCATTAAACACCGAAGGCGTCACATTACCTTCGCGAAGTGGGTCTTTTTCCCAACATGGATAGTCGCCTATCTCAGTGGTGGAATGCTCATTTCCTAATACAATACCCCTCGAAGGATCATCACCTTCGAGGGGTATGTTGTTTCATTGCAGTAATCTATCTGTTCTAATCGGAATACAGTATACTAAGTGACTATGAGTATCTTACCCCCGTTTGGAACAGACATCGAACTAATAGTACGAAACATCGGGTATATTGGTGTTTTCTTAATCATCTTTGCTGAATCAAGTTTATTTTTTAGTTTCTTCCTTCCAGGAAGTAGTCTTCTTTTTACCGCTGGATTTCTTGCGTCACAAGGTTTTTTTAATATTTGGTTTCTTTTTGCTGGTCTGTCACTTGCAGCAATAGTTGGAGACAACGTTGGATATTGGTTTGGTAGTCGCGTTGGACAAAAAATATTTGAAAAAGAAGACTCGCACATCTTCAAGAAAAAACATCTCGAAAAAACACGGATATTTTTTGAACAATATGGAACACGATCCCTTGTAATTGGCAGATTCATTCCTATTGTTCGAACATTTGTACCAATACTTGCGGGTGTTGGGAGTATGAAATATAGAACTTTTTTTCAATACAATGTACTAGGAGGGCTAATGTGGTGTGGTCTCGTTACGTTTCTTGGATATTTTCTTGGTAAATCCATCCCTAATGTTGAGCACTTTTTGCTTCCTATTGTTGCCCTTATTATCTTCGCATCTTTTGTGCCTGTACTACTCGAGATTAGGAAAAAAGACTCGTCAACAACATGAGTACAAAATCATACATATGGATTGGTATGGGTGTTGGATCAACTCTCGGCGGTTTGATTCCTACATTATTTGGAGTTAGTGCATTCTCTTTTATCTCAGTTATAACAACAGCAATTGGAGGTTTACTTGGGATTTGGGGAGGATATAGAATCGCTACATGGTAAGTTAGTAAATGGACAAAGGTGCTCATTCATAGTATAATTCTTACTTATTTATGAATTCCTCTGATCCACTGAAGAGACACCACGCACGTAAGATAATCGGAATCTTTCTTGCAGTCATTGCGTTAGGTTTTCTTATTGCAAGTGGACTAAAAAACCCTGAACAAACTGCATCTCTTTTTCTTGAATCGAACAAAATTCTGATTCTTGTTATTCTCGGATTTCAAGTTGTAAGTTTCGGTATCAATGCGTTTATTTCACGACAACTTCTTAAATTCACCGGAAACAAAACATCATTTTCTAACAATATGCAGATTGCGGTTGCTAATGAATTTGGTAACTGGGTTATGCCTATTGCTGGTGGTTCGATAACGAGCTACTTTGTATATAAAAGGATAGGTATTCCCACCTCTGTGATTCTATTTCTTGAAACAGCCGGAGTTCTTCTCAACTCATTTCAATACATGGTCTTCTTCTTTCTCAGTGTTCTTATTCTCCCTTTCTCTGTTATTTCCCTTATACCAAGGATTGGTCTTTATGTTATCGCAGCAGCAATTGTAGTCATTGTTGGTGGGTGGTATTTTTTTTCAGGAAAAAAGAGACTTGATCAATTGAAAAAACTTGTATTTCGAATCATTCGAGTTATAAAAAAAATATCTCCTTTTAAATTAAATGAGCAAATTCTTAGTGAAAAAATTGAGCACGGGAGCGCAACAATTACTGACAATTTCTCCTATTTCTTCTCAAAACCAAAAAGTACTGCCCTTATATTCTTTTGTTCATCAATGTATTTTGCAACTGATATTCTTATGCTCAATCTCTCATTTCAAGCATTTGGATTTCACACATCACTAGCACTGACAGCATTTGGCCTCATTCTCTCTTTATTACTATCTGTGCTAACACTATTTCCGGGAAGCCCTGGAGTAACCGAGACATCTCTCATCTTAGTATTTAAAACGTTTGGTGTTCCCTATCACGTTGCACTTCTTTCAGTGTTTCTCTTTCGTCTTCTATCATACTGGATGTGGATACCACTCAGTATATACATCACATTCGCTGGTAAAAAGAGTGCAGTACCGTCACAACCTGAAAATATCCCCATTCAATAAATTGAGCTCACCGTTTTTTGCTATACTAGATCTATGAAAAAAAAGATTGTGTGGAATAAAGTGACGTGGTACTCAAAGCTGCTAGCTGCGATTTTTTTTATTTTTGTCGTTCCTTTAATTACTTTTAAAATTGGAACTGAATACGCTTACACTCGAGCACAACTTAAAAGCTATACAGTTGTTCCAAATGAAAAAGGTACTAAGTCAAAAGGGCAAACAACCATTCGCCAAGATGCGAACACAGAGTCTGGCATCTTTGCACAAGTAACTACCGCAATCTCATGTGCACAAAAATCAGCTTGTGAGGAAAAACCTTATACTGGCCAAATTATAATAAAAAGAATTAACGGAGAAATAGCAACAATGACTGAGGTTCGAAAAGATGGATCCTTTTTTGCTCTTTTGACTCCAGGTTCATATACCATTATTCCTGTTTCAGGTGTTCCAATGCCAAGTATCGATCCTGTCTCAATTCTCATCGAACAAGGACGTATTGCAAAGAAAACAATTCGGTTTGAAATTAATCCACAAAGTTAATCTCGTGTATGGATACATAAAAAACACCCGCATCATTGCGGGTGTTTTTTATTGAAGGGACTGAGTACAATGAGAGCAACGAGTTGCCTTGAGCGGAATCTCACTCAAACATTGTGGGCACTGTTTCGTCGTTGGGTCAGAAGGAGTATTTTTCTTTGTTCTTTGAATGAGCGCATTCAGTGGTGTAACAACAAAGAAGTAAATCACTGTTGAAACAAGGAGGAATGAGATGAGAACATTAAGAAATTTCCCATACATAAATACACTTTCATTGAGCGTAAACGACAAATTAGAAAAATCTGGCACATGAGCAATTGCACCGATGAGTGGTGTAACAATGTCTGTTACTAATGAATTTACTAATGATCCAAACGCAGCACCAATAACAACACCGACAGCAAGATCAACCACATTACCTCTGAGAATAAACTGTTTGAAACCGTTCATTGTATCTTTCATAAAAATATACTAAATAAAAAAAGCGAAACCTATTAATCTGCTTCAAGGCAGGTATTGAATGCTCTTACCGTAACATTATACTGAGCAATTTCTGATTTTACAGTTTCAACAAGACTGTTTGTTTCTGACACTAAGGTATTATATATATCAACTTTTTGATTATATTCACTTCTATCTGAACGCTCATCAGTTCTCATTCTATCAAGCTCACGCTTTAAATTATCAAGTGTACGCTGGTTTTCAGCAACAGTACTTTCATGACGATCAATTTGTGCTTTTAATGCTTGATTAGTACCTGGGCACGCAGAAAGCGGTTTACCGAACACCTGCACAGCAATCCACGTCTCTTTACCTTCATACATTCCCTTTCCAACCGCTACTCCAAGTTCTTGAAACTTTGTATTAAGAATGTTTGCACGGTGACCAGGAGAATTCATCCACGCTAACACAAGAGCTTCATCATCTGAAAAATTTCCTAAAGCAATATTCTCCCCAATTGATATGTAGGTATACCCAACCTCATCTGCTTCACTTGATGCAGAATCACCCGTTGGAGATACGTGCTCAAAATATTGTTTTGCAAACATGTCGTTTACTCTTCTTTGCGCAACAGCATTCAAAACATTATTTGATGTAAATATCTTTAATCCAGCTTTTGATCTCTCGGCATTGGTAAAAGAAAAAGTTCCTGTATAAGTGAGATGTGAACGAGCAATACCATTCTTGAGGATAAGTTTTCCAGAATTACTAATTTCCTTCCCAAGTGATTGAAGTTTCTCTTGAGTATAGGAACCAGAAAAAAAATCTTTAACCTTAGTAATACTTGATGGACTATACAGATACAAACCATACACAATAAACACACTGACACAGAGAATGATTGAAGTCTTATATAAAATTTTCGGTGTTTTCTGGAGCATTCGAAATGGATGATGGTGGATGAGGAATAAACTTTTCTGAAGCAACGTTATGCTGAGCAAAAATAATATTTCGAATGTTATCAGGACTTGCAGCTTTTCGCATAAAGAAATCACCACTATCTTCAGCTGCAGTTTGAACTCTGATATCACCTATATTTAGAAACGTGGAAATAAAACCCCTCACATCAATACTAATATCCTGAATCTTTTCAAAACGAAGACTCGCAACTGATCGATTAAACAACGCTTTTTGTTCAACATCAATAATTCGTTTTTCAGTCACATACCAAACATCAAGATAGTAGTTTGTCCATTGAACAAAAAAAGATATCCAAAGTGAGAGGAGCCATAAAGAATAGAAGAAGAGACTAAGTCCTGTTGGATTAAATGCGTCAGGAATCCTATACGGAAGAAGCTTAACAATAAACTCGTAAGCAAAAAATGGCACAAATGCAGCAAAAAGATGGAATATCCCTTGTGCAACAAACACAAACCAGTGTTTTCTTACTTCAAGTAGCACATGTTCTCCTGGGTCAAGTAAAATCATTGTTTTAAGAAAGTAATACCCCCATAACTGCAAGATATATTAAAAGAGCTGATACCAAAATAAAAAGCAATTCAGCAAGAATAACATTATGATTCTTCATTCCATACTTACCCCAGTGGTAAAGCAAAATAGCACCAATAACTCCGTAGATAAGCAAAAAGACACCTAATACAATCCATAGTACCCAACCATGAAGATCGATATGGATATTGTATGCAGATAAAGATTCAAATGGATCAATATAGTCCATCAGATTAGTATATCACTCACATAAGGCCACACAATTAGGTTTTTGGGGACGAGCACTTTGACAAGAGGCCAGTTTTTTGCTTTAATGGCCACTCGTCACATCTAAAAACACTCAATATGGAAATACGAAACATTGCTATTATAGCCCACGTGGACCACGGAAAGACAACACTTACCGATGCTTTAATGCGTCAAACAGGAGGACTTGCCGAAGGGGTAACTATGGACTCAAATGCTCTTGAGCAGGAGCGTGGTATTACAATTTATGCAAAAAATACTTCTGTATTTTATAAAGGAACAAAGATTAATATAGTAGACACACCAGGACACTCTGACTTCGGAAGTGAGGTAGAACGTGTACTTCGCTCTATTGATACAGTTCTTTTAGTTGTTGATGCTCAGGAAGGACCAATGCCGCAAACTCGTTTTGTGCTTAAGAAATCTCTTGAACTTGGACTTAAGCCAATTGTAGTTATTAATAAAATCGATAAACCAGCGGCGCGACCAGAAGTTGTACACGAACTAACTCTTGAACTCTTCATGGAGCTTGGCGCAAACGAGGAGCAACTCAACTTTACAACAGTATATGCAATTGGTCGCGAAGGTGTAGCAAAGAGAAACATGTCAGATACTGCAACTGACCTTACTCCAATTCTTGATGTAATCCTCGAACAAGTTCCAGCTGCGAATAGAGATGAAAGTAAACCAGCACGACTTCAGTCATTTAACCTTGCGTACGATAACTTTCTTGGACGTCTTGCTGTTTGCCGTATATACGAGGGAAAAATCTCTTCGACACAAAATGTTTTTGTTAAAAAACCAAACGGTGAATCATATACAGGAAAACTTACAAAAATGTTTACGTTTGATGGTGTCGCTCGAAAAGAAGCAACTGAAGCAAGTTCTGGAGATATCGTCATGATCGCAGGTCTTCCTGAAATTTATATTGGTGAAACAATTACCACTGATGCAACTGTTGAAGCTCTTCCTGCAATCAACATTGATGAACCAACAATTTCCCTCAACTTCCTTGTGAATGACTCCCCTTTTGCAGGTAAAGAAGGAAAATTTGTTACTGGACGACAAATCCGTGAACGTCTCGAAAAGGAACTTGAGATCAATGTTGGTCTTCGAGTAGATTTTTCTTCAAGTGAGTACTACAACGTCTTCGGTCGCGGAGAATTACACATCGCAATCCTACTTGAAAATATGCGTCGTGAAGGATACGAACTCCAAGTATCGCAACCACACGTTATTATTAAAGAAATTGATGGTCAGAAACAGGAACCTTTTGAGGAGCTTATTATTGATGTACCCGAAGAGTTTAGTGGCGGTATTATCGGAAAACTTGCAGAAAAAAGAGCTCTGCTTATGAATATGATAGCTGAAGATGGTGGCACAACCCGCCTCATCTTTGAAATTCCTACTCGAGGACTTCTTGGGTACCGAGGACAATTTGTTGTTGACACACGAGGCCTTGGAATTCTCTCTAGTCGTTTTATTGGTTTCCGCCCATATGCTGGTGAAATTCGAAGACAGCAATACGGATCAATGATCTCAATGGCACCTGGAAAAGTGCTTGCCTTCTCACTCGATAACTTACAACAGCGTGGAGTACTCTATGTTGAACCTGCACAAGAAATATACGAAGGACAAGTCATTGGAAATGTAACAAAAGGTGAAGATATGTATGTGAACCCTACAAAAGGAAAGCAACTCACCAACATGCGTGCATCTGGATCAGATGACAGTGTGTATCTTGCTCCTCCATTTAAACTCAGTATCGAAAATGCCATGGAAGTAATGAGTGAGGATGAATATATCGAAATTACTCCAAAATCAGTTCGCCTTCGAAAACAATATCTAACTGAAGCAGCACGAACAAAAGCACTCAAAGAAAAAGGAATGAAATTAAAATAACCTCGCAATGAAAAATCTCGCAGACACCACCTTATACATGTGTCTGCGAGATTTTTTAAAAGTTGGAGAATTGCCCATCAATGTATGCCACTGCAGCACGAAGCATTTCTTCTTGGGTTACATGTGTCGTATCAAGTAAAAATGCGTCAGGGTGTTTTACGAGCGGATCAACCTTTCGAGTCATATCCTCATGATCACGCAACAGGATTGCTGACTCAATCTCCTGGAGTGTCAGACTACAACTTACACCAAGTCTCCGAAGCTCCCTTTCAGCACGAACGAGCGATGTCGCCGTGATGAAAATCTTGATATGCGCATTCGGAAAGACCTTATTTGCAATATCTCTCCCCTCGATGACAGCTCCTCGTGATGATGTTTCAACGAGTAAAAACTGCTTTATATTTACCTGCGCCCTTACTTCACGATGCAAGCTGACACGTGGAACGATACGGGAAATCTCTGACGTTCGAATCTCCGAACTTGAGAGCATTTCTTCAGGAATCTGCAACACGAGCTCGGCGAGTGATGATGCGTCGGTTAATTCAATATTCCTCTCGAGAGCAAGAAGTGCTACCGATCGGTAAATCGAACCACTATCAACATGAAGTAGGCCATAATGCTGAGCAAGCATGCTCGCAAGAGTACCCTTACCTGACTTTGCAACACCATCCATCGCAACTATTCTCTTGTCGGTATCCAGTAGCAAGGAACCGAGTTGAGATGATCCATCAGAGACGAGCGAAATGCTTAGTAAACTTTCAGTAGTAGTCATACTACCTCCATACCAACTTGAGAATGAGCTAGAGAGTGACGCGGTAGGTCCTAATGCAATACTCTACAATAAAATCAATTTTTTTACTACTTATAGTACATATCCACCAACCCTAGTCCTTTTGATTGTGTACGCAAGTGCGCCACTTCCTATTTTTTCACCCAACTCATAAGCTATAGAACGAATATATGTACCACTAGAAACATTTGCTTTAAATTTAGAAATAAGTGACTGTTCACCGGATTGCAAAGTGGCTTGCCATGTGTCTACGATCTCTTGCTGTCTAAAGTCACCTGTTACTTTTTTAATTTTCTCTTCTATTTCAACAAGAATTTCTTGTTGAGAAACTAATCGAGTATGAATATGCTCAAGTGAAAATACTCTGATATATCTTGAGGGCATTTCTATTTCATGAATTTTCCCTTCACGAGCCCAAGTATGGAGCGATTTTCCCATAACAGTCTTTGATGAATACGGTGGATACATTTGCGTTTTCTTTTCCAAAACTCCTTTCATGAGAGTTTGAATTTTTGTATCAAAATTTTTCGTTGGCATCATACCTACTTTTGTAACCATACCGAGGATATCGTATGTATCTGTTTCAAAACCCCACAAGACTTCAAACTCATACGTCTTATCAAGATCAAGAAAGTCTTGTTTATTCCTCGTATCTCCTGCAAGTACCAAGAGTAAGCCTTCTGCCATTGGATCAAGACGTCCCATATATGTCATAGTGATTTTTTCATATTCTGGATGCTCAGTGCGAAAACGCCCCAAACACTCGAGAGGAGTTTCTCCTAATTTTTTATAGAGAGTCAGTACTTCAGATTTTGGACTCATTTTGATAGTATATACCACATGACAAACAAACTAAGCACAGACCCTTATAAGGGAGTTAGAGACTTCTACCCAGAAGATATGTGGATTCTTAAGTACATGACTGAGAAAATCCATACAGTAGTTGAGCGTTTCGGGTATGTAGAATACACAGCATCAATACTTGAACCAGCAGAACTCTACCGTGCTAAAAGTGGTGAAGAAATTGTAAATGACCAGACATATACATTTACTGATCGCGGTAACCGCGAAGTTACACTTCGTCCAGAAATGACCCCAACTGTAGCTCGAATGGTTGCAGCGAGAAAAAGAGAACTACCGTTTCCTCTTAGATGGTATTCAATTCCAAACTTATTTCGCTATGAGCAACCACAACGAGGTAGACTCCGTGAACACTACCAGCTAAATGTTGATGTTTTCGGAATATCAGGACTCTCTGCCGAGGTTGAAGTAATTCAGGTTGCAAGCGGGATCATGAAAGCGTTTGGTGCAACTGACTCAGACTTTTCTATACTTATTAATTCTCGAAAGCTACTTTCAAAACTTTTTGAAACCTTCAACATTAATAGTGAACAATCGTACACAATTAGTAAACTTATTGATAAAAAGGAAAAAGTTACTCCAGAAGTCTTCGAAGAAGGTATCACAGCAATCATTGGTGATAAAGCAAAAGATTTTATTGCTCTTCTTTCTTCCCCTGAGAAACTTATGGAACATGTTGGTGTAGACAATGAGTCTGTTAAGACAATCGTCAACCTTATTGAAACATTTGAAACATTAGGAATTAAGAATATCGAATTCACTCCAACACTTATGCGAGGGTTCGATTACTACACAGATATTGTATTTGAAATTTTTGACACAAATAAGGACAATCGTCGATCGCTCTTTGGAGGTGGACGCTACGATAATCTCCTAGAACTTTTTGGAGGTGATAGTATTCCAGCTGTAGGTTTTGGTATGGGAGATGTGACACTTCGTGACTTTCTTGAATCACATAAATTACTTCCCCCATATGTATCAGAAACAAATGTACTTCTAGCGACAATCGGTGCAGTTGATGAGACAGCCGTAACATTACTTGCCCAGAGTTTACGTGAAAAAGGAATCACTGTGGCAACACACTTCACAGCAAAAAAACCTGCTGATGCAATTAAAACTGCACTTAAATTGGAAATCCCCTATATGGTATTCATCGGTGAAGATGAAATCGCAAAAAAACAATTTACTCTGAAAAATCTCAAAACCGAAGAAACACAGACACTGTCACTCGAAGAACTTGCGCAAAAAATTGCATCGTAGCCTTTCATTACTAACAACTAAATTAACAACTCGTAACTGCCTATATGCGCAAAATTGTCTTTGATATCGAAACAAAAAATATTTTTTCTGATGTTGGGTCAAATGACTCAACAGCTCTCGATATTTCAGTTGTCTGTATCTATGACTATGAGCGTGATGCATACGAGTCATACATAGAGGAACAATTCCCAAAGCTTTGGCCAATCTTAGAAAAAGCAGAACTTCTCATTGGATACAACTCTGAACATTTCGACATCCCATTACTCAACAAATATTATCCTGGTGATCTGACAAAAATCCCGAGTCTTGATATTTTAAAAGAAATCAAAGATTCCTATGGAAGAAGAATGAAACTTGATCAAATTGCAGAAGGAACACTGGGAACACATAAATCTGCACACGGTATTCAAGCAACAGTTTGGTGGAAAAATGGAGAGTACGACAAAGTAATTAAATACTGTATTGATGACGTAAAAATTACAAAAGATGTATATGAATACGCTCGAAAGCATAATAAACTTATCTTTAAAGAAGGAGGTCAACTTATCGAAATTCCACTCGACACTACAAATTGGGAAAATAAATCTACTAGCGCAATGACATATACACTCCCTTTTTGAGGCTTACTTTGGGCTTAAAACTAATATTGACATGTATCGTATTATTATGATATAATATTACCAGAAGCAACAAGTACCCTTTTGTCACTTAGAGGAGAATCCAGCATGTCTGGTTACGACGACAATTACGGAGATCTTGACGTCGAGTACGAGTTCGCAATGAATCATCTCTTCCGAATGGAAGAAGCACGTCAGATCTCAATCGGAAACCTCGGTGTCGCTTTTCCTGAAGACAGGCGGTCGCGAGCTTCAGAACTGCTCGACTCCATGAACCGTACTCGAGGTTTCATGGAGCGCGACGACCTCAGCGACTTCCAGAAGGAGGACGTGGATATCGCACTCTCCTACATGGAAAGAGACTACGATGAGATTGTTCGCGAAGAGCGAGAACACCAACTCGCAGTCGACGCACATGAAGACGAGATGGAAGCCATCCAGGAACGACTGATGGGTCACAGTCGTCTACCGAAGGCTTTCCGCTGATACCCACAGCACTTGAACCGCTCTCACGAATTCGTGAGAGCGGTTTTTTCTTGTATCCCTACAGAAACAGAAGAATAGCAACTGCAAGTATTATTCTGTAGTAGATAAATATATTCAAATTATGTGTACGGAGATACCGAATAAGAACATGGATAGACAATAACCCAACAATAAATGCAACACAGGATCCTATACCAAGTGAAAGTGAGATTCCTCCTGTTACATGACGTAGATCAAGAAATTCCTTAAGTCCAGCACCAACAATAATTGGAAATGAAAGGAGAAAGCTGAATCGAGTCGCCTCCTCACGAGATAATCCTAAGAATAATCCACCAGAAATTGTGGCACCTGATCGAGAAATTCCCGGAACAAGTGCGAGTGATTGGAATAATCCAAGAAGTAAACCTTTTTTCGGTGTGATTGATACGAAACCGGTACGAACAATTCTTTCAGCAAAAAACATAAGAGCACTTCCACATAACAACCCAATAACTAATACATATGAAGAACGAAATGTTGTACTAATATATGTTTCCAGTAATAAACCCAACACAACCGCAGGAATTGTACCTATTATAACCGCAAGGAGAAGATTCTTTTCTTTTTCTTCGATATCCTTTCTGGTAATCAATTTGAGAAAGGTAACAAAAAGACTCCAGAGCTCTTTTCGAAAATAGACAAGCACCGCGAAGATTGTACCCATCTGAAGTACAGCATCAACTGCCAAATCATGTTCTGTCACTCCCAAGAACGTGTGAACTAACAGTAAGTGGCCAGAGGAGGAAACAGGGATAAATTCAGTGAGTCCTTCGATAACCCCAAGGATAATTGCGTGAAGTATTGTCATGGAACAACACTATCACACTATGATACAATTTTGGATATGGAACCAAATCAAATTACAAAAAAACAAAACCCCTTCATTATTCCCTTATCAATTATTCTTGCTGGTGCCTTTATTGGAGCAGGTGTATATCTTTCTGGAAAAAATAATCCTTCTCGCATTGATGTGTTGGGTCAAAATAAGGACTCAAAGAACATTGAGGAAGTTACAGTAAACCCAGTTACTGCTGCTGACCATATTCTAGGTAATCCAAATGCACCAGTAATGATTATCGAATTCTCAGACACTGAATGTCCTTTCTGCAAAGTATTTCACAATACCCTGCATCGAATCATCAATGAATATGGGGCTACTGGAAAAGTTGCTTGGGTATATCGACAATTCCCTATAGCCTCCCTTCATAAAAAATCACACAAGGAAGCAGTTGCAACTGAGTGTGCAAACGAGCTCGGAGGAAATGATGCATTCTGGAAGTATCTTGATTTGGTATTTGCTCGAACTCAATCAGACGATAGTCTAGACCCTGCTGAGCTTCCAAAAATTGCAAAAGATGTTGGTCTTGATGTAAGTAAATTTAACACGTGTCTATCAAGTACAAAGTATGACAACGTTATCTTACAAGACAGTCAGGATGCGGTTCGTTCGGGTGCTGATGGTACACCGCATGTAGTGATTATCTCTTCAACGGGTGAGAAGGTTTCAATTAAAGGTTCACAGAGTTACGAAACAATGAAAGCGGTTGTAGAGGCAGCGATTAACGCAGTAGAAGTTGGATCTCAAGTAGGAAGTACAAATTAAAGTAACAACAAAAAACATCACCTCTTTTATGTGGTGATGTTTTTTGTTGTTACAATTATTACTACTTTTTCATCGCCCTTCGAAGTGGACAGTACTCACACTTCGGATCGTCACAATATGTGTCCCAATATGAAACATTATAGATTTCAAGTGCTTTTTCTCGAACAAGATCTTCAATTGATTTTCTATCATCACTGGTAATTTCAAAGCTTTCAGTTTTGTATGCCCCTGATGTATTTGGCTCAATAAATTCAATACG
>CAZYGU010000019.1:0-2303 GCA_964646785.1 uncultured Candidatus Saccharibacteria bacterium | reverse complement strand
AACATTTGATGCTTTTCTGGAGCATGAGGAATACGAACAAGGTTTTCAAAAAAATATCTCCATGGACACGTAAGATAATTATTGAGTGCTGTTACATTCATACCCTGCTCAAGAAATAGTTTTCTCAGATACTCCACATCCTTAATATCTGGGCCGTGTGGTTTCGGCTCTGTCAGCACCATATGAGGAACTTCAGTAAATACATAGCTCCCTGGTTTAACATGAAAAATAATTTCTTCAATAAACTGACTTCTGATTTTTTGTTTTCCTCCCGCATCCGTAAGTGCAAACGTTGCAATAACTTCTTTTCTTGCTCTTGTAATTGCTACATAGAACAATCGACGCTCATCCTCATCATTATCTTCTGTAAGTACTGTTCTCCCCTCAATAGGTAGTGTGAAATGTTCAACAGACCTCTTATTCCCCCACTTTCCATCAGTTGTACCAATGATATATACAGTATCGAACTCTAGACCCTTTGATCTATGTGCTGTCATGAGCGCAACTCTATTTTCAAACGTTTGCCGTTTTGAGCGCGCTAATTTCCCTCCATGAAGCTCAAGGGTGTCTACAAAATCGATAAAATCACTCATGCGTGCATCCTTTTTTGTTTCAACCAACGTCTTTACACCAGTAAGTAAGCTATCAAGTTTTTCAAGTGCAGAAAGTGATTCAGGGAGAGAAAGGAGATATGGGATAAATTGCGATTCACGAATAATTGTTTCGAGTGAAGTAAGAAGAGGTTTATTTTTTGCAAGTTTCGCAAAATATTCTAACTGACTATAAAAATCTTTAACTTTTGTAATGTCAGTAATATGTGCGCGCATGAGATGGTCATCACTTCGGAGAATGTCAAACATATTCAGCTTCTCTTTTGTTCGGTACGAGAGTATTCGATATCCATCAAGAGGAGAAATACCAAACACATCGGTAAACATAAGCTTTGATATCGATTCTTCATCACCAAAATTATTCAGTGCACGAAGAAGAAGCATCAACATACTCATATGAGGATCTTGCAAAATATCGTCATCTGAATAAATGGCAAATGGAATGGATGTGCGCTCAAGAAAGCGAACAATATTTGATGCGTCCGCATTATCACGATACAAAATGGCGATCTCATTAGGCTCAGTCCCCCCAGCAATTCTTTTCTCAATATCTTCTACAACAAAGCGCATCTCCTCATCAGGGTTCTGAAATTGATACAGAGAAATATCTTCACCAAGTCCTTGTGCCTTTGCTTCTAGTTCTATTTTGAGTTCTTCATCAGTATTCGTATTTCCCGCAATAAGCGCGTATGCACTATCAAGAATCTTCTGTGTCGAACGATAGTTGTCTTTTAGTCGAATAAGGGTTGCATCGGGATATTTACGTTTAAAGTAGAGAAAGTTTTCAAGACTCGCTCCTTGAAAACGATAGATCGCTTGTTTTTCGTCTCCCACAATAAACAAATTTGGGTTCTCGTGAAATCCTGAGATGAGTTCAAGAATTGCATTCTGCGCATTATTTGCATCTTGATGTTCATCAGCAAGCACATATTGATATTCTTCTTGAAGAATAAGGAGAAGATCTGGATGATCCTTGAGCGCTTTGATCGTCTCAATAATCATATCTTCAAAGTCATACAGTCTTTGACTAGTAAGTGCTTTCTCGTAGAGATCATACACAACTGCAAGTTCTTTATTCTTCTCAATCTTTTTCAATGCTGTTTTGTATACACCCTTCATTTCATCTTTGTATTTTCCTTTTTCATGATAGAGATCATCAATAGACATCAAAGATTTCTCTTCTTTCAAAGTAAGCTTTTTGAATTCTTCTGGACTGATATTTTCACGCTTGAGTGATCGGATAGAAGAAAGTGCTGGTCGAACGTAGTAAAAAATATTTCCAAATGGTTTAATGATTTCGAATCTTCCTTCCTCAAATATTTTTTCAAGAATTTTAAATTGATCTGCCTCTGGTACAAGTGCCCCACCAACAACACGCGGAAAATATTCTGGATAACTTTCAATAATTGATTTTGCAAACCCATGGAAGGTAAAAATGTTCACTCGATATGCAGATGCCCCAATAATACCAACAAGCTTTTGTCGCATAGAATACACACCTGATTCGGTAAATGTGAGAGCCAAAATACTGTCCGGTGAAGTATCAGTTTTCTCTAAGATATTAGCTATACGCAGAGTCAAAATAGAGGTCTTTCCTGTGCCTGGACCAGCGATAACCATTACTGACCCTTCAATAGCGTCTACGGCCTTTTTCTGCTCAAAATTGAGGCTTTTATAGGCTTTCTGGAAGGC
>CAZYGU010000018.1:0-16246 GCA_964646785.1 uncultured Candidatus Saccharibacteria bacterium | reverse complement strand
ATATGTGTGATTATGTCACCGCGCTCTCTTACTTGTTCCTGAAATGATTCATTCGTTGAAATATCCTCAAGCCAGGATTCTTGTGATGGGTCAGGTAACACAAGTGACTCCACAGCAGGAGGTGCTGTGTACGTTTTTCCAATAGCCTCGTGTTGAGTGGGGCTGGATTCAGGTGTCATATTCCTCATTATAGACTAATTTTTGGGACTGTCTTGGTGGCTTCCATTTACTTGTACTAGGGTAGAAAAGTGATACCATAGCCACGTAGATTACTACTTATATAACCACTATGTATATTATTATCGCTATACTTCTTGTGTTACTCGCATTGTCACTTCGAGTTGTGAAGGAATACGACCGTGGAGTTATCTTTTTTCTTGGAAAATGTACAGGTGTTCGTGGTCCAGGACTTATTATTCTTATTCCAATTTTTGAGATGATGACGAAAGTGACACTTCGTACTATCACAATGAATATCCCATCTCAGAAAATTATCACAAAGGACAATGTGTCTATCGATATTGCAGCTGTGGCATATTACCATGTCATTGATCCAATAAAATCAGTTATTGCTATTGAGGATGTATATAGTGCCGTGAATCAAATTAGTCAAACAACAGTGCGAAATGTTGTAGGTCAATTCACTCTCGATCAACTACTCTCACAGACATCGGATATTAATGCACAAATCAAGGATGTTATTGATGCACATACAGAACCATGGGGCGCACAAGTGACTGCAGTTGAAATTAAAGATATTTTCTTGCCAGAAAATATGCAGAGAGCAATGGCAAAAGAGGCAGAAGCGGAGCGAGAGCGACGAGCAAAAATTGTTGCAGCTGAAGGAGAATTCCAAGCGGCAGTAAAACTCGGTGAAGCTGCAGATATTATCAGCAAGCATCCTGTTGCACTTCAGCTTAGAACACTTCAAACGATGGCCGAAATTAGTGTTGAGAAAAATTCAACTATCATTTTCCCTGCACAATTCATGACAACAGTAGGGGAGGCGATTAAGATGATTAAAGGGGATTCAAATTAGGCTCGCTTTAGCTACGTTGGGGCTTCAGATATAGGTATTATAAGCTACCTCTTGCTTTTTTTATAATTATACGATATAATTATAAAGTGTTAGGACTAGAAACAAAGTCGAGTTTCTCATCAGAGCAGACGACATATCAATCACAATCAATCACATGACAGGAACAATCAAAACTCTTAAGGAGCAGGGATTTGGATTCATTTCTCGCGAAGGCGAAGCAAAGGATCTTTTCTTCCACTCTAAGGAGCTTAGTGGTGTTACTTTCGATGAACTTAAGGTTGGAGACACAGTCTCTTTCGAAGTTATCGATACTGAAAAAGGCCCAGCTGCTACAAACGTAGCACGAGCGTAATATCACAAAGAAAAATCACTCTCTGTAACAGGAGAGTGATTTTTCTTTGAGTGGACTATTGTCATGATAATGGTAGAGTGTTCTCCTATGGCAAAAGCAGATAGCATCCTTTCCTTTGAAGAAGTTTCGTTTGAATACGGACAACACAAGCCTATTTTGCATGAGGTGAATTTTTCTGTAAGAAGAGGAACTAAATGTACTATTATGGGTCAGAATGGTGCTGGAAAAAGTACTCTTTTTGAGCTTATTACAAAGTCACTTAAACCTGAGTCGGGGAATATCCATATTATGAATGGAATAACGATCGCTCTTTCTCGACAGGTTATTCCTCGTGAAGAACTTGAGCTAACAGTAAGAGAATTTTTCCTTAAACGATTTAAAGAGAAAATATACGATATTGATCCTCGTATTGACGACGTACTCGAAGTGGTAAATCTCAAAGGTCATGAAAAGATGCATGATCGAATTGTGAAGTCATTTTCCGGTGGTCAGCAGGCGCGACTTCTTCTCGCTTCAGCATTGATCCAAGATCCAGATTTACTCCTTCTTGATGAGCCAACAAATAATCTCGATAAGGCGGGAATTGAACACCTCACTTCATTTCTTGTTAATTACAAAAAGACAGTCATGGTTATTTCTCATGATGCTGATTTCTTAAATGCATTTACTGATAGCGTGCTCTATCTTGATGTGCATACTCGAGTTATTGAGCAATACTCAGGAAATTATTTTGATGTAGTGAAAGAAATATCTGCTCGAATTGAAAAAGAAAATAGAAAGAATGCTCAACTTGCAAAAGAGATTCAAGAGAATAAAGACAAGGCAAACTTCTTCGCAAATAAAGGAGGACAAATGCGACTTGTTGCACGAAGAATGCGTGATAAAGCGGAAGAATTAGAGGAAGAAAAGGTTGATGTACGGCGAGAGGACAAAACTATTCGAGCATTCACTATTCCTATGCAAGACGGACTTGTTGGAGATGTTATTTCGATTACCTCCTATAGCACGCTCGGAAAAAATCATAAACCAGTGAATAGAAAAGCAAATATTACTTTACGACGAGGGCACCACTTACTTCTGAAGGGTCCGAATGGTATTGGAAAGAGTACTCTTCTCGAGTCTATTGCAACTGGTAAGGCGAAGGGAAGTGTAATCACCTCTGGTATAAAAGTGGGATATTATCGACAAGATTTTTCTACACTCGATTTTGATATGACTGTATACGAATCACTCATGAAGGCGCACGGGAAACATGATGAGCAGTTTGTACGAAGTATCGCCGCTGGCTTCCTCATCACTTCTGAAGCAATTAAAACAAAAATTGGGAGTCTTTCAGAAGGACAAAAAGGATTAGTTGCGTTTGCACAGCTTGTGCTCGAACACCCAGGTCTCCTTATCCTTGATGAGCCAACAAACCATATAAACTTCCGTCATCTTCCTGTTATTGCGGAAGCATTAAGCCAATACGAAGGAGCAATGATTCTTGTGTCACACGTCCCAGAATTTGTCTCACAAATTCGTATTGATGAAGTGCTTGATTTGGAAAAATAGTACTCAATGAATTATTTTGTCTACATTCTTCTTTGTGCAGACAACACTCTGTATACTGGCTACACAACTGATATTCAAAAACGTCTTTCAGCGCACAATAGTAGTAAGGCAGGTGCACGATACACAAAAGTGAGACGTCCGGTAACTCTCGTGCATTCAGAATCGTTTCAAACAAAAAGCGAAGCGCTCAAGCGTGAGTATGCCTTAAAACAACTTTCAAGAGCAGAAAAACTTCTTCTTTTAAAAGCTATGCAAGATTAAGTGATTGTAGAAAGCTTGCGAGCTCAGTGCCTTCTATTGATCGATACTCACCGTCTTTAAGTTTTCCTAGTTGAATATTCATAATTCGTACACGTTTGAGATCGGAAACTTCTTGAAAGAGTGCAACACACATACGTCTGATTTGGTGTTTTTTTCCTTCAGTGAGAATAATAGAAAATTTATTTTCACCAAGGATTTGTACTTTACAGGGAGCTGTCATTTCACGCTCGATTTTTACTCCACGTTCCATATTGTTCTTGAAACTTGTTCGGAGTTTTTCTTTTGTTGTTACTATGTATTCTTTTTCATGAACAGAGTTAGGGTTTAGAAGACCATCAGTAATTCTCCCATCGTTAGTGAGAATAATGAGACCATGAGAATCTTTATCGAGTCTTCCAATAGGAAATACATCTTTTAGTGAAACAACTTGTTTAATGTCTTTCTCGTTATGATGTGAAGCATGAGTAGCGATCCCTATTGGTTTGTTGTATGCAAGATATACGTAAGGAACTTGTTTGCCTCGAAATCTTACTTCAACCCTGTCAGTTTCTGTCACTTTATCTCCTAGTACAGCGAGTCTTCCATTCAGAAACACTTGTTTTTTTGTGATGAGTTCATCCGCTCCGCGTCTTGTGGAGTGTTTTTTTAGTGCAAGGTACTTGTTTATCCTCATTGGATAGAGGTTTTTCTCGAGCATATCTGCTTTTTTTGTCGGTTTTTTCATGTAGTGGCAGTATAGCACTGGTCAGGGAATAGTCTAAAATTTGGGTGTATAATAGATTTACTAAATTTACTAACTAATTTTTATTTCACCATGAGTAATATGTCAGAAAGTGATCTACAGCTTCTTGAACAAGAGGTAGAGAAGGATGCTCACCAATTAGAGCAGTCAAAGAGAGAGTTACAAGATGCTCAGCGAATGGAGAAAAAACTTGAGAACGAGACACGTATAGCTGAAGAAACATTTAAAAAAGCTACTGAAGAATATAAAAAGGCACAACAGGCAGTTGCAAATCACACGAAGGAGATTGAGACTATTACCCAAAGAAGATTACAGCATGTACGAAGGGTAGATGAGGCACGTGCACAACTGAAACGCCTCGAAGCGAGCTTAAAAAAGGCTTCATAAATTGTATTTTGTCAAGAGAGATATATTTGCTTCTTTAGGTGATAGAATAGCTCTATTATTCTTATTATGTACACCATGAAACCAAACATACTCATCACGGTTATTGTCGGTATCGTACTCGTTGCGGGAGTCATAGTAGTTTCTTCAAGAAAGAATAGTTCTTCGGTACCTCCAACTGATTCTGAGGTAAAAACTACATCCCAGAAGGAACAGGAAGTATTTGCGACTTCTATGAAAGATTTGGTTGCAAAAAATAAACCATTGAAATGTACTTTCACACAAAGTACTGATATGAGTACTTCAAAAGGGACGTTGTATATTGCTGATGGAAAAGTTCGAGGGGATTTTGATATCTCATCGTCTGGTCAGACATTTAAAGCTTATATGATTACTGATGGTACAAGCTCATTTGTATGGTCATCGATATTACCGCAGGGATTTAAGGTCCCACTTCAAAATGCTTCAAATCAAGCATCAACACAACCAACTCAAGGAGTTGATTATAATCAGGTACTTGATTACGACTGTTCATCTTGGGTAGTAGAAAGTGAATTCTTTGTTCCTCCAACAAATGTGACGTTTATTACTCCGCCTGTAACATCGCCTCGTTAATACTATGAAACAATACCTCTATGTAAGTCTCGCATTTATTTTTCTTATTTTCTCTCCAGTATATGGCCATGCTGCAACATTTGGGTCAGGAGAAGCGTACTCTGTATTTAAGGGAGTAACTGTTCTTGATGATTTGTATGCTGCTGGGGGAACTATTTCAATTGTTGGAAATGCAATGCAGGATGCATTTCTTATTGGAGGAAATGTGTTTATCGGAAACACTATTTCGGAAGATGCTTTTCTCATTGGCGGAACAGTAGATGTTATTGGTGACATTGTAAAAGATCTTAGGATTGTGTCTGGAAGGACAACCATTCAAGGGACAGTGGGCGAAGATGTTGCGATTGCATCTGGTGATGTTACCATTCTGCCCAACTCAGTCATCTCTGGTGATATTTTAATTGCATCAGGGCAAACTGTGATTGAAGGTGAAGTAAAAGGAGGTATTCGTGGTGTTACAGGACAACTCGTTTTAAACGGTGTCATTGATGGAGATATTAATATTACCGCAGATAGTGTAACTGTCGGTCCAAAAGCGATTCTAAAAGGGGCATTCCTGTATGCATCTTCAAATCAAGCAGAAATTAGTCCTGATGCACAAGTTCTTGGTGAGGTAACGTTCACTCAAGTTGCAACCCGTTCTCGAATCGAACGAGCACTTCCAACGCTTTGGGGGACATGGATTTTTATTAAGTTTTTTGTTCTCCTTATTTCTGCATTAGTAATTCAAGGAATATTTCGCGCAATATCGAGTACCTTTGTTCGAACAGCACTTAATGATCCATGGAAAAGTATGCTACGAGGATTCCTTGTTACGATTGCCGTCCCTTGTATTATCGTATTAGTCCTTCTTACATTCGTGGGTATCCCGTTTATGGTTCTTGGGGTTTCGCTCTATGTAGCGTTTCTTGTGCTTGCGTACCTCTTTAGTCCGATTGTCCTAGGGGGATATATATTTAAAGTTATCCAAAAAACAGAGCATGCTCCTATCCATTGGAAAAGTATTGCGATAGGTGTATGTGTTGTGATGATTCTTGGTGCTCTAGGAATTGTGGGATCACTACTTCAATCGGCTCTCTTTCTACTTACACTTGGCTCTATTTATCACGTGCTACTCGAGAGGTTTGTACGTGCTCGCGATTAATCTATGAAAAAAACTTTTTTGGTAATTAGTATTATCTTAATTGCCCTGGTTTGTGTTTGGAAATTTAATTCTAAAGAGGTTGTAATACAGGAGGTTAACAATCCTTATGTGTCATATCTCAATGCAAGCGCTAATGATATTGTTGTGACAAGTCCAACTGAAGGTGGTCTTGTTTCTTCTCCTTTGATGATAACTGGCACAGCAAGGGGCACGTGGTATTTTGAAGCATCATTTCCTCTGGTATTACTTGATGAAAAGAATATGCAGATTGGTACAGGTCACGCTGAGGCAAAGGGTGAGTGGATGACAGAGAATTTTGTTCCATTCACAGCAACACTTATATTTTCAAAGCCAACAACTCAAAAAGGGACACTTGTTTTGAAGAATGATAACCCATCAGGAGAAGCTATCCGTGATAAGGAGATTCGAATTCCGGTTATATTTGGAAAAGAATAGGTGTCGTAGTGTATACTAGAGAACATGACAGATATGCATGAGGCAAATATATTCTTTTTTGTCGCTACCGTGGCTGTTATTCTTGTAACGATTGCTATTCTTATTGCTTTTTTCTATCTCATTAGAATATTGCGTGATACGAATGAGCTTTCGCAAGTAGTGAAGGAGGAGGGTAAAGATATTGTAGAAGATGTACGCTCGATTCATTCGTACGCTCGTCTTGGCAGTAGCTTTGTCACACGTTTTGTTTCGTCATTATTTACAGAAAAGAAAAAAAGAAAATAGTATATGCAAAAACAGAAAGCAAACAATGCAGAAGGAAAGAAGGAATTAGGTCTTATTATTGGTGCAACAGCTCTCGTTGCACTTGCGAGTACATATTTTTTGTACGGGAGTAAACAAGCTCCAAAGAATCGTGCAAAAGTAAAAGGATGGATGCTTAAAGCCAAAGGAGAAGTTCTTGAAAAGCTTGAGACGCTTCAAGATGCAAATGAAGAACGATATAATGCTGTAGTTGATACTGTTGTAAAAAAATATTCACAACTTAAATCAATTGATACCACAGAAGTTGAAGCTCTTGGTAAAGATATGAAGAAGCATTGGAATAGTTTTAAAAAAGAACTTCAAAAGGGTGGATCAAAAGGGAAGAAGGTTGCTTCATCAAAAGTAAAATAGTTTCTTATTAGTAATAATTTTTTTACTGTATGAGTCATTATGTATGTACAGGGGATTGTCAGACTGTTTCAGATGTTCCGGGAGTTTGTAATGCAGATTATTGTGGTAAAAACGGTCAGGCAATGACTATTTGCGGTTGTGAGGACAATGAGCACGAAGAGGCAGCTACGGAAAAGGAATCAAGTAGCGACGAAGAACAGGAATAATCACAACATAAAAAACCACCCCATATGGGGTGGTTTTTTATTATCAATGAACAATATTATTTTGTATCGCAAAGCATGCGTGAAATTGGAATACCTATAAACACGATAGCTGCAAGCACGAGGAATGTGAGTCTGTAAGGGAGAGTAAGTAATAAGATACTCATGGCACCTGATGCAATAATGTATCCAAGGGGTCTACCTGAACGAAAAAGACTAATAATGTTTCCATCCTTTCCTGATACCTGTTTAAAGAAATAGCTTTCTGTTGTCACTTCAACGAAACTTGCTCCAACTCGGGACAAAAATAGCACTGTCGCCCATAGTATAAATGATGGTTCGGTAATAAGTGGAAAAAGAAATGTACAGAGGGTCATAATAGCGAATCCAAGAATCATAAATTCTTTCTCACCAAATCGTTCATCGGCTAATTTTTCAATCGGAATTTCAAATATAACAAATGGTAACAACATAATAGTAAATAGCACTCCCAGTGTTGGCCAATCAAAACCAATATACTCATGAAGGTATAGTGGTGTGTACACAATCATCCACGCAAAGAAGATCTGGAGTATTAAATATCCAATTGATACAGAACGAATATTTTTGTTTGCCCATACTTCTTTGAAGGAGTTAGTGAGATCAACATGATCAGGTACTGGAGTAACAACTTTATGAAGACCACCAATGATACAGAGAATAAGGGGAATCATGAGAAATGCTGACACGATATACACCGGCGCGTATTGATCGCCAATAACAAGGAGACCAACGATAGCAGGAGATATGACAAGCATAGCGTTTGTTACAGTGAGATAAAGACTTCGAATACCCCCTGTTTTGCCTTCTACGATTGTGATCGCTTCCAGAAATACATCAAGTCCTAAGAGCACCATCACGACAACTGTTTGGTGAATCACAAAAAATAGTCCAACCCAAAACATTCCAGGAATGAATGCGAGTCCAAGTACAGCAAACATTTCAATGAAGGCTGAGAAGAGGAGAAAATGGTACATCCCAAACCTCTTCATTAATTTTGCCGCAAAAAATAACAGAATGAGGTTGGCTATTGAACCAATAATATAAAGAGTACTTAGTTGTCCGTCGCTAAAATAATGATTAAGAAGTGATGAATTTATGTAAACAACGAGATAGAAGTGTAATGAAAGAAGAATATTACCCCCAAATACAGCAAAAAGAGTTTTGTGATCTTGCACCAATTGTTTCAAATTCATAGAGTATTATTATATCCTAATGATTCACTTTCTCCTCTATGGGGAAAACAATACAGAGCGTACGAATATTTTCGTACGCTCTGTTTTTGTTCTACAGATAACTTTGTGCAACATCGGGGTCAAAGAATACTCCATGAGTACGAGCGACAAGGTCTGCGTCGTAGTGTCTTGACTCAGCGCCAGTATCAGGGTCAACAAGGATGACTCTTAGAAGTGTTCCATCTGGAGTCATACTTTTTACTACCCGAGGTCCCACAACTGCAATCGGAACATGATTCTTTGATCGGATATACCAAATTGTATCCCCAACGTTTACGAGGGCACGGAACTTCTCAACTGTTCCAATGCGACCTTGTTTTTTGTCACTGTCAGACATGATAACCTCGCGGTATGGGTGGGTATTCACTTACGTATCACGATGTTCTTATTTGGTTATAGCATAGAGCTTTCAAATTGACTAATAGGTATACTCGAGTAACAAAAAACCTCCAAGAGAGAGGTTTTTTGTTTATATTCGATGTAAAGATTTTTCGCTATACTCCTAATACTACGGGGATAACAATAGGTCTTTTTGCTGTTTTCTGAAGAAGAAATCTTTCGACTGTTTCTGTAACATCAGATTTTACAAAATCAAAGTTGATTGGATTCATTCCTTCTGTTGATTTTTCGATCGATCTCTTGATGAGCATGCGGGCCTGCTGGAGAAGCTCCTGTGATTCTCTTAAGTACACAAATCCACGAGAAATAATATCAGGAGATTTTTTTAGTTTTCCTGTCTGTGTATTTACGCTTGCGATAATAACCACAAATCCATCTTCAGCAAGCATTTTTCGATCTCGCATCACAACTTCTTGTACATCACCGATTGCAAATCCATCAACGATGATGTCGCTGGAAACTGCTTTCTGGGGAATAACACGAATTTTCTGACCTTCATCATAAATCTCAATAACAGATCCGTTGTCAGGTACAATAACATTTTCTTTTGGAACTCCCATTGTATACGCAAGTTCTGCATGTTGACGAAGCATGTAATGGTTTCCGTGAAGCGGCATAAAGAAACGATATTTCATTTGACTGTGAATCCATCGAAGCTCGTCTCGGTTTCCATGTCCTGATGCATGCACATCTGAATCGAGATAGGTAATAATTTTAGCTCCAGATCGATAGAGTGTGTCTTTCAAATTAATAACAGCGTTGTAGTTTGTAGGGATGATAGAAGAAGACAAGAGAACTGTGTCAGTTTGTCTGAGTTGGATATATTTGTGGGTTTTATTTGCAATACGCATCAGTGCGGCAAACTCTTCTCCTTGAGCACCAGTAACAATCATAACGATACGATCAGGGGCATATTGCTCAACTTCCTCAAGTGGAATAACTACTTGGTCAGTGTTTACTAACTCAAGTTTTTTAATGATTTCGAGGTTTGTTTTCATACTACGACCTTCGAACACCACCTTTTTATTGAGTCTTCTGCAAATTTCAATCATGGCAATCAAACGCTCAACCTGAGAAGCGAATGTTGCAATGATAAGTCGAGATTTCGTAAGACGGATAATCTCTTCGATGTTCTTGATAACCGTTTGTTCAGAAAGTGAGAACCCTGGTTTTTCAATGGACGTAGAATCCATTGTTAACAACAACACATTCATATCTTTGAAGCGCTTGTACTGTTCGAACTCTTCTTCAGTTGGTACACCTTTAATGTTGTCTACGCGTACATCTTCGATAAATACAATATTTCCAAAGGGTGTTTCCACAATAAGTCCGATTGAATCTGGGATTGTGTGTGAAATAGGGAAGGTAGCAATTTTAAAATCAGGAGCAATCGTTACTCGTTGGTTTGCGTCAAGAATTCTGAGATCAAGTTTTGGAACCTGAGGAAATTCTTCTTGGCGCTTTTGGATCATCATTGCACCAAATTGTGCTGTATAGAGTGGTGGGTTACCAATTCGATTCATGATGTAAGGAATAGCTCCAATGTGATCAAGGTGCCCATGAGTAATGAATACAGCTTTAATTTTACCTTTTCGTTCTTCAAGATATTTTGGGTTTGGAAGAATATAGTCGATACCTGGGGTTGCTTCTTCACGGAACTGAAAACCACAGTCAATAACAATGATGTTGTCACCATATTCAATTGCGGTCATGTTTTTTCCTACCTCTTCCACTCCACCAAGGGGAATAATACGAATGATACCTGGCGCAATTGGTGGAACAATGTCAGCAGGTTTTTTGCTGTCACGAGTATCACCACCCGATCTAAATCCACCACGGCTTCCACTTCTTGGTCGACTAAAATTGCCTCGGCGCATGCCACCACCACTTCGTCTTTGTGGTGGGCGAGTTCTGTGTGCAGTTCCACTGGTAGGAGTTGCTGGTATTTTCTTTTCTGTGTTGCTTTCTGGGTTCATGACGGTTGTGAATTAATTAATTGTTATTGAGTAAAAATGCTCCATACGTTATCAGTTTCTATATACCATTTATATATATTTCCGAATCTCTCTGATGGGTTTGTAATGAGTCCTAACGAGAAACCTTCCACGGTGGGTTTTAATATATAGAGGAAACTTGGTGAGTAGGTGAAGATAACAGGAACATCTTTTGCAACCTCTGCTGCGAACGATGTATAGAGTGTGTCACGACGAGTGAAGTCTGATGTCGCCCGAGCCTCTTCGAGGAGTTTGTCTGCTGAGCTGTTTACGTAAAGAGCAATGTTGAGTCCGGGGTCGTTTCTTTGTGATGAGTGCCAGAATGGGTAGAGATCGAGATCTCGTCCGACGATTTCTCCAAATAGGAGAGCGTCATATTTTCTTGGGCGGATAATGTTTTGGTTTAAATCGCCAGTTTCAAATATTTGAAGATTTATCTTTGCTCCAAGTTTTTCCCAATCACCTTGTATTTCTTCCGCTGCGGCCTTAAGTTCTGTTGCGTCACCAGTTGAAAGGGAGAAGGATAATGTTGAAGTGACTTTCTTTGTTTTCTTATCCACTAATTCCCAGATGCCGCTTTCTGTATTTTTCGTCCAACCGGCTTTGCTGAGAATTGTGCTTGCTTCTTGTAAACGCTCGTCTTCAGTACGAGTGTCAGGAATTGAAACGGAATCTTTTGGGGGAATTGGATTATTAATTGAAGTACCGTATCCAAACAATACATTTGCAACAATCGAGTTTCGATCGATAGAAGCATTGAGAGCCTCACGAACTTCTTTGTGAGCAAATACTGTTGCTTGGTTTTGATTTAAAAATACTCCAAAGACACGCGGAAGAACTGATTCTTCAATACGAATTTCATTTGTCGCTAGTTCATGAATTGACTGCGCACTGAATCCGTAGGCACTTTCGATGTCTCCTTTAGTAAATGCTTCACGGAGAGCTTCTTCGCTTGAATAAAATTGTATGGAAAGAGTTTTGATGTATGGTTCTCCAAGAGTAAATTTTGAAAAACTCTTGAGTGTGTACTTTGTTGGTACTCCAGAAGAATTTCGATCAACACTTTTTACTTTGTATGGTCCTGATCCGATAGGGTTGATGTTGTATTCACTAAAAGAGAATTGGTCTGCTGTCGCATCTTTCCAGATGTGTTTTGGTAAAATACCAAGCACGGTATTTTCGAGAAACGGACCATATGGCTGTTTCAATATAAAACGAATTTCTCGGTCGCTAACTTTTTGTACAGTAATACCATCCCAGTTTCCGCGCTTAGGACTTTTCAGTGCAGGATCGAGAGCTTTTGTGATTGTGAATTCAATATCATCACTTGTTACTTTTTCACCATCTTGAAACATTGCATCTTCGCGAAGAATGAAGTCATACGTGAGCCCGTCTTCGCTAATGGTATAGCTTTCTGCAAGATCAGGGATTAATCCTTCTGGAGTTGCTCTCATGAGCCCTGAGTAAATAAGAGTAGAAAGATCTTTATCAGCATCGCCGATTGCAAGAAGGGGATTAATAAACCGCGGTGATCCAATGATACCTTCAGTCAATTCTCCACCATGAGCGGGAACTTTCACCATGAAGGAAGTATTTACTTTCCAAAGCATGAATATTCCTGAACCAACAAACAGGCACGTACATATATAAAAGAGTGTTTTCTCTGTCGTCGAAAAAGAACGGATAGCTCTTTGAGAGAGTTCAGATCCGGGAATGTTTCTCTTTTTAAAAAACACGGATGATAAGTCTTTCACAATAGAATGCGAATAAATTAATTAATGCACAACATACAAGAGAAGCTATCTCAATGGATATTATGGTGAAGTTATATGCGGAGTACTTACTTAAACAATGAGTGAAATGAATGCTGACAACGCGAAAAGAATTGCAATGGTGATGGTAAGTCGAAAAAGGATTTTTTCAGCACCTCTTCGCGAATAGGCTCCAGAACTGAAGGAATCACCGCCGAAAGCGCCACCAAGTCCAGCTTCAGATCGTTGCAAAAGTACACCTCCAATTAAGAGGAGGGCAAGTACGATCTGGACATAGGGGAGAATCGTGTGAATACTCATTGGTTTAAAAGTATAGCGAATGTAGGTCATTTAGCAAGTTAGAATGAAGCTTTTCAGTTACCTAATCCTATCGATGGCTTACCTTAAGGCTAAAAATGGCTCTAAATATAGCTTTTGCAATACTTAGAGGATATTGTCAATAAAATGCTTGACAAATATATTTAATATGCTATTATATATACCAGAAGTATCGTACTGTAACAAGATTCACAACCTTATCTTTTTTGATGGCCAACGGCCAGGAGTAGAAGACCATGACTGCTTTCAAGGCTTACCTCAACGAGGACTTGGTGGACATCTTCACCAACCGGTTCGAGACCCTGCGCACCTTCCTCACGGAAGTCGTCGGCACGAAGCTCGCTGCGTTCGTCATGTCGGCCGAGCTCACCGAAACGGTGGGTGGGCTGTCCAAGATGAACGACGCGCTGATCAACTCGATGAACATGAACCAGGAGAACTGGGGATCGAACGCCGAGCGCATTCAGTACGCGGTTCGTGTCCTCAACCAGGTGAACAACGATCTCTCCGCTGAGGTCATCACCTTCGTTCGTGGTTCGGTCACTTCGTTCATCGGTCGCTTCAGTGCGATCGAGGGGACGGAGATCTACGCCGAGCGCAAGCTGCGCTTCGCGAACGAGCTTCGGCTCTTTCGCGAGAACATCACGCGCGAGAACATCACCGCTGACCTGGCCATCAAGGCCTATGGCGCGATGGAATCCTTCGTCTCATGGATCGAGGGTCTCGCTCAGCGCGAGATCTCGGCAGCTGAGAATGCCCGATCGGTCGCCCAGCGGGTCAAGGAAGTCCTGACCGCTGCTCCGGCCAAGCGCCGCACCAAGCCCCGCAAGTACGTGGGCAAGGGTGAGAAGCGTCAGTCGACCGATGGGAACGGTGAGAAGAAGGCGAAGAAGCAGAAGAGCGGGAAGTCCCGCCATCAGCAGGCCGCCGCCTGATCACGTGAGTCACAACGAGCGCCGACATCGAAAGATGTCGGCGCTTTTTCTTGTACTTGAATTCTTCAGTTCTATCTATACAATGAGTGACACTTATTAATAGGTATATATAAATTGCTTGATATATGAAAAATACACCAAAGAAAAAATCAGCGTCTTTCAAGCTTATACCTCTCGGGGATAAGGTAATTTTGAAAGAAATAAAAGGTTCTGAAGGAAAGAAAACTGAATCTGGTATTTATATTCCCGACACTGTAAAAGAAGATAAAGGTTCAAAGCGAGGAACCGTTGTTGCTGTTGGAGAAGGACGGTTTGAAGATGGAAATCGAATTCCAGTGTGTGTTTCAGTCGGTGATGAAGTACTTTTTCAATGGGGAGATCAAATTATATTTGATGGAGAAGAATATTTTATTGTTCGTGAAGGAGAAATCTCTGCTGTTGTGAAAGGGAATTAAGAATGAGGATTGTACTTTACTAACTACTGAGAACTAAAAATAACAATTTATACACTATGTCTAAAATTCTTTTGTTTAGTGAGGATGCACGAAAGTCTTTGAAGAAGGGAGTTGATGTTGTTGCAGATGCAGTACGCATCACTCTTGGTCCACGTGGAAGAAATGTGGTACTCGATAAGGGATACGGAAGCCCAACAATAACGAATGATGGGGTTACGATTGCAAAAGAAATATCACTCAAAGATAAGTTTGAAAATATGGGTGCCGAGATTGTAAAAGAAGTTGCAACAAAAACGAACGATGTTGCAGGAGATGGTACAACAACTTCTGTTGTGCTTGCGCAAGCGCTCATCCGTGAGGGGTTCAAAAAGACAACGATGGGAGGAAACCCAATGGCAATTCGTCTTGGAATGGAGAAGGCACTTGAAGATGCAATTAATGAACTTCGTTCAATTTCAAAGCCGATTAAGACTGATGCCGAAATCCGTCAGGTAGCTACAATTTCTGCGGAATCAGAACAAATTGGCTCGATTATTGGGGACACGATTAAAAAGGTTGGAAAAGATGGTGTTGTGACTGTTGAGGAATCACAGTCATTTGGTATTGAAAGTGATGTGGTGAAAGGAATGCAGTTTGATAAGGGATATGTATCGCACTACATGATTACAAATACTGAACGCATGGAAGCAGAGTATCGCGACGTCCCTGTCCTTATTACTGACAAAAAAATCTCAACTATTAAAGAGATTCTCCCGTTACTTGAAAAAATTGCACAAACAGGAAAAAAAGAATTGGTGATTATTGCAGATGATGTTGATGGTGAAGCACTTACGACATTTGTTGTTAATAAACTACGAGGTGGATTCAATGTTCTTGCGGTCAAAGCACCTGGGTATGGTGATCGAAAGAAAGAGATGCTCACTGATATCGCAACACTCCTTGGTGGGGAAGTTATTTCTGAAGAACTTGGTGTAAAACTTGAAGGAGCTGATCTTTCTGTTCTTGGCAGAGCATCAAAGATTGTCTCTACAAAAGATTCAACAATTGTTGTTGGTGGAAAAGGAAAGAAATCTGACGTTGATGCTCGCATCGCACAACTCAAGGCTCAGCGAGAACAAACAAAATCAAAGTTTGATCTTGAAAAAATCGATGAACGAATTGCAAAACTCTCTGGTGGAGTAGCTGTCATTAAAGTGGGTGCTGCTACTGAAACTGAAATGAAGTATTTGAAATTAAAAATTGAAGATGCTGTGAATGCCACAAAAGCTGCAATTGAGGAGGGGATTGTTGCAGGAGGAGGTACTGCATTAGTGAAGGTGGCACAAAAGCTTGCGACAAAACATACGGCCATGAAAGCGAAGGATACGTCACCTCGCGACGAGTTTGATGCAGGATATGGTGCTGTCGTTGATTCTCTTCGTTTTCCCCTTCGTCAGATCGCTATTAATGCAGGAAGAGATGATGGATCAGTGATTGTTGAAGCGGTGGGGAAGGGTGGTGCACATTTTGGATATAATGCATCAACAAATGAGTTTGTTGTTGATATGTTTAAAGATGGAATTATTGATCCAGTAAAAGTTACTCGCAGTGCACTGCAAAATGCGGTGTCAGCTGCTGCAATACTTCTTACAACAGAGGTAGCGATTGCAGATGAGCCAAAAGAAGAGAAACCTGCGG
>CAZYGU010000017.1:8634-19116 GCA_964646785.1 uncultured Candidatus Saccharibacteria bacterium | reverse complement strand
AAAACCAAGGAGATGAAGAAGTATAAAACTTTTTCAAAACCCCACTCATAAGAGTGGGGTTTTGTTTTTGCTGTGAATCGCTATACTACATATCTATGAAAGGTCCTCAGAAATTTATCCTCAAAAGTGAATATGAGCCAGCGGGGGATCAGCCAAAGGCGATTAAAGAGCTCGTGGCTGGACTGAAAGAAGGAATGGGATTCCAGACCCTTTTGGGTGTGACTGGATCAGGAAAGACATTTACTGCAGCGAATGTTATCGCGCAGATGCAAAAACCAACATTAGTTATTGCTCACAATAAAACGCTTGCAGCACAATTAGCACAAGAGTACAAAGAATTTTTCCCAGAAAACGAGGTGCATTATTTCGTTTCTTACTATGATTACTATCAGCCAGAAGCTTATATGCCGGTTACTGATACATATATCGAGAAGGATGCACAAATCAATGAAGAAATTGATCGATTAAGACACGCATCAACTCAGGCGCTGCTTACACGAAGGGATGTCATTATTGTGGCTTCTGTTTCGTGTATTTATGGTTTAGGAAGTCCTATTGAATACGAGAAAGTAAACCTTAAAATCGCAAAAGGTGATGCATTGTCACGATCTGAATTCCTTCGGAAGCTTATTGCTATTCATTTCGAGCGAACAAACGCTGACCTTACTCCTGGAACATTTAGGGCTTTAGGAAATGCAATTGAAATTATGCCGGTTTCTGAACGAGTGGTGTATAGGCTCGAAGTTGACGCGAATGAAATACGTTCTATTCAAAAAATTGATGCAGTCTCACGAACAGTACTACAAGATGTCTCTGTGTTTTTCTTGTTCCCAGCAAAACACTTTATTACAGAAAAAAGTGAAATTGAACGAGCCGCAAAAGATATTAAACATGAACTTGATGAGCGACTAAAGGAGTTTGATGAAGAAAAAAAACTTCTTGAAGCTGAGCGTCTCAAACGTCGTACGACATATGACCTTGCTATGATTAAGGAAATTGGATACTGCTCAGGTATCGAAAACTATTCCCGACATTTTGCTGGAAAGCTTCCTGGTGAGGCACCTGAAACGCTTCTTTCGTATTTTCCACATACAGCAGATGGAACTCCTGATTTTCTAACAATTATTGATGAATCCCATGTTACTGTGCCTCAGATTGGCGCTATGTACGCTGGAGATCAATCGCGAAAGAATACATTGATTGAGCACGGTTTTCGTCTTCCTAGTGCACGAGATAATCGTCCACTTCAATTTAATGAATTTGAAAAACGTGTCGGTCAGGTAATTTTTACATCTGCAACACCAAGTAAATACGAAGCTGAACACAGTGAGCAAATCGTGGAGCAGGTTATTCGACCAACTGGTCTCATTGATCCTGAAATTACAGTAAAACCTGTGAGCGAAAAAGGAAATTATCCTGGGCAGATCAAGGATTTTATTACAGAAACACAAAAAGTTATTAAAACTGGAGGTCGTGTTATTGCAACAACTTTAACTAAGAAGATGGCAGAAGATTTAGCTGAGTATTTAAAGGAAAAAAAGATTAAGTCTCAGTATGTCCACAGTGACATTAAAACAATGGAACGTATTGAGATTTTGACTGCTTTTCGAAAAGGGGAATTCGACTGCTTGGTAGGAGTAAACCTTCTTCGAGAAGGACTTGATTTACCTGAGGTAAAATTTATCGGTATTCTCGATGCTGATAAGGAGGGATTTCTTCGATCTGAGACTTCTCTGATACAGATTATTGGCCGCGCAGCTCGAAACGTTGAAGGACGAGTAACGTTATATGCAGATAATGTGACCGGTTCGATGGAGAGAGCAATGAATGAGACAAATCGAAGAAGAACGATTCAGCTTGCATACAATAAAAAACACGGTATCACTCCAAAAACTATTATTAAACAAATTAAGGATATCACTGACGGGCTAAATAGAGAACATAAGAAAACGGTTGCAAGTGAGCTTGCGATCGAGGAAGAAGCGTTTAAGAAAAACCCTCGAAAATTAATCCGTAAAAAGGAAATTCAAATGAATGCAGCAGTAAAGATTCTTGATTTTGAAACTGCAGCAATACTACGCGATGAAATTGCAGAAATGGAGGCTCGTTTAAAAGCTGAAACTTCTGATTAGCTTGAATTGTTATTAAGGTTCTCCTTTCAATTCTAATAACAAAACACCCATTCCAAAATCTGGAATGGGTGCAATAGTCTAAATGAGTCTCATTTTCCCCTTTGTTCGCCTGCGATGGATATCTTGAATCGATGTAGGCTTCAACTGCTTTCTTGCTCGATGGAGATACGTATCAGCAGAATAGAAAGAACTGAAATCGAAATTTGCAAATAAGTTTCGCAAATTTCGAAATGATTCTTCCATGTATTCTATTTCTTCTTCGCTACTTTGCTCAAGACGCCGTCTCTCCAAAGTTTCTGCTTGTTCTTCTAGAAACTGAAGCACTGCGTCATCAAGATCTGATTTCTCAGCATCTTTAATGACAAAGTCAGGGCCACTCAGAAGTAGGGAAAGTTCTACACAGCGAGTCAAAAATTTCCCTGTTTCTGATACATCAAGGAGGGGTGTACTTCGAACCCACTGAAAACAAACAACAATGAGCATGATGCTTGAGAGGACAATTTCTTGCTTTGCTGACAAAGCAATTGCTGTCACAATCAGGACGATGCACACAAAAATGAATGGCTCCACCCATTTCAGTGTGACACGTTCTTCATCGATTTTATCTTTGTGCTTGTAGATGTCGAGTAGCGTTTCGGTAACAATGCCGTTACGCATACCTTCATCGATACTGTTTGGCCGCATGAGACTCCTCTCAAAGGGTGGATTTTCTTGAAAATTTTTAGCACGAAATATACAAAAAGTCAATTTCACTTACTGGTGAAAGTTTTAAACCATGCTAGAATGAGCTTTGTATGAAACCCTAGAGCAGACTCTGGGGACGTTTCTGCATATATATCAAATGAAAGAACACAAACAGAATCAAAAACAAGATGAAAAGATTATTGTTAAGGGTGCTCGTACTCATAACTTAAAAAATATTACTGTGGAAATGCCACGAAACAAGATGGTGGTATTTACTGGTTTATCAGGATCAGGAAAGTCATCACTTGCTTTTGATACTATTTTTGCTGAAGGTCAGAGACGATATGTAGAATCACTTTCGTCATATGCACGGCAATTTCTTCGTCAGATGCAAAAGCCAGATGTTGATGAAATTATTGGACTTTCACCTGCAATTTCAATTGATCAAAAATCTCGATCAAATAACCCTCGTTCTACTGTAGCAACAATTACTGAGATATATGATTATCTTCGCATTCTCTATGCACGTATTGGGCATCCACACTGCCTCATTTGCGGTGAAGAAATAAAACGTCTTTCTAACGAAGAAATCAAGAATGTTATTCTTGAAAAAATTCAAACAAAGCTATCTAATTTAGCAAAAGTTAAAACGAATCTTACATTTCCAATTTATACCGAGATTTTTGCACCAGTTGTAAGGGGAAGGAAAGGTGAGTATTACCAATTACTATATGATCTACTAGGGAAAGGGTACTCAGAAGTGCTTGTTGATGGTGTTCGGAAAAAACTTCGTGATCAGATTATTCTTTCAAAAACAAAAAGACATGATATTGATGTGTTAGTTGATCAAATCAATATTCATGATTTTACTGATGATGCAAAGTCTGCCGAAGAGAGACTCTCTGAATCACTGGAAAAAGCACTCGAGGAATCAGAAGGCCTCGTAAAAATTATTTTCAGAGATATTAAACAAAAAGGTAATACCGTCGAAGAAAAAAGTAACAATAAAGCAAACACAGAAAATGAGTTTGTTATGTCGTCAAAGCTATCATGTCCAAATGATGGATACTCATATCCAGAAGTTGAACCACGTCTGTTTTCATTTAACTCACCATACGGAGCATGCCCAACATGTAACGGTCTTGGAACCAGACATTTTTTTGGTGATGAACTTTGTCCTGTATGCAAAGGTGCACGACTTCGACCTGAAGCTCTTCATGTGCTTGTTGCTGGAAAAAATATTGTTGATATCACAAGTATGTCAATCAAAGACTCAGATGAGTTCTTTAAAAAAGCAAAGCTCACTGCTCGTGAAAAAAATATTTCAAAGGTTGTACTAAAGGAGATTGAGTCACGACTTGAGTTCATGATTAATGTTGGGATTGAGTATTTATCACTTGATAGACGAGCGCATACTCTCTCGGGTGGTGAAGCACAGCGTATTCGTCTCGCTAGTCAGCTTGGTAGCGGTCTTGTGGGAGCTCTCTATGTGCTTGATGAGCCGACTATTGGCCTCCATTCTCGTGATAATGACCGTTTGATTCAAACCCTACTTAACTTGAGGGATCTTGGAAACACAATTATTGTTGTTGAGCATGATGAAGATACTATTTTTGCGTCTGATTACATTATCGATATTGGTCCCGGTGCAGGGGTGCACGGTGGTGAGGTTGTTGTGTCTGATTATTTGAGTAAGTTATTACTCGCAAAGAAAAATGATTCTGGTTCGCGAACACTTGCATACTTGCGTGGCGAAGAATCCGTCGAAGTCCCCGCTGTAAGAAGAACTGAGGAAAAAGGAAAAATTTCTATTAGAGGTGGAAATATTTTTAATATTAAAAATCTTAATGTTGATATTCCACTTGGTCGATTAACTGCTGTAACTGGTGTATCTGGGTCAGGAAAATCTTCATTTGTGTATGAACTTTTGTATAAAAATCTTCAAGCTCGATTTGACAGACGATATCGATCTGCAGAAATTTACAACGTAAAATCTTTTACAGGAAGTGAATATTTGGGGCGATCTATCTTGATCGATCAGTCCGCTATTGGGAGAACACCACGTTCAAATCCAGCTACGTATACAGGTGCGTTTACGTTTATTCGTGAGCTGTTCGCCGAAAGTCCTGAAGCACGTGTTCGTGGTTGGAAGGCAAATCGATTTTCATTCAATGTGAAAGGGGGGCGCTGCGAAACTTGCCAAGGTAATGGTGTTATAGAAGTTGAGATGCATTTTCTTCCTACTGTGTATGTACCCTGTGATGTATGTAATGGTAAAAGATTTACCAAAGAAACGCTTGAAGTGAAGTATAAAAAGAAAAGCATTTACGATGTTTTAAAAATGACTGTAGAAGAAGCACTCGATTTCTTTGTGGAAATACCAGCCATTTATGATCGGTTAAAAACCATGAATGATGTAGGTCTTGGATACCTAGAACTGGGTCAATCTGCAACAACACTTTCTGGTGGGGAAGCGCAACGAGTAAAAATTTCATCAGAGTTGTATCGTCCACATACACAAAAGACAATATATCTTCTCGATGAACCAACCATCGGGCTTCATTATGATGATGTTAAGAAGCTTATTGAAATTCTTCAAAAGCTTGTCGAGAAAGGAAATACTGTTGTTGTTATTGAACATAGTATGGATTTCATTAAGAGTGCAGATTACATTATTGATATTGGGCCAGAGGGCGGGTCAGGTGGTGGAAGTCTTGTTGCAGCAGGAACTCCAGAATATGTCGCAAATGTTGCAAAATCTCATACAGGTAAGTATTTAAAACGAGTACTCAAGAAGCATTGATTTATATTTTAGAATGGGGTATAATAAACTTCGTTTAGTTCTGTTCCATGTTACCTTCCGGGAGGATGAGTATGGTTTTGATTCGTCTGCGTAGAGCGGCACCGTACCATGCCAGTCACTATGTTGTATCGCCAATGAGTTTTCGGCGGTACCGCAAGATGATGGCTTCTGCACTTCGTTTCGCGTTGTTTCTGCGAAAATAGTAAACATCCCCTCTTGAGGATAAAACCTGTTTTGCATGCGTGCAAAGCAGGTTTTCTCTTGTATGATATTCAGAGTTTAGGTCAAACCAAGTATGAACCGTAAAGATTTTAATACCTATACATTACCTGACGAACCAGGGATATATTTTTTCAAAAAAGGAAAAGACATTCTCTATGTTGGTAAGGCAACATCACTTCGAGATAGAGTTCGAAGTTACTTTTCTCGTGATCTTATTGATACAAGGGGACCCTTTCTCGTAAAGATGATCGAGGAAGCAACTAATATAGATTATGTTAAAACACATTCAGTGCTTGAGGCTTTAATTTTAGAAGCTCATACCATTAAAACACATCAACCAGTTTATAATACAAAAGAAAAGGACAATCGAAGTTATAATTTTGTTGTTATTACTGATGAAGAGTTTCCAAGGGTGATCATTAAACGTGGAAGAGAACTATCGATGGGAGTTAGTAGTGACTATCAGGCTCGATTTATTGCGGGGCCATTTCCACACGGAGAACAGCTACGAGAAGCACTTAAAATTGTAAGAAAAATATTTCCATTTCGCGACAAATGTGTCCCATTTAACGTTGCAGATAAATCAAAAACAAAAACTCAAAATAATATTCCAAGGCCATGTTTTAACAGACAGATTGGATTATGTCCTGGTGTATGTACTGGTGAAGTTACTGTAAAGCAGTATGAGAAAACTATTAAAAATATTGAGTTGTTCTTTTCTGGAAAGATAGAACAAGTTAAAAAGAATCTTGAAAAAGATATGAAACTTTGTGCTAGAGAAAAAGAATTTGAAAGTGCTGAAAAAATAAAGCGTACATTATTTTCTCTTAATCATATTCGGGATGTATCGTTGATTAAGGCAGAGCTTACGCCTGAAATGGCACATCAGAAGGGATTGCCATTTCGTATTGAAGCATATGATATTGCCCATATTTCAGGAACATCAACGGTGGGTGTTATGGTTGTTATTGAAGGTGGGGAAATTGAAAAAAAAGAATATCGAAAATTTAAAATTCAAGGTGATGAAAAAGGTATTACTATTGATGACACAAAGAATTTATCTGAAGTACTTCGTCGACGACTTGGTCACTTATCTTGGAGGTTACCGGATCTTATTGTAATTGATGGGGGAGAAGCACAGGTAAATGTTGCAAAAGCAGTACTTTCTGAAAAGGGATTTGATATTGAAATAGTATCAGTCGTTAAAGACGAGAAGCATAAACCAAAAGATTTTATTGGGAAAAAAGTAACGGTGAATACATGGTCACGAGAGATATTACTCGCAAATAGTGAGGCACATCGATTCGCTATTGCATATCATAGGGTAATGAGAAGTAAGCTGTATAAGTAAATGTTAAGTATGTACGAGTATTGACATAGAATGTATATTCGGTTATGATGTTCGTGTGAGAGTGTCGGTTTGTGCGTCACATGTTGGTGGTGGGTTCAGTTTTCACTGAATTAAACCTTCCTTGAGTGGCGCCCGGATCGTCACGCTTGGTTGGATTCAGAGGAATCCACCACCACAGTGAGGCCCCTGCAATGCAGCGGGCCTCTTTTATTATATTTTGAGCTTCGAGGATAGCCCTATATAATGCTTATATGGCTTCAATTGAGAAAGAAAAAATCCGCGTTGGTGTTTTACGTGGTGGACCATCTCCAGAGTATGATATTTCCCTCCAAAGTGGTGCCGAGGTTCTGAAGCATCTCTCTGAGTCGTATTTACCTATTGATATTTTTATCTCTCGCGATGGTGATTGGCATGTAAATGGATTTTCTCGTGCGCCAGAAAAAATTCTTCCTCATGTGGATGTTGTATGGAACGCTTTGCATGGAAGTTATGGTGAAGATGGGAAAGTTCAACAACTTCTTCAAACATATAATGTCCCGTTTACAGGGTCTCGATCTTTCTCATCCGCACTTGGAATGAATAAAAATGTCTCAAAAGCATTGTTTCAATATCATGGACTAAAAACTCCAGAGTTTACTGTAATTCATCCACACCATAATTCTTTTACTTCACTTATTGAATTATTTCATACGTTTCCACAACCTTCGGTTATTAAGCCTTTATCTGGGGGGTCTTCGATCGCTGTTACTATCGCTAGAGATTTCAATACGTTTCGTGAAGGAATCGAATCTGTATTCAAACGTGGAGGATCTGTGTTAATTGAAGAATATATTCCTGGAATGGAGGTTTCTTGTGCTGTTATTGAAGGATCGGACGGTGACACATTGTATTCAATGTTTCCTGTTGGGCCAAAGCAAAAACAAGGTTTTGCAACATTTCCGATTTGTCCTGCACCGCTATCTGTGGGTGATACAGAAGCGATTCAGCAACTTGCTTTAGCGGTCCATAAGCATTTTAAGTTGCGCCATTATTCAATTATTGACGCAATTATTCACCCAACAAGAGGAATCTACCTACTTGAAGTGAATACGCTTCCGGGTACGACAGAGCATTCATTGCTTCCAGCATCACTTAAGGCTGCAGGTATTACTATGGGTGAATTTATTGACCATGTGCTCATGCTAGCGCTTGATCAAAAGTAATATGAAATTTCCAGTCATTATTAAGCAAAGTCCTCTTGTGCTTATAACACGAATTGTTCAAGTGGAGGTGTTGATTAGCATTGTGTTATTTAGTATTTCTTATCTCGCAAATTATCAGGAGCTATATCAATCCTCAGCATTTGGAGGCTTTTTTCGGTACGATATTTTTTTAGTACTTGGAGCTTCAGTTTCGCAATTACTTGTTACTCTTCTTACTTTTTTAAATTGGAACGCCGAAGAATATCGTCTTAAAGAAAAAGAGATTATTCATAGAAGTGGTTTTTTGTTTACAAAAGAAAAATCAATTCTTTTAAAAAATGTTTCATCGGTTGAGTATAAACGGGGGATGCTTGAGTTTTTGTTTGGTTATGGAAGTCTTATTCTTCACAATAGTAGTGGTTTAAAAAATGATGGAATGAAAATTCTTTCTGTAGAAACTCCAGAAATATATGCAGATATTATTAAGGATGCGATTGATAATGCACTTGAAAATAAAAAAGTATCAGCAAAAAAGACTTCTATTCTTGATCTAATTTTGGAAGGGGAACATTCACGTCTTGAGTTAAAACAGACGCTTCGATATGACGGAAAAACAAAAGATGTAAATAAAGTGCTTGAGAAGGCGGTGATGAAAACAATTGCGGCATTTCTTAATGCTGAAGGGGGAAGTCTTATTATTGGGGTAACTGATAATGGGAAGGTGTATGGTCTTGAAGACGACTATCATACTCTTGTAAGGAAAGACCGAGATGGATTTGAGAACCATTTCAATCTTATTTTAAAACAAATGATGGGAGCGGAGTTTCGCCAGTACGTAAGTTTATCATTTGAAACAATCGAGGAAAAAGATGTATGTCTTGTTGAAGTGAGCTCTAGCACAAAGCCAGTGTATCTAAAAACGAATGGATCAGAGGAGTTCTTTATTCGAACAGGGAACACTACAAGTCAGTTAAAAATTAGTGAGGTTAATTCTTATATCGAGTCACACTGGAAAAAATAGAATATATGAAGATTCCCCCGTCGCAATTACTGCGACGGGGGCTTTTCTTTAGACTTTTATGGTGATTCTGCTTACCTCATTACCACTGTTGGAAGTGATCTGAGTGTACTGATACTCAGGTGCTCCAGAGCAGTGGGTAAATTGTGTACCCTTGTTCAAACCCGAAAGCGAGGGGTAGCGGATTTCCTTTCCTTTTGAGCAGGTGATGACCCGATTTCCATCTTCATCAGGTCGAAAATCAAGTTTCTGGCATGGAGTACTTTCCCTGCATACCCCAATCAGATGGTTTTTGGGGATGTCAGAGGGCTGAGCATGGCTTTTCATGAAATCGCTCTTAGTGTGGGGTGATTGAAGGAACAACCTTTTCATATACTACTCTCTTTTCTTTGGAATGGTCAAATGACTAGCCTTGCTATAAAAAATGAGAATTTTGTAAATTTGTATATAAGAAGCAGGACAAAATGAAATGCCTATGGTATACTAAAAAAGTCGAGTTAATATTACGTAGCTAATCCTTATTTTATGGTTAGAAAAGCCAATCCAGCATTACTAAAGCCAATGAATCTCTCAGCTGAGCTTGAGGTGGTTGTCGGCGCAGGTCCAATGCCACGTTCACAGGTTGTTAAGAAGCTTTGGGAGTACATTAAGAAGAATGACCTTCAGAATCCAAAGAACAAAAGAAATATTTTTGCGGATGATAAGTTAAAGCCTATCTTCGCTGGTAAATCTGAGGTAACTATGTTTGAAATGACTAAACTTGTTTCAGCACATATCAAGTAATACTGAGCATGTTTCTATAAACAAAAAAAACCGCTTATGGCGGTTTTTTTTGTTTATAAAATCGACCCTCACGTGTGGTGGGGGTCGATTTTAAAAAGTGAAAAGGTTTAATCATTCGTTGCTAGCAGGTTTAGTTCACGTTGAAGCCAAGTGACAACCTCAGTACCTTTCTTCTTTCCGTAAACCACGGCAGCTCTTGCAGCTTCCGCTGTGTCGACAGAGGTGAACTCAGGTCTCGGAAGATTCATCGGATCTTTGACGTAAAAAATCAAAGTTTCAGACGGATCAACTGTTTTGAAAAACCCTGC
>CAZYGU010000017.1:0-8534 GCA_964646785.1 uncultured Candidatus Saccharibacteria bacterium | reverse complement strand
AAAAAACACTAGTATTTCTGCATGAAATCAAACCACATAGAGGTTGGTCCAGACAAACATTTAACAGCAGAGATTGTATTCGGTGTCGCTTCTGATACACATGCGAAAGTAACACTTTCGCATTTTTCTATTAAAAAAATTAAAGAATCACGTTCCGTAATTGAACGCATGATCAATAATAAGAAAGTTGTATACGGTGTAACTACCGGGTTTGGGAGTTTTAAAGATAAACTCATTTCGTCTGATCAAGTTGAGAATCTTCAGCGAAATCTCATTCGAAGTCACGCCTCCGGTATAGGTGAATTATTGACACATGAGCAAGTTAAAGCAGCGATGCTTGTTCGTTTGAATTCTTTGGCTCAAGGTTATTCTGGTGTACGTGTTGAATTTCTCGAACTTCTTTGTGAGCTCATAAATAGAAATGTTATACCAGTGGTTCCATCACAAGGATCAGTAGGATCCTCTGGAGATCTAGCTCCTCTCTCACACATAGGATTGGTTCTTATGGGGGAAGGGGAAGCATTTTATGATGGTAAGCGCATGTCTGGCGCAGAGGCATTAAAAAAAGCAAAATTGAATCCAATAACTTTTGCTGCAAAAGAAGGTCTCGCATTTAACAATGGAACCTCAGTTATGACGGGTATCGCTGCGCTTGCCTTTGTACGAGCGAAAAAGATTGTTGAAGTCGCTGATATGGCATGTGCCTTAACGCTCGAGGCAATGTGTGGAACTTCAACTGCGTTTAATCCTAAGATACACACCCTAAGGCCTCATAGTGGTCAGGCTCAGGTTGCAAAGAATATTCGAATATATACGAAAGGTTCAAAACTTGTTGATTCTATGCCTGAGCGTATTCAAGATTCATACTCGTTGAGGTGTTCACCACAAGTTCATGGGGCAGTAAGAGATGCACTTCGATATGTTGAAAATACACTTACTATTGAGTTAAATTCAGTCACAGATAATCCAATCATATTTAGTCATCCAGATAAGGCAATTTCTGGTGGAAATTTTCACGGTGAACCAATTGCGATAAGTTTTGATACCTTAGGAATTGCACTTTCAGAGATAGCAAATATTTCAGAGAGAAGAACTGCAAAACTTATTGACCCCGCAACAAGTGCTGGTTTGCCTGCATATTTAATTTCCGCAGACAAAGGAGGTCTTCATAGTGGGCTTATGATTCCACAGTACGCAGCAGCAGCTCTCGTGTCAGAGAATAAAGTACTTGCACATCCCGCATCAGTTGATTCAATTCCAACATCAGCAAACCAGGAAGATCATGTCAGTATGGGAACGATTGCTGTCAGAAAGTCAGTAAAAATTATTGAAAATGTTGAAAATGTTTTGGCGATTGAATATCTTACGGCATGTCAGGCTATTGATTTTCGTGGAGCAAAAAAAATGGGAAGAAAAACTTATACAACATATAAAACGCTTCGTTCGAAAGTACCATTTCTTGATGCGGATCGAGTTCTTTCAAGTGATATTGCAGTTATACATAAAATTATTTTTTAAGAATATTAGTTCATTTTATATTCTTGACAATTTTCACCATAAGGAACAATATCACTAGCTAGAAGAGCTATTTGGCAACTCGTAATCGTCGTGGTTTCCTGTAGTTATACCTAACCAGAGGAGATCTTCCCATGAGCGGGCAGAAATCGGTGAAAGCTGTTCGTGCGGAGGGTGACCATCGACCTCTGTACATTGTATCAGAAGATATTGACCTTCTTCTGGAACCATGGTCTAAAGAGAAAGGACTAACGTTGCCTGATGGCATTATTTTTAATGCCTTACGACAACAGATGCGCGAAAAACTCGAAGCAATTTTTCCTGAGGCTTGCGTGTTGATGGTGTCATCGAGTGAAATCGTAGACCCACTTCATGCACTACTAAATTCTTCTCCGCTTCCAGTCATTTCTCTTGATCGTTCGTACACCAAGCAAGGTTTGCATCTTGACTGCACAAGACTTACTGGTCGAGATTTGAAGCAGCTTGGGCTGGGTTCACGAACTCAGGTTGGTGTTGATGAACAGATACGGAATCTTGTACCTCACTTGGGAGATGCGAAGCATGTCCAGCTTGTTGATGATGTGATCTTTAGCGGTGAAGGTATGGTCGACATCGTTGAAAGACTAAATCAACAAGGAATTGTTGTTGATAGAATCGTTGTAGGCATCTCAATCAACAACGGTAAAAATCACATCCTTGCTTCTTGTCGGACAGCGAACCCCTCAATTACTGTTGAGTCTGTTGTGCATTTTGACAACGTCATTGATGAGGTTTGTGAACGTGATTTTTACCCTGGTGTGCCACTGAGCGGTAGGTTGCTTGGAGAGCAAATAACCTCAGGTGTACGGGCTGTGATTCCAGAGACTGGAATACCGTACTTGCTTCCGTATTCGAACCCAAAGGAATGGGCAACAATACCCGCTGAAAAATCTCGGGACTGGTCACAGTTCTGTTTGCGTCAAACCAGATTTCTTTGGTATACGATAGAAAAGTTGTCGTGCGCCACCGTGATGTGTGAAGATTTGAGTCGAAGACCAATTTTCTCAGAGCGGGGTGTTTCGATTACTGATCATCTTGATGCGATGCTGAAGCTTATATAGTAGTAACAGTAGTACCCCCCACATTTATGTGGGGGGTTTGTTTTGTCTGAGTATATCTTAAATGGTTTCAATTTTGACATCATAAGTATTCAGTACTATATTGTTTTTGATGCGTTCTTTGATTTTTTGAGGTAAACTCGAAAGGAGGATTTTTATGAACACAGCACTTCCAGACAGTTTGAGCGATCTAAGAATTTTTTTCAGTACAATGAAAAAAATGCAGGTCGATGGTATATCGGGCTTTATTCGTCTTGATGGACGAGAACCAGGTCCTGTTTTAGGTATTACTGCTTGTACCCATGGTAACGAGCCAAGTGGCGTTGCTGCGATCAAGTATCTTTTGGAAGATTTTGATGTTGCAGGAAAGTTGCTACGAGGGACTTTGTATCTCGGTATCAATAATCTAGATGCGGCTACTCGATACTTTGAAGCTTCGTCAGATGAGGAGAGGAAGCAGCTGCGTTTTGTTGATCACAATATGAATCGGTTGCCCGAGGATCTTCGTGATCTTTCTGGTGATCGTCGTTCAGAGATTGTGAGAGCTCGCGAGTTGCTTCCGATTTATGGCAGGTTTCAGGCCGCTCTTGATATCCATAGTACTTCACAGAACAGTGATCCAATGATTATCACTGGAGGAAATCATTTTCACCCAGAATTGGTGAGGGGATTTCCTATCGAAAATATCATTTCGAATATTGATGTGGTTCAGATTGGTTTGCCTGCTTTCGGATTTTTCGGCAACAGGGATATTCAAATTCCTGTTTTTGAAATTGAAGCGGGACAACATGAGCACCCAGACTCATTTGAAAGGGCAATAACGTGCGTGACCTCGCTGCTTTCAAATATGGGTATGGTTTCGGATTCAGGTACACCACCATCGATAACAACATACAAAGAGTATGAAATTTTTGGGTCAGTCATTTTCCCAAACAACACATACAAGCTCACCAGAAAGTTTGATGATTTTGAGTTTGTGAAAAAGGGAACTGTTTTTGCTGAAGGTGCGGGGGTTGCCCTTGTCGCAAACCAAGATTGTCACACATTTTTTTGTCCAGCAGTTGACACTCCGAAGAGAATTACTGAAGAAATCATTTTTTTGTCTGAACCGGTACGGACAAGAAAAGTGTAATAAAAATACAAAACAACTGAACTAGTTACTAGTTCAGTTGTTTTTCTAAGCACTCAATAACTCCCTGCGTGTAGCTGTGTGTCGCAACGAAGTCACACTTTTCTTTGTATGTTTGATCAGCATTACCTACTGCGTATTGAAGTACATTAGATAAATTGAGATAGTCAGCAATACTATCACCAACCATAATTATTTTATTTGGTTGATACTCGCTAAAAAGGTGAGTTACCCCACGATGTTTTTCAGTCTCCTTTGCATGCACAATTAAAATTCCGTATTCAGGGTTCTCGTCCCAAAAAAGATCCTCTTTCGTTTTTCCAAATGAAGAAATTATTTCTTCAGTGAGATTAGATAGCTTAATTAGGAAACTTGCGTCAGGGGTGAGAGGTGATCCTTCGCTTGTATATGATCTTGCAAAAAATGAAAAGCTAGAACTGCGGAATCCATTTATCACAACAACGTGATGTGTCATAGATGGGAACACTGAACCCTTTCTTATAAATTCAGTTGCGTCTCCAATTATAAATGTTGTCTCAGGAAATCGATCCATCGCTTTTGAAAGGAATTCACTGCGTAGTGTTTGGAGCCATGCAGTTTCTGTAGCGTTAACAACATGTTTTTTATTTAATACTGGATTCCAAATCACAGATCCACGTTCAGCAACAATTGGACCAGTAAGACCTAGTCTATTTGCCCACTGGTTTAAAGTTAAGACTGAGGAGTCAGAGCATAGTCCAACTATTGTGTCCTTCGCTAAAAGCTTTTTAATAACATCACAAAAAACACTCTCAGGAACATTGAGTTTATAATTTGGATCTATGAGTGTTTTGTCGAGATCAAGAAGTACGATGTTCACTAGTTTGTTTGGAAGAGGGAAATACCCCCATCAAGAGCTACTCGAATTGCAGAATCAACACCTCCAGCAGTATCAGGACTTTCCTCAAGTTCATATACCATATCCGGGTTTTTCTGGATGAGGTTCAGTGGCTCCGTTGTATTCACACAAAGGACAGCCCCAGCTTTAATGCCGCGTATCATAGATAGCATAAAAACAACACTACATTCCATTTCAGAACTTACTAATGGATATGCCCAATTTTGCATTCTCTTGTCACCTAAAATATTTCCCCATCGTACAAGATTCTCAACTGGTTCATAAAATGCATCGTGAGTCCTATTGATACCTTTCCAGTGACGAGCGTTCTGGGCTTTTGCTGCTTTTTCAAGTGCAGCTACAACGTCCATATCTGCAATTGCGGGGAACTCTGGGTCTAAATATTCCTTCGTTGTTCCTTCAGCACGTACAGCAGCAGTAGGGATGATGAGATCACCTGGTTTAATCTCCTCCTTCAATCCTCCGCATGTTCCAATTCTAATGAGATATTGAGCACCGATATTTGCGAGTTCTTCTATAACTATTGCTGCTGACGGACATCCCATACCTGTACTTGCGATTGACACAGGTACACCTTTGTATGTCCCAGTCCAAACCGGTAAGCCTCTGTTATTTGCTTTACATTCTGCGTTTTCCCAATATTTTGTAACAAGGGCTATACGATTTGGATCTCCTACTAAAAATACTAATGGGGCAATATCACCTGGTTTACATTTTATGTGTGGTTGTAGATTCATACAGCGATTATAGCTCATACATAAATTATGACAAATTGATAGTCCAGTATTCCATATAAATAAAAAGATCTATCCTTTCAGATAGATCTTACACTACCATCTCCGACTCATCGGAGAAGTGGGCCCAACGGGACTCGAACCCGTGATCCTGGTTCCACAGACCAGTGCTTTAACCAGCTAAGCTATGGGCCCCCAACATCACGTACAAGTTTTGCTTGTTCGACCATATCACGAACTAAATGCTCTGTCTAGACGATCAATGGTTTGATTGTTTCGACAAGGTCGATCAAAGAGACTTGTATGTTTTGGCGAGTTCCCGTGACTTTAACCTGAACTGAACCAGAGTCACGCTCTCTGCTTCCCGCAATGAGTATGATAGGAACATCTTGTTTCAGTGCATATGCGAGCTGACTCTTGATGTTTGTTTCTTTCCCAAGATACAGCTCAGATGCAATACCTGAACTTCGCAACATACCAACTACTTTATTGCAGTAAACCTCTCCATCCTCATCAAAATTGAGTACAACAACTTTCGTTGTTGTTTTTCGATTTGGAATGAGCTCGAGAGCTTCGAGAGCTGCAAACAGTCTGTCGACACCTACCGATGCACCAGTTGCAGGAATACTTTCTTTTCCGAAGCGCGATACGAGGTCGTCGTACCTTCCTCCTGAGAAAACACTTCCAATGCCAGGAAGCTTTAGTAGTGTGGTTTCGAATACTGGGCCGGTGTAGTAATCAAGACCACGTGCTACTGAGAGATCTATATGCCAAGCCGAGCGTGGAACACCGAGTGCGTCGACAAACATGGTGATCTCTGACAATTCTTTTACCCCCTGAACAGCATCAGAAGAAACACTCATAAGATCGAGGACTGCAGCAAGAGTCTCTTCATTGCTACCACTCCTCAAGTCGAGGAATTGTTTGACCTTGCTGATTTGATCTTCGCTGAGTTGTGTATCTTCACTTTCAGCTAGTTCAGATGAAACTGATTCCCAGCCGGCTTTATCGAGCTTGTCGATAACCCTGAGAACGAAATCAGTTTTACTGACTGGGTAACCAGCAAACACTGCAAGACCAGTTAGAATCTTGCGGTTGTTCACTTTGATAACAAAATCTGTTACACCAAGAGCTGTGAGAGTTTCATACATAATGGATACAATCTCTGCATCAGCGCTGGTCCTACTTGAACCAACAATGTCAGCATCGAATTGCATGAATTCGTTGAAACGCCCTGCTTGTGGTTTTTCACCACGCCACACTTTTCCCATCTGGTACCGTTTGAACGGTCTGTTGATTTTGCTTGGGTATAGTGAAACTACCCGCGCAAGAGGAACTGTGAGGTCGAATCGTAGTGCGAGACCACTTTCGGCTTTACCGCGAAGAATCGTCCGATAAATTTGCTTCTTTGAGTTCTCGTTACCACCGAGCAACACTTCCTCTCGTTCAATACCTGAGGTATCGAGGGGGAGAAAGCCGAAGCGTTCAAAAACACTTCTGATAGTGTCGAGCATCCATTGCCTTGGGATCATGTCTTGCGGCAAGTAATCTCGAAAGCCTGACACTAATGCCGGGCTTATAACCTTCCTTTGCTCCTCTGACATAAGTGACTCCGTGTGCCGGTGAGTGGAAATTTCAAGTAACCAAATCTAAGCGCAAATTATCACAATATTTTTGCTATGTAAAGGTTTTCTAAGTAGTGAAAAAAACGCAAAAAAACTCATAAATTGGATAGCTAACAACACACATTTTTTATTCACTGTGGTATTATTGTTTTTATAATAACTAAAAAAAATGGGAATAGAACAAATACCAGGAAATGAATATCACGGAGATCCAAGTATGCCTTTTTTCCGATATCAAGAGGATGAAAAAGCTGAACTTATGATAAAGCTCCTTGGAGAAGGAATGACTGAAGAAGAAGCAGTGAATGAAATTGTGAGAAGGGAAGGTGAAATTATAAATCGTCAGGCACAAGCAAAATTAGAAAGAGAACAAGAGAGTGCTGTGTAAGAGGTATTTTTGTGTATATTGAGTTTTGTAATGAGTTAGAAATAGGTGTAAATTTAGTTTATGAAAAAATTACTTCCAACACTGTTATTAGTTGGATTTATTATTCCTAATATAGTTCTAGCAGCATGGTGGAAACCTACTAATTGGTTTAGTGGTTGGAGTTTTTTGCACAGAAAAAATGAAGACAAAACTCAAGTTTTAGAGAACAGAATTTTAGAGTTGGAAAGAAAACTAAATGAAACACAAACTGCTACAACTTCTACAGCGGCAGTTAAAGAAACTGAAAACCAAAAAGTTATCCAAACTATTGATAAAAAAAGCACTGTGTCACCTCAAATGATAATTAATACTGAATCTAAGACTGCTGAGGTAAAAGCAAATTTTGTACAAAAAATATCAATTGAAGATTTAATTATTAAATACACAAGTTTTCAGAAAGACATTGTTTTAGTAAAAAAACAAACAGATCAATTTTCTAAATTATCGACAGAGGTCGCATATTATAAATATATTAGTAGTTTACTTAATTCTATTAATGCTGATTTAGGTTATTTAGGTAGCGTTAAATATTACAGTAAAATTCCACCTGATATTGAAACTACGTATACTAATAAATTTAACTCGTTACAAAATGATTATAAAATTGAGGCAAATAGATACTCAGTTGAGAGAAATCAGAACGAGTTGGATAGTGCAAAATCTGAAGTAGTAACTTATATAAAAAATAATAAGCAAACTTTGTATATGAATGAAGTTCATATACAAGCCGCTGCATTACTTTATATATTCGACCAGCTGGCTGGTACTAAGTATGCAATTGATTTTGAGTCTAAAAAAACGCAGCAGGAAACAATTGAATTTGCAAATAGATTTTTAATTGACCAAGATTGATAGATTTTTGTATAGTCAGCCGGACATTATTGTTGTGGTCACGAATAAACAACAGCTCCTCAGCTGTTGTTTTTCTCGACCCCGCCTCGCGCTTTCGTGTACTCACGAAACATCGCTACGGCTTCCACAAAAGCACAAAACCCCTTTCGGGGTTGTTGTGTCTTTTGTGGACCCTACCAGATTCGAACTGGTGACCTCCTCATTGCAAATGAGGCGCTCTACCAACTAAGCTAAGGGCCCTTGATTTCGCTCAGGGT
>CAZYGU010000016.1:14483-20822 GCA_964646785.1 uncultured Candidatus Saccharibacteria bacterium | reverse complement strand
GTTCCGTTGCGACCATTGCGGGTTGGTGATACACAATCAAAAAGATCGACACCATTTTCAACACCTGAAAAAAGGTCCTCTGGTTCCCCTATTCCGAGCAAATGACGAGGTTTATCTTCTGGGAGAATTTCATTAACCCACTTTACAGCAGTCGACATATCTTCTTTTGCAAAAGATCCGCCGATACCAAAGCCATCAAAACCATTCCCATTTGATTTCATCTCTGCAATTTCTTGAGCACTTCGTTTTCGAAGTTCTTCCTCACGCCCTCCTTGCACAATACCGAAGAGAGCTTGTCGCTCACTGTTGTCTCTTGAATGATGAAAGTCGAGACTCCTCTGTGCCCATCTATGTGTGCGATTGAGCGCCTCTTCTTGGTAACTACGAGTCTCTGCGGGAGATGTGCATTCATCGAACGCAAAAATCATATCTGCTCCAATGTTGTGTTGAATTTCAATTGATTTTTCAGGAGTAATGTAATGGAGATCACCATTTAAATGCGATCGAAAAGAAACACCATCTGCACCCACCGTTGCAAGTCGCGGTACATCAGAGTCTGTTGATCGTTCTGGAATAAGAAAATTCGGATCTGTCTGTTGAATAACTTTTGAAATTTCCTTTCCGTACGCCGCACCAAGAGAAAATACCTGAAACCCACCTGAATCAGTCATGGTTGGTCCCGGCCAATTCATAAACTTGTGAAGTCCCCCTGCTTTCCTTATCACTTCATCACCTGGCTGAAGAAATAAATGATACGTATTCGCAAGAACTACCTGCAAACCTGCTTCTTTTACTTGAACAGAGGATACTGACTTTACGGTTGCTTTTGTTCCCACAGCAACAAACGCAGGAGTTTGTATGTCTCCATGTGGAGTATGCAAAACTCCCACTCTTCCTAAGGAGTTCTCAAGTTTCTTTTTAATAGTAAATGATATTGGTTTTTTCACTCATACAGACTAATGGATAAACCCCGACTACGCAACGCGTAGTCGGGGTTTATGAGGAGAAACGTGCCTAAACTACAAGCTTACTGCAACTTATCAACCTTGAGTAATTCAACTTCGAATATAAGTGTCGAGTTTGCAGGAATAGGGCCATACTTCTGTGATCCATATCCCAAATCTGGAGAAACTTTTAGCAATCTTTTTCCACCTACTTTCATCCCAGCAATCCCAAGATCCCATCCTTTAATAACATTTCCTTTCCCAAGAATAAACTGAAATGCTCTTCCATTATCAATAGAAGAATCGAATTTTTGCCCATTTTCGAATGTCCCGACATAATGCACTGTAACGAGAGTACCATTTACTGCTTCGTCACCTGTTCCCACCACTTGATCTTGTACAATAAGACCATCAGTATTTGCCTCACTTGGTTTCTGTATATCATCCATAGAATTAAATTCGGATCCGCCATTTAACGCAGCGGTGTTTTGTACTTGATCTGCTGACATAAACATATCTACGATTGTTCCTCCAAAGAGGAAAAATCCTACCACACCAATACTTATGACGACTGCGATCCAAGTATTTCTGCTCATACAATAAAAATTATTCCAATAGTACCTATAAGTATATCGCTCCATATGCAAAAAGTGAAGGATCCAACGCACACATTATTACCTTTTGGTATTCCATGCGGTATACTAAAAGCCTATGCAAGAACCACAAACACATATCCCGCTCAGCCTAGCGGAAATTAAGGAAGCGACACAGGAACGAATTTATGAAATTTCACGTGAATTTACCCAAGGGTTTAAATTCCTTGAGCAATTTCCTCGCTCAGTGACTTTCTTTGGATCTGCACGTTTTCCAGAAGATAATGAATTTTACATTCAAGCGCGACGTATCGCTGCACGCATCGTTACTGACTTAGGATACTCAGTTACTTCAGGTGGAGGGCCCGGCATCATGGAAGCAGCAAACCGTGGCGCAAAAGAAGCTGGTGGTCACTCAGTAGGTCTCACTATTCGACTTCCTAAAGAGCAAGTAATGAATGGATATCTAACAGAGCATATTGATTTTTACTATTTTTTTAGCAGAAAAGTGTGCCTTGCGTATTCAGCAGAAGCGTTTCTCTTCTTTCCTGGTGGGTATGGAACACTAGATGAATTTTTTGAAATCGTGACTCTCCTACAAACAAAAAAAATTCCACAAATTCCGGTGATACTGGTTGGTAAAAATTATTGGGAAAAAACTCTTCTGTTTCTTAAGGATGATCTTCTCAGTAGAGAAACAATTGATACGCGTGACCTAAACTTATTTACTATTACAGATAACGAGGACGAAATTATCGATATTATCAAACATGCACCCGTTAGAGAGTCTGTCCCGTACGAAGGATTGAGAGTCAACCCAATTGAAGAATAAAACTAAGATTAAATCTGTGTCAGAACTATCTAAAAAACATTGCATACCATGTGAAGGCGGTGCTACACCGTTTGATTTGGATACAAGTACTCAGTACCTTGAGGAACTTGACCGGTGGCATTTAACTGATGATGTTTCCATAGAAAAAGTTGTTCAATGGAAAGACTTCAAAGAAGCTCTTAATTTTGTAAACAAGGTTGGTGCCCTCGCTGAACAAGAAGGTCACCACCCAGACATAAGTATTTTTGAATGGAACAAAGTGAGGATACTTCTTACAACACACGCGATTGGTGGACTTTCTGATAACGATTTTATCCTCGCATCAAAAATTGATGAGTTACTAACTTCAAGGATATAATATAAAAAAATTATGAAAAATATTATTCATTTTTTCGACAAACTTGAAGATAAAATACGAAAACAACTGAGTCGATATCCTATAGCATATGGATTTGTTGGTGGTATTGGTGTTGTTCTTTTTTGGAGAGGAATATGGCATACCGCAGATGATATTGGAATGAGCGGAACAACTTCAATTATTCTCGGCACCATTATCCTGCTACTTAGTGGAGTATTTGTTTCTGTGTTTGTTGGAAATAGAATTATTATTACCGGTCTCAGAGGAGAGAAAAAACTTGCAGAAAAAACTGAGGATGAGATTTCACTTGAGGAATCTGAGCTTGAACATATCCAAAGAACCGTTTCCCATATTGAAAAAGAGTTATCTGATATAAAAAAAAGTACTTCACATGACCACTAATTTCTTTGTTCTTTAAGCAAGTTCGCAAATTGCTGTTGCACTTTTTCAAGCTTTGGATTTATGACTAGCTCACAGTATTGATTATCACTATTTCTTGCATAATAGTCTCTGTGATAACTCTCAGCGCCATAAAAAGTACCCAAAGGTTCTACTTCAGTAACAATAGGATTCCCCATTTCATTTGATGCGTTTAATTCAGCAATGAAGGCTTCCGCCTTCTCTTTTTGCTCAAGTGTAGTGTAAAGAATGATTGATCGATATTGAGTTCCAACATCATGTCCTTGTCGATTGAGCGTTGTTGGATCATGGCTACCGAAAAATACAGTAAATATATTTTCGATAGTAATAAAACTTGGATCATACTCGATGCGAATTACCTCAGCATGACCTGATCCCCCACCAGAAACTTCATTGTACGTTGGTATATGATCCTCCTTTCCACCAGCATATCCAGGTTCAACTGCGATAACTCCTTTAAGCATTTTAAACACAGCTTCAGTACACCAAAAACATCCTCCACCTAAGACAATCGTTTCTATTTTTTGTTCCATACTGTTATCCGAAAGTAAACGCAAATGCTTGTAATCCTCCACTTTTTATATGAATCCGAAGTGTATGAATACCATAATCATTATCTTCAATAATTTTATACAATCGGTCTTCTTTAATAGTTCCTTTCCCTGTAGTTGGATCGACATCCGATCCGGCACCTGTTTCCCCTGTTACTAATATACCATCTTTAAACACTTCAAAATCTGATCCTGCTATTGAACTAGCAACAAGGTACACATCTTTAGCTTTATATTTGATAACGATATTTGATTCGCTTTTTGCTTCTGCGAATTCACTAGAGAAATTCCAAGTACCATCAAGATATAACGTGTTTGGGTTTATTATATTTGGCAATATCAGTGTTTGTATTCCTGATGTCATCTTTTTTCCATTTCCCAAAAATTCATTTCGTGCAGACCCAAAATATGATTCTCTGCTACCAATTTTCGAAGGATCCGCAATAGTAATATTTTCTGGTTTAATAACACCACTGGATACTGAAACCTTCTCGCCAAGCCTGCTATTAAGTTCCTTTAAAGCTTTTTGAATAGCTAATTCTGTTTCATCATAGGAACCTTCCCCAATATGGTCGTACACAATATACCCATCAATATCAATCAAATATTTTCGTGGCCAAAATTGATTTCCATATGCACGCCATGTTGAATAATCATTATCGAGAACAACAGGGTATTGAATCCCGAATTTTTCTACTGCGTTTTCTACATTCTTTTGAACTTTTTCAAAAGCAAACTCTGGTGTATGCAAACCGATAATCACGAGCCCTTCATCCTCATACTTTGTATACCACCCATTAATATATGGAATTGTTCTTTGGCAATTAATACAGCTATACGTCCAAATATCGAGTAGAACAACTTTTTTTCCCTTATAATCTGCGATTGTGATCGCTTTTCCATCTGTATTTACATATCCATCAATAGTACTCAGTTCAGGTGCAAGAATAAATTGATTCTGCTTTTGATTTTGGGTGAGAAATTCTTGTTTCTTTTCTGTTAATACAACAGTACCTGATGTACCTCCCTCTCTTTCACTCGATTGAATACCTACATCTTGTTGTGTGTCTCCAGCAGGTAAAGATGCTGTAGATGGTACATTGTTTTGAAGAAGTTTTTGCTCGATACGAGTAACATCAAACACTCTTCCATCGAGAAGATATACTTGAATTTTTTTATCAAAACCTGTAATAATCGCAACACCAACAATAAGAAATAAAACACCTAATGTTTTTTTAAACCATCCATGAGGATTTGATGCATTATTTAATTTTCCGACTAAACGCTGACCAATAAGCGCAATACAAAATAGAGACACAGAGAGACCGAATGCATACGCAAGAATATCAATAAGACCGGCAGCAAAACTAACAGGAAGTACCGTTGCAAGTACAATGAAATATGTAGGGCTACATGTAGTGAACACAGGACCGAGTGATGCACCAACCAATACATCACCCCAAAAACTTTGTTTTTGGTATCCTGACGACATTACAGTATTTGATGAACGGTAGAGTTTTCCTATAAGGGGAATCATTTCCCATAGTTTAGGAAATAGAGTCGCAAGTCCAAGTACAATAATAATAACCCCAGATACAAACTGCCAAAATGTTGGCGAAACATTAATAAAAACAGTGCTGATCTTCAGTAAAAACGTGAACAGTACAACAGAAATACCAAGAGAAAGCGTAATGACTAATGCTTTCTTTTTATTTGCTGGTCCATCAGTAATTGAACCGCCCACAATAACGGGAAGTAACGGCAAAATACAAGGTGCAAGAACCGTAAGTACGCCGGCGAGTAACGATATAAGGAAAAGTGACATGCACTCTATTATGCCTTATCTGCTCTAAATGTAATACCAAATAATGTATTGATAAGAGATAGAAGGATTGCAAAGAAAAACGCAGACCAAAATCCAGAAACAGAAAAACCTGGGATAAATGTATCTGCCAATAGCATAAGTAACGCGTTTACCACCAAAGAAAAGAAACCGAGAGTAACAATAGTAATTGGTAATGTAAGAATACTAATTACTGGTTTTACAAACGTATTTATAAGACCCCACACTACAGCAAGAATACATGCACCAAGAAGTGTAACTTCAGCGCCTGGAACCAAATACGCTGCAATACCTACGGCAATTGCTGAAACAATCCAATGAAATATGTTCATATATAGACAAAACTACTGGTAATAAAATTATCCTTTCGGCTGAATACATTCCGCATGAGTAATAACTCCATTTTCCTCGAGACTTGCGTTTGGACCAAGCACAGTAAGTGCTATCGAATTGTCAGAATTCTGGAAGCGTGCACCAAGCTCAGCATCAACTTGAAGGAGAGTCATTTCCCTCTTATCACTTAATTGGAGCACTACTTTATCTTCAGTAAATGTTGCATTCATAGTAAATCCATCATCACACAAAAATGCAGTACTCAAAACTGAATCACCTTCAACAGCACTTACAGGAATATTATCTTCTGGAACTACTAAATTATTATTTCTAGCATTAAACATGTATGCACCTAGAAACAATAGTGCAATTGCAGCAATCCCGATAATAACTCCCATCACAGCCTTCCTATTACTTTGTGTTTCTTGCATATATATTTAAATGAGTCCTAATAAGATTAGCAAT
>CAZYGU010000016.1:6418-14383 GCA_964646785.1 uncultured Candidatus Saccharibacteria bacterium | reverse complement strand
TTAGCAATGATACCTAGATTCAATACATAATCTAGACGTTTTAGATTTAGATTCATTACACATTACAAGAAAAACGGCACAATCCTTTGATTACTTTTTCTCAACCTTAAACAAGAATTGATATCCTGCTGTACTAATCTTTGTGGTCGAAGTTTGTTCTGGAGTCACAGTTGTAAGGGTAATTTTTTCAGCGCCAGCTGTAACAGGTTTACCAAGTGTAAATACAATCTCTGAGGTTCCAAGACTGTTCGCAACAGATGTTCTTAAACGAACAGTTCCTGCCTGAATACAAGTAACATCTGTAGGACATCGACTATCCTCAAGCACCTCAAGAACTCTCACTGTGGTACCTAATACCTTTCCACTTTCGCCTTGTCGAAGAGTAAGCACACTAAACGCTGAAGTTGCTGGCTTTGGAGTTAAAACAGGCTTTGGTGCGGGTAATTCTGAGCCGCCTGATGTGCTCTTTGGACACTCAGAAAATTCACACTTAGGACCTGTACGCCCAACATATGAACCATCAGGACACAGCTTTGCTTCCATAGTACACGCAACCTGATTCCCTGAATCTTGATTAGGTAACCTCACACCAAGTAATCCAACTTTATAAAAAAATCCAGCGATAACAATCACTACAATAAGTATTGCGATAAGTTTTCCATTTGTATTCATATGAATAAGTATATACTTGCTAGCTGCAGGTTCAATAGCTCGAAAGAAAAAGGGTTGGCACATAATCGTGCCAACCCTTTAAAAAACTGGGTGCAGAACCCTTGAAGCCGAATGAAAAGCTGGCGCTAGTTCAATCGGGGTCAGGTCACTGGGAGTGGTATTTCACTATCGACTCAGGAAAGTCCTGGAACCTTCCTTCATAGTCTCCCACTTATTCTACGCGTCAGATCGCCCTTCACAGAGCCAGCAGACAGGAATCGAACCTGCCTCCTCATACTCAGAATGTGCCCTAGTATAAGCTTTGCCATGCTGTTTCTGCACCCTTCTATCTACAATGAGAGTAGTTAAAATAAGATTTCTGTCAATACAGCCAATATTACTTCAGAACACTTTCAATGACTGGATCTGCGTCAGACTGTAAAATGCGAAGATATATTCTCCCTATTACCTGGTTATGAATTGTTTTTACATCAACTCTCCATTTCCCTGGTACAAGAAATTGCTTTTGCGAGAAAGTTCTAAATCCATTTTCTCTACCTCCAACAAGCGGCAAAGAAACTGTGCTTACAGCTACCCAATCATTTTTTTGATCATCATACCTTTGCCACTCATGAAGTATTGTTATATTAAGATTTGATGGAGAGAAAATTGCAGAATATACAAAGATTGAATCACCAGAATGTATATGGACGGGTTCGTATATTCGAAAATAGTTAAAAAATGATTGTTTTTCTCCAAGCGCAATATAACTACCGCTTTCATCACGAGTAATTGCATGGTATACACCTGAATCTTTGAGTGACAAAGGAATAGGTGGAATAAGATTTGCAAGATATAACAGGTTAATCAATACAAACATTCCGCCGATAGACAGAGTAAGAGAAAATAGGTGGGAATGTAGTTTCTCTCGCGAGAATCTAAACAGTAAAGCAATAAAACTTACAATAACAACCAAACTAACAGCCGTACTTAAAAAGAAAATGCCAGGACCAATTTTTTTAAAAATAACTGGAAATAAAAAAATTGAAAAAGATATGAGTGACAAATAGAGTAACGATAACTGAAACAATAATCGATCAAAATGACTTTTTAGTCTCTCGTTAGCAAAAAATGCCAAAGCAAGAATCAAAAGAAATGGCCATGTAACAAAAAGACTTGTACTTCTAAAATAGAAAACTACATACGTACTTAAAAGGCCTCCAAATAGAAATTGCATACCATTCACAAGCCAGAAATGAAATTGCGATGGATCCTTTACTGCATATTCTCTCCGTTCAACTACATGAATAAGGAAAATGCAAAGCGCAACCCCAACTAGATGAAGAACGACCCAAACATTCTCCCAGAACATATCCACACGCTTCAATGTAATTGCATCAAAAATAAAACCTCCAACAAGCGATATCGACGAAATTGGTTGTTCGTATCGAGCATACCAGTTTTGCACAGGCTCGAAAAATGATTTTTTAATTACTGGTTGTGATTCCATCATCTGTATCATAACAAAAACCACATCATGTATTGATATGGCTTTTATGATTTTAGTCTACGAATGTGAGCGCCTTCCCTGTCTTTCCAGCTCTTCCTGTTCTCCCAATACGATGAATATAATCATCATATGTCGCTGGAAGCTCGTAGTTGATCACATGACTCACTCTTGGAATATCGAGTCCACGTGCCGCAACATCTGTAGCAACAAGAATGGTTGCCCTTCCTTCTTTAAAGTTTGAAAGTGCTCGTTGACGCTGTGCTTGGCTTTTATTTCCATGAATAGATTCTGCCTTAAACCCTCTTTTCTGAAGATTTTTTGAGAGAGACTCTACACCATGTTTTGTGCGTCCAAAAATAATTACTTTATCAAAATCAGGTTGAATAAGAAGATCATGAAGCGCTTGTAGTTTATCTTGTCCAGATTTCATACGAACAATATCTTGATCAACATTTTTTGATGTATCTTGTGTTTTAACTGAAATCGAAACTGGCTCACGAAGAAAATCATGTATGAGTGCTTCAATTTCTTTTGACATTGTTGCTGAGAAAAAGAGTGTATGTCTATCCTTTGAAAGTTTTGTCATGAGGAAACGCATGTCATGTACAAAACCCATATCAAGCATTCTGTCAGCTTCATCAAGTACTACCGTTTTAGTATGAGAAAGATCAAGTGCCTTTCGCTCAATCAAATCTTTAATACGTCCAGGAGTACCAATAACAAATTGATTTACATGTCTAAGATCACGAATCTGGGGAACAATAGATGTTCCACCCACTGCGCAAACAGAGAATATTCCCATTGCAGGTGTGAACCCTTTCAATTCCTGATCAATCTGTGTCGCAAGTTCCCGCGTAGGTACAACAATAAGAATGCGCTCTTTTGGATTTTTTAGTACTTTATCAATAAGTGGAATGAGAAATGCAGCTGTTTTACCAGTACCTGTATTTGCAATACCAACAACATCCTTTCCATGAAGAATATGTGGAATTGAACGATCCTGAATAGGAGTCGGAGCTGTGTATCCTTTCTTAGCAATAGCAGATTTCAATTTTTCCTCAATAAGAAATTCACTGAATGTATGTTCAGGAACAAAATGTTCTGCTTCTTCAACAATAACTGCTTTTTGAATAAATGAATTAATATCAAGTTTCTGGCCTGCAAAACGATTACCACGGCCACCACCACTTCGACGTTGACCACCTCGATAGCCACCACCACCAAAACTTCGTCCACCACGAGGTGCACCATAAGAAGATGAACTACCCCGGTATCCACCAGAATAACCTGGTCGAGATACTGCTCCACCTGCGCCAGTTCCAGTTCTTGCAAACCGAGATGGTGATGAAGAAGCTGGACGCGTACCAAAAGTACGCCCACCAGAAACTGGAGGTCGACTTGTTCCACTAGTAAAACGGCTTGTTCGTCGTGGTCCACCAAAACGGTTTCCAGACGATGGTCTGTTATGTTCCATATATATTGAGAAGATCACTCGGGTCCTTAAAGGTTTAGATCTTCTCTGTGAGAGATGAGTAATTTGGTTACTCTCGAGAGAAACGAGTAGATTTTCTTAGATTTCAATAGTAGCAAATATCTACCACCATGTCAATTATAGCTATTGACTATTTGCTATTATTAACGTAATAATAATTAGGTATGAACAGAAATTATCGACAGCAAGATATGAATATTTGTCCCCTTTCCACCACAAAAGGAACCGCTTTTGTGCATGGAGCAAACACAATGTTTATATGGTGCCGAGATAGTTTTATTGTCTAACAGCTCCCCTGTTAGCAAAAACTTTAGAAAAATCTCGGCTCCATGAAAGCCGAGATTTTTTATGGAGCGTGTTCTTTCACACCTATTTAGGAGTTATTCATGTCAGAAAACGTGCAGGCACCCACAGTATTTCGTATGGGCAAAAGAATATATCTTCGCCCAATCGAAAAAGCAGATCTTCCGCTTATTACACGGTGGATCAACGATCCAGATGTTACGCAATTTCTCACCGTTTCATATCCAGCAACGATTGATGACGAAATGAAGTGGTACGAAACACTAGGAAGAAACAATCATCATGATGTGGTGTTTGCAATTACTCTTAGAGATACTGACCAAATGATTGGTGTCACAGGCCTCCATCGAATTAATTACATTGATGGAGTAGCCACTACCGGTTCATTTATTGGAGAAAAACATCTATGGCGACAGGGTTACGGAAGTGAAGCAAAAATGATACTTCTCGACTACGCCTTCAACACTCTCAACCTTCGAAAGATTTGCTCACAGGTATACTCGACAAATCCACGAAGCAAGGGACACCTTGAAAAGTGCGGATACCGAGAGGAAGGATGTCTCAAGAAGCACGCCTTCCGAAATGGAGCGTACCTTGATGTATTCCAAATGGCAGTTTTCAAAGAGAATTTTCTGCCACTTTGGGAGGTATTCAAGAAAGACATGAACTAACACTAAAAACATTCACATCAAGAGCGCTTATGTACTCTTGATGTGAATGTTCATACAGCAAAAATACATTGACAAATAAGGTTTTTTTTGCTATAGTATGTGGTAGCTCTTTGACAACCGCTTGAAAAACATGTTCTCACACAACGAGGTATAGATGCTCGAACTCGCTCAAAAGGTTTGGAGAATCTTCCAACCTTTTCACAAAGCCATCACTATCATTCTTGGTTTTGAAGTGGTCATTCAAATCATCGCACTCGCACAACCATACTTGTATGGTCGAGCGATTAGCTCGATTTTGAGTACCACTGACAAGTCTCTATCGTTCACTCTTACCTTGATTGTACTCTCGTACATCACAGGTCTTGCTGTGAACACAATCGGCTGGGTTAAGGGTCAATACGAAATTAAATATTTCGATATGGACACCAGTAAGTATCTTGCCCGAAAAACTTCTGAGAAGTTGTTTTCGTTCTCAGTTGGACAGCACAAAAACGAACACACTGGACTCACAAACAGTGTTGTTTCGGAAGGGCAAAGCGCAATGATAGAACTCATCAACATGGGGATCTACCAGGCATTCCCTATCGTCATATCACTCCCAATAGCAGCACTTGCTGTGTTATGGCTTTCTGTTCCAGTTGGTCTTGTTGTCATTTTGGGATTTGCTTCGTATACATACGTGAGCATACGAACGAATCAGAAGTTCATCCCTGAAATGATGAAGGATCGAGATGTTGGTCAAGGTACTCGAAAAAGATGGTTCGAAGCAGTAAGTAATGCACCAGTCGTTAGCTTACAAGCTGCCGAATCAGAAACAATCAAAGATCTCGACGATCGATATGAAAAGCGAATTGCATCATGGAAACATGTACAGTCTCGCTATTCAACCTCAAGGAGATTTGGCACAGGGCTCGTTGTGAGTTTCTTTCAAACAGCATCGTTTGGCACAGCAGCCTACTTGACCTACAAGGGAAATCTTCAAGTTGGCTCGATTGTCACTATTATGCTCTGGGTAAACAGAGCGTTTGGTGACATATCTACTCTTAATAACATACAGAGAAGCCTTCTTGATGCTCGGACACGTGCGATGAAATACTTCGCAATGCTCGATATGACAAGCGACGTTGTAGTGAATCCACATCCGATTTCTGCAGAATCAATCTGCGGCGCTATCGAAATCAAAAACGTTGGATTCACCTACTCTGAACGTTGTTACATCCCTCGTAGTAAAGAGAAGAAGAACAAGAAGAAAGTTGGAAGCAAAATGGCACTAAGAGACATCAACCTCTCGATTAAGCCAGGTGAACGAGTTGCATTTGTTGGACCATCTGGTGCCGGCAAATCAACAACAGCTCTCCTCCTTCTTCGTGGTCAAGATCCTGATGTTGGTGAAATCCTCATTGATGGAATTAATCTTCGCGACCTTGATCTTGAAGGATTTCGGCAGAAGGTTGGTGTCGTTAATCAGGATATCTGGCTTTTCGATGACACAATCCGGAGTAACATATCTCTCGGACTTGGCGAGAACAGACTTCTTACAGACGAGGAGCTCGATCGACTTGCAGTAATCACACGCATGGATCAATTCATCGATGATTACGAAGAACGTTGGGATACTTGGATTGGAGAAAACGGAGCCCAACTTTCTGGTGGACAGAGGCAAAGAGTTGCAATCGCACGTGCTCTTGCGAAAGATCCATCAATTCTCATTTTTGATGAAGCTACATCGAGTCTCGATGCTGAGAACGAAGCTTACATCAAAGAAGCAATCGATCGTGCCGCTGAGGGTCGTACAGCAATCTATATCGCACACCGACTTTCAACGATCAAAGACGCAGATAAAATTGTTGTTTTTGATCACGGAACAATCATTGCCGTTGGTACACATGATGAACTCATGTACAACAGTCCAACGTATCAAGAGCTCGTGTCACATCAAGCGGTTATCATCAATTAGACTCCTTCACGGAGTCATCCCCCCAACAGAATACATTTCTGTTGGGGGGTTGTTTTTTTGTATAAAATGTTGTATAAATTTTTCTGGAAATAACCCTTCTACAACTAGGAGTCACTATGCCTCAGAGCGAACGCATCCCCTTTCGATGGGTCTTTGGAATCGCAATACTCATCATGGCAGCAACTTGTGTCTTCGGAGCATGCACTCCACTAAGGAGTGGAAGATTCATGCTCTCAGTACTAAACAGATCACCTGACAAGATTCAAGTGTACGTTGCAAGTGTCTTACAGGATCCTGTACTTGAGCCCAGTGGATCACATTTGTACGAGGCACGAGTTTTCTGTAAAGATCCAAGTCCTGGTTCATATGATCCAACAAGTCCCGACTATTGCCATCAACAATTTTCAGTTCATGCGGTAAATCTTCGAACGAAGATTGCAAGCAAACCGAAAAATGTTTCCGGCGATGAATCGCGGATCGCACAGATCACGTTTTCAGCAAGCGACTTCAAGTAGCAGACTGTGTCCCCGAGTATACTCGGGGATACTTTTTATATATTTTTAATATTCTTTTCTGCATACATATACAATCGAGCAAGCTTTAAATCATCAAAAGAATACTTTCCTTTTGCTTTCTCAAATACAGGTGTAAGTTTTTCGGTATCGAGAGAAACAAATAATTTATGAATAGCTGGAATTTCCTTCATCAGCTTTTTTGGAATAAGATTTTTTATATCTTTAAATGAAATTTTTCCTTTCATAAACAATTCTTCAACATGAGAGATGACTGTGCCGAATGTAATAACCCGTTCCTCAGCGATATCAGTTAGAGTTTTTCCTTCATGAAGTAATTCAAGAGTTTTATCATATGTAGTCATACCAGGAACTTTTTTCCGTGATATCTTCTTTTTTGCTTTCTTCTCTAGCGACTGAACATCTTCTGTCCCCCCACACGCAAGAATAAAATTCCTATACATTACTTCAAGTTCCTTCCCTTCTATATGCTCAAATGCTATTTCTGCCTTCTCTGAAGTCTCTCGAAGTGATTGATCAATGGATACTATTTCTGGGTGCACTTCAAGTGCTCGTCTGTTGTATCCAAGCAAAAACAAACCATCAAGTGTACGCACACGTGAGAGAGCTACGTATCCTTGTCCATATTCAAATGCCTGTGATAAATCAACAACTGCCGCATCGAGTGTCATTCCTTGGCTTTTATGAACTGTGATAGCCCATGCAAGCCGAAGCGGTATCTGACTGATAGTCGCAAGAGTTCGTGATCCATCCATAATATTCCATTCAGCTGGCAACACCTCAATAATTTTTCCTCCTTTTGTTTTAATAATTGGGTTTCCTGAAGCAGAAAAACTTGTTACAACACC
>CAZYGU010000016.1:4871-6318 GCA_964646785.1 uncultured Candidatus Saccharibacteria bacterium | reverse complement strand
CGTGTATGTACTCCAGCCGATTTTCCATCATGCATTCGTGATGACAGTAGCTCTTCATGATCTTCATGAAGCTCACCACTTCGAATCGCAGAAAGGAAAGAGAGAAATTGACCATCCTCTTGTCGATGCTGTTCTGTGATATAACACACAAGTGGTGCCGCAGCATCCCATGCAGGTGACCTAAACGCAAACTGAGATTGAGATTCTCCATATCGGGTAATTGGAGGAAGTTGAAAAAAATCCCCCACAAAAATTACTTGCATACCGCCAAACGGTTCCTCGTTTCTTCGAAGGGCTTTAAGTGATGAATCAATAGCACTCAGTGTTTGTGCATCAAGCATTGATATTTCATCAATAATAAGTATCTGTGTTTTAAGTGCGCGTTTTGAAAGTCGTTCATTTGACGACAACGCATCAAGATCAACTTCAGATAATACTTTTTTTATTCCAATACCCGACCATGAATGGATCGTCATGCCACCAATGTGTGTCGCTGCGATACCTGTCGAAGCGGTAATCGCAGGTTCGATATCATGCTCACGAAGGTAGGTAACATACTGATTAATCGTATGCGTTTTTCCTGAACCAGGCTCGCCAGTAAGAAATACATTCCCTCCCGATTTGAGTATTGAAAGCGCCCTATCTTGTGTCATTAAAGTATTGTATCAGAGTCGAATCCAGCTACATCTTTCTGCTATCATATGCCCAATGAAGAAGAGCTTGGCGTTGGCGGGTATTACAAGAATAATCTCCAACTCTACATTTATGTTGAATTTGGGCCATATGACGAGTCATTGCCTTCCAACGTTTAATTTGTCTCGCATCCTCTTTTGGAATTCTGCGTCCCATGTAATACCGACAGTACCACTGAAACCACCCCCGAGGATCCTCCTTGTATATCCATCCATTTTTTCTCCAAACTGAAAGGGACTGACTTGCACGTACACCAAAAAAGTTTAATGTTGGATCACTTTTTAATGGAGAAAGTTTCGCTTTTGTATACCATGAAGTTGGAAATTCTTTTTTACAATCTGTCATGTACTTACCACCAAACACACCAAGTTCAAGCATTTCTTTTGGGGTAAGATCTGGTTTAAATTCAGGATCAAAGTGCTTCCCGATCGGCTCAGTGCAAACATAGTGATATTTTTTTTGCATACGGTCACTCACCGTAATAGTTCTCTGTTTTACTTTCATATTAATCAATATATATACTGTATACTAAATTTCTTATTTTATAAAAAAGTCACGTGATTGATCATCACGTGACTATCTATCTCACTAACTCCTACGAAAACAGATCAGATAAAGATCTACCGTCATGGATCTTCCGAATTGCCGCCGCTAAAAGTGGGGCAATCGACAGAACCGTGATCTTTACCCTCTTGGTTCGAAGTGCCTCGTGGCTATGACTGATGGTGTCGGTCACAACAACCTCAGTTATCGG
>CAZYGU010000016.1:0-4771 GCA_964646785.1 uncultured Candidatus Saccharibacteria bacterium | reverse complement strand
TACGATGCATACAGATGATCATAGACCATCGGCTTGAAAAAACCGGCAGTTGGTGGTGAATGAAGATCAAAGAGAAGTGCTCGATTTGCTCCACGATTGGCAAGAAAATCGATCATCACCTGAGCACTCGTAGGAACCCTCGACTTGTCCTTACGGTCCTGCCGATTATATCCAAGATACGTGGGAACAAGGGTGATACGACCTGCAGACGAATCATGAGCAGCATCTGCTAGGAGAGCCATTTCGAGAAAGTTCTCTGCAGGAGGGTTTGTTGGGTTGATAATAAACACATCATCTCCTCGAACATTTTCAAGGATTTGGACATCAACTTCACCGTCTGCAAACCGACCAACTCGGGCATTCCCAAAGGGAATACTGAGCTTTGCACATACGTCACGAGCAAGAGTTTCCCCTGCTCCACCAGCAAAAATCTTGATTCCACTTGGCATACTCGTTTTTCCTCCTAAGGGTATAGGCACAAGAGCTGAAACATCTGAGATGAGCTTACGTGAGGAGAAACCTTGTGTCAAAACCTCATTATGAGAATCTAAACTACTCCACAAAAAATACTCACCTTAGTATGGTGAGTATTTTTTAATTACAAAAGTAAAAAAAATTATTTCTTTGCCTTCTTTGGTTTCTTTTTTTCTTTTTTATGAGAATTATTTCCTTTTGCCATGTATATTCAATACTAATTTTTAACACTTATAGTATATCAAAGCTTATGGAGAGTGTTTATCTTTTCTGCTAGGATAGCGAAATGAATACTAATACCATATGGGATGTCATTGTTGTTGGTGGAGGACCGGCAGGTATGATGGCAGCAGGAAGAGCTGCTGAACGAGGAGCAAATGTACTCTTACTTGAAAAAAATGACCAACTTGGAAAAAAGCTACTTATTACAGGAGGTGGTCGTTGTAATGTAACAAACTCAGAATTTGATAACAGAAAACTTCTCCTGAAATTTAAAGATAATGGGAAATTTCTTTTTTCAGCATTTTCACAATGGGCAGTAAAAGAATCTCTTGATTTTTTTCATGAACATGGAATGGACACAAAAGTTGAAAATGAGCTACGAGTTTTTCCTATTTCAAACAAAGCTGAATCAGTTTGGAATGTGCTTGTGGAGTATATGAAAAAATATAATGTCACAGTTCAATCCAACTCCCCTGTTATTGCTATCACACATGAAGAATCCCAGGTAACTGGTGTAGTACTAAAAAATAAAAAGATTATCCAAGGAAAGTCGATTATTATTGCTACTGGGGGAACTTCTCGACCTGAAACAGGTTCAACCGGTGATGCATATTCATGGCTTAGGGAAATGGGTCATACAGTTATCGAACCGACACCTTCTCTTGTACCTGTTGCAGTAAAAGATCACTGGGTTAAAAAAGTAGCAGGAGTAAGTGTTCCAAACGTAAAAATTACTATACTCCAAAATAACCAGAAACAAGGTGTTTCAAAAGGAAAAATTCTATTTACCCATGTCGGACTAAGTGGACCCACAATCCTTAATATGAGCAAGGATATAGGAGAATTATTACACTATGGTGAAGTAGTTCTTTCTCTTGATCTCCTTCCATCAGAAGATCACGGAACTCTCAATAAAAAACTTCAAGATATATTTAAAGAAAACGATAAAAAAAAGTTTCAAAATGCTCTTCCGAAACTTGTTCCAAGTGCCTTAGCGTCAATTATTACTGAGCTATCAAATATCGATAAAGATAAATCATGCAACAGCATTACTCGCGAAGAAAGATTACACTTGATAGACCTTCTCAAAAACATACCCATACAAGTAGACAAACTTTTGGGTGTTGAAAAAGCAATTATTACGAGCGGCGGAATCATACTTGATGAAGTGGATTTTAAATCTATGACTTCACGAATATTTCCAAACCTATACCTTATTGGAGATGTACTTAATATTGATAGACCTTCAGGTGGATATAGTCTTCAACTTTGCTGGACAACAGGATTTGTTGCTGGTAACTCTATACCTCTTTCAAGATAAAACTATCGAAACAATAAAGACCCTGAACCAGATTTCAAATCAAGAATTAGTTCACCCTTTGAAGTAAAGTGGTATGTGGAAACATTACCAAGTGCCGAAGTAAATACATCTTGCTGTGATCCCTCACAATACATAAGTGTCGACATCATTTGAGAAAAGGAAAGTGTATCCCCTTTTGTTGAATATGATCCTGAAACACCATTACAATCAGTTTTTGTTGAAAAAGTACCATCTTGCGAAAAACGAAGAGTGAACACGCCAGGTTTTTTTGGAATAATAATAGTACCATCATCATTTTTTGTTTGAATCCAATTCCACTCTTTCATAAACAAAGACATAACAGCAGGGTCTGCCTCACCTTCAAAATTTTGTTCAACAATACCAAACTGCATTGTTCTTGGATCAAGGAGAATATGTAAACTTTTTCCAACTGATGGTTGTACCGTAAAACTTTCTCCGGGATTTCTATCAGCGTAGTTTACGATAACAATATTTCCTTTTCCCAACTCTGTTGTTTGAGGCGCAATACGATCGCCAAGAAAATATGCCTGAGATCCTCTATATCCATCAACAGTATTAAGTGCTGCAACAATATAGTAGAACATCCCAGTTCCTCCAGTTTCTTGAGTAAGAATAAATACCACATCTTCTCTTCCGTCTCCATTAAAATCATGCTTAACCTCATTACCAAAATACCTAGTAACAATACGAGAAGCTGAACCTGGAGCCGCAGAAACTTCAGAAACACCATCAACAAGATTTACAATTTGACCATCAACTGTATAACTCGCTGTTTTATAACTAGATAAAAGAACTGCAGGTCCCTTATCCTTTTCACTACTTTGTTGAAATATAAAAAAGAACCCAACAAAAGCAATAATACCGAGAGGCAAGAAGATACTTTTTAATGATATGGTTTTCATAATAGATATTGTACTGCTTTTCATTCGCATCACATAACAACATCGCCCGATCATTGAATGATCGGGCGATGTTGGAACCTTATACTGCTGGGGTCTCAATAACTTCTTCTGGTGCAACCACTACTTCTGGGTTACCTTCAGTTGTTTCAACAACAACTGGTGCTTCTCCTTCTGTAGTCGGAACTACAACTTGTGTATCGTCTTGCATATATATTGAGTTAATGAATAATGCTTGACGAGTCTATCACACATGTAAACGATTACCTATTTAAGTGTGATACTTTGAAGCACGACCGGATCAACTGGTCGATCACCTACACTTGTAGCAACGTTATTGATTGCAGTAACAACATCCATTCCTGAGGTCACTTTTCCAAATACTGTGTGTTTTTGATCAAGGAAATTATTTGGAGCTGCATTAATAAAGAACTGGCTTCCATTTGTATTTGGTCCTGCATTCGCCATAGAAATAGTGCCAATATCATTGTGGTTAGTCGGGGTAATTTCATCAGCAAATTGATATCCAGGTCCTCCTGTTCCCCAATAGTCCTTCTTTGAATCATCCTTAGAAAGAGGATCGCCTCCTTGATTCATAAATCCCTTAATAACACGATGAAACTTTGTTCCATCATAAAATCCAGATTGTGCTAGCTTCACAAAATTTGCAACTGTATTTGGTGTTTCTTGATTAAATTCGATAGTAATATCTCCTTTGTTTGTATGTAATGTCGCATTCATAATTTTTTGGTTATCTACTGGTTTAGTATTAGTAACTGGTTGATTCGTAACTGTCTGATCTGGATTACCTTGATTATTAGAAACCTGACTTCCCGCTTGTTGCGAAAACAAATCACCTTGAGTGGTATCACTTTTTACTGACTCGGGAGCTTTTTGAGTAACCAACCAGTATCCCCCAACACACACGACCATTGCTAGTAATATCGGAACAATAATTTTTTGTATTTGCATACGCTTTATCCTATCAAAATTATAATTATTTTTTAACTTGACCAAGTCCGTCAATTACCATGGCGTTTGGAAGGGTTGCCAATAGAGATCCGGGAACAATAAGCTTTGATATGCGAACTCCGCTCCCAATAACAACATACTCAGCATCAACAACTGCTTTATCAATGAGTAGTGGCCACTGTGCAGGAATACCAATTGGTGTAATAGCACCAAATTCCATACCGCTTTCACTCACAGCTTGATCCATAGGAGCAAATGAAATTTTCTTTACATCAAGAGTTTTTCGAACTACTCCATTAATATCAGCTCTGCAACTTCCTAAAATTACACACACTGCAAACAAACTTTTATCTCCTTGTTTTGCACGGAGCACCACACAATTCGCTGATTGATTCAATCCCACACCGTAATGTTCACAAAATCCTGCTGTATCAGAAAATTCAGGATTTATTTCTGCAACACCAACCGTATCACTACTTGGAATGTTCAAAAGTGAGTCATGCACTACTTGCCCAAGAAACTCTGGATGATCTTTTGCAGAAAGAATTTCTAATGTTCCCAAAACAATATTCATGCTCATCAGTATAACAAATCTATGTAGTAAGGCTTTGGCGCATCAAAACTATTCGATAGGACATGTTGATCTTCCGATGAGGGCATACAATCCACACCAACTAAATACTGCTTCAAAAAAACAAAATCCAGCAAAGAAAAGAATTACTGGATTCCATGAAAAGTACCATGACAATAAGAGCAACAAAGCTCCACACACTGCTCTCGTTATTCTATCCTTTGTATCAATATTTTTACTCACACCTCGTACCGTTCCTTTGGAAATCTTCTTCATTACAGATCGATACAC
>CAZYGU010000015.1:5540-20889 GCA_964646785.1 uncultured Candidatus Saccharibacteria bacterium | reverse complement strand
GACAGAGGCCTTTGAAGCCTTTAATTGGGGTTCGATTCCCTGCTCCCCAGCAAAAATAATGCCGTAAGGCATATGTGCTTGGGAAGAAAGTGAACTGCTTCACTTTCGTGCAGGGAATCGAAAAGGTTCTCCCATATTTTTGAGAAGCGAAGCTTCAAGAAAATGGGAAACCTGTACTGAAGCTGTAAGGTTCGAAAATAGTTTTCTTTTGGATCAAAGATGAAATTACCTCCTGATAATTTAAGTTACCCAGTAAGACTCGTAATTGGAAATAGTTCAGGGTCCGGTTTTACTATTAGTCACAACAACCAACTTTATTTAGTAACAGCAAAACATGTTGTTTTTCAACAAAATCAAACAACAAAAACTTTTGATTTACTTGATAAAAAAATGAGGATGCTTGTTTATCCAATTATTTCTGGAAAAGTTTCAAATAAAGTCAGAATCTTTGAGTTTGATTTAGATTCACTAACTGCTTCAGGTGATTTAAAGAAGCATGAAACAGCAGATATTGTGGTATTTAAGCTTGCAGAATTAAAAAAAGTTGGTGAGATTGTGAATGTTGATTTTCCTGATTCAATAAAAACCGTTCAAGAATCTGAAGGTTTGATGGTTCATTATGGAATGGAGGGTTCAAGAAGATTCGATGAGGTAGAAATTACTAACGATATCTTTGTTCTTGGATATCCGGCCTCACTTAGTACTCAAGAAATGAATCAGATAGATTATGATTTTCCTTTAATTAGAAAGGGAATAGTTGCAGGAAAAAATCATTTGAATAAATCTTTGATTCTTGACTGTCCTGTATATGGCGGAAATAGTGGAGGTCTTGTATTGGAAATGAATCAAACAGGATTAGGTAATGGAAGTATTCACCTGATCGGTGTAGTTGTCCAGTTCGTACCATTTGTTGATCAATGGAGAAATGTTCGATTTCCAGAACTTTATAATACAAATTTACAAAATTCTGGTTATTCAGTGGCATTGCCAGTTGACTATATTTTCGATTTAATTGGGGAAATCGAGGCAAGTTAATAATCTTTCGGATAAAATCATAATGTTAGATTGAAATGAGAGAAAGAGAAAGATTGCATACCGAAATGTTTGCTAGATGGATAAATAGTAATTTGAATAAAACTTTCAATATTATTGACCGTGAAAGAGAAAATTCAGAAATTGATTCAGTTTTAAAAGAAGATAAATCAGGTGAAGAGATTTTAATCCAATGCGTAGCGTACCGAGGTGTAGGATTAATTTATAGTAAAATTAATCCTACACCATCTGCATTCGATTTTAATATTGAAGATAAGCAAAATATAATTTTTGCATTAGTTCCAACTCAATATAATAAGAAAGAATCCATAATTGATTACATAAAAAAGAAAGAAAGAAGTTATGAGTTAGGTTTAGTTTCAAGGCTAGTTTTATTAGTTGAAGCAACGGTTCCAACCGTGACACCAGAAGAATTGAAGAGTTATTTCCCTGAAGGCTACCGTACTAGTTTTAGAGGTATATACTTTGTACAGCTTCCTGTTCCAAATGTTAATAAAGATTATAAATATGATAAAGAAGGTTTTATTTATGAGTTAAAAAGTTGTAATAATATTTAAAATTTCACTATATAACTAGCATGAATTCCCCAATCCCAAAAAACACCATTTGTATCTGGTTTGATAAGGAAGCAGAACAAGCAGCGAATTTTTATGCGAGTACGTTTCCCGATAGTACAGTAAAGAATGTTTTTTATGCGCCAAGCGATTTCCCTAGTGGTAAGCAAGGCGATGTATTAACTGTTGAATTCACTGTGTGTGGAATCCCATGTATTGGTCTTAATGGAGGTCCAATATTTAAACAAACTGAAGCATTTTCTTTTCAGATAGCAACAGATGATCAAGAAGAAACTGATCGGTACTGGAATGCAATTGTTCAAAACGGTGGAATGGAGAGTGAGTGTGGATGGTGTAAGGATCGATGGGGAGTGTCATGGCAGATCACGCCACGTACGTTAACTGAGGCGATGGCAGTGGGTGGCGAAGAAGCAAAACGCGCTTTTGATGCAATGATGACTATGAAAAAAATCGATGTTGCTACTATTGATGCGGCGCGACAAGGTTAACGAACTCCCCGTAGAACCACTCGCATACCTTAACACTCAGCGCATCGGTGTATTTGCTAAATTGACTTTTGACACATTTACACTAGTCTATGTTCAGACTTTTTCATGGAGCAGACACATGTTTGATTCGAAAGAACTTTTGATTCTTCGAATTCTTCTCAAACATCATCCAAAAGAAATGTACGGTCTCGAGATCGTCAAGGAGTCGGAAGGAAAACTTCATAGGGGAGTTATCTATGTACACCTTGCACGAATGGAAGAGATAGGAGAAGTATCAAGCAGGGAAGAATTTCCTACGCCGGACATTGGAATTCCTCGTAAACTCTACAGACTAACAAACGGTGGGTACAAAAGAGTTCGGGAAGCTGAACCGGTAGAGAGTATCTCTGGCAATTTGGTACCGGATCATTGAACCGCCCTCAGGTAGGGGCGGTTTTGTTTTGAGGGAAGAGAATCTGGACTTCGTAAAAACAAAACTACCCCACATGGTGGGGTAGTGATTAGACTCGCATGTATTGTGCTTTTGCAATGAGACCTTGTTTCGTTGCCCTGTCTGGCCGGCCGACATGCCATCCATTGCAAAATGGACAATGGTACTGCAAGTAGTGTTTGCCTAACCGGCGAGCATGCTTGCTCGCTCCGTCAGCACTCTCGTGTCTCACTTTTGATTCACAAGAGCGTCTTCGGATTCGTCGTTTGCTCGACATCGATATCCCCATGAAGTCGTGAATTCCTTTCTAATAATATCACATTATGACATATATGTCAATGTATGCATGTTGTAGGTGCAGTATATTGACCTCATATTAAATTTGTGTTATATCTGCATTAGACCAGAACCTCACACCAAGGAGCACATATGCTCGAAAGAATGAGTTTTCTCAAGGCAGCAGAGAACAGAGAGAGTTTCTTCAGGCGTATTGCACAGTTGTATCCTACTCTCGATCCTCGCTATAAGCTCATCGAGAAAGCATACAACGATGCGAAGGATGCTTTCCGTGGAATCTTCCGCGAGGATGGTGAAACTCGATACTTCGAACACATCCGTTCAGTCGTTCTCATTCTCGTTGACTATCTTCGGGTCAGTGATCATGAAGTCATCATTGCAGGACTTCTTCATGACATCGTCGAGGACAAGCCTGAATGGACTATCGAACGGGTGAAGAAGGAGTACGGTGAGAGAGTAGCACTTCTCGTCGAGTACTTATCGAAACCTTCGAAGAGTGAGTATCCGAATTCGGAAGAACGCGAGCGTGTGTATCATTCTCGATTTGAATTCGCACCCCGCGAATTCTTCCTCATCAAGCTTGCAGATCGATATCACAATGTTTCGACATTGTGGTCGTGCACAAAAGCAAAGCGGATACGGAAAGTTGAAGAGACGAGACGGTACTATCTTCCGTTTGCGGAGAAGCATCAGATTCTCATCCATGAACTCGAAGAGGCTCTCGAAATTGCAAGTCAGTAGTGGTAGTGTACCGCCCAATTCATTGGGCGGTTTTTCTATGGCATTGAGATAATCAAACTTTTGTGTGATAGAGATATTGCCTGTGATATATGGTAAAATGAAGTTCATGAAAAAAATTAAGATTATCGGTGCTCTTGTTGTTCTCGTTGTTATTGGAGGATTGGTTTGGTATTTCGCAAAGAGTCCAGCTCAGCAACAGGTTTCAAGATTAGACGTTATTGATACTGTTGGAAGCTTCTATAATCCTTGGCTTAATGCTGTGCAACAGCCGACAACGGGAAACCCAAATCGCGCTACCTTGGCAACATCTCCAATCCTTAGTAAGGAACTCCGAACAAAACTTCAAAATGTGTTGAAAGATCCAAAAGCAACTCCTGATCCTGTGTTGTGTCAGAGTAGTGTTCCTATGGGTATCTCTATGCGAAATGTATTTACCAATGATACAGAATCACAAGTATTGGTAACCTCAAAAGATAAGACAGTATATGATCAGGCGATTGTCAGACTCGCACGACTCAACGATGGTTGGTATATAAAAAGTATAGAATGTTCACCAGGAGAAGTTGCTCCTGAACGAGAGTTTACATTTGAGACTGTTGGTTTTTTACTCAAGGGTTCGATTCCAAAACCATACGATCCTAAGTATTGGCACATCGTGTACGAAGAGAACGGACAGCAGGGGAATGTTGTTCCTCTTCTCTTTGGTGCAAAAAGTGAATGTACAAGCTTAGAAGGGGTCAAGTCTGTATGTACACCAGATCAATTTACTGAAGCGACACAGGTATCCGTTCGTGGACAAATGACAGAACGAGGTGCTGATGTTCAATTTTTGGAGTTTGTAAAATAATCTTTTTCTATGCCGAAACTATCTCCTACTATTCATCCAGATACTCAAAATTACAACAAAGCGTTACCTAAAAAAGATAAGGAAATCTGCGCTGTATTAGCAGAGGAAATAACACGAAATTTGCCGAAAGCAGAAAACAAAATCTGGCACGCTAATCCAGTTTGGTTTTTAGATGGCAACCCTGTTGCAGGGTACGATAAACTCAAAGATTGTGTGCGCTTGCTATTTTGGAGTGGGCAGTCATTTGATGAAAAAGGTCTACAAAAAACTGGATCGTTTAAAGCAGCTGAAGCACGATACACTGATGTAACTCAAATCAATCTAAAAGATCTCAAACGCTGGCTTAAGAAATCGAAGGAAATTCAATGGGACTACAAAAATATTGTTAAACGGAAAGGAGTTTTGAAAAAGATTTCATAATGGAAAACCGTATTGATACAAAAAAAGAATTCTCACTTATCAAAAGAGCAAAAAGCTTTGCTCATGCAGGAAGAGGAGTGTGGCTTTTTTTGAAAACAACTCACAACGCTTGGATACATATATTTGTATTTGCGTGGGTTATTGTTCTTGGGTTTTATTGCAAGATTACGAGTAGCGAATGGGTGATGCTGACATTTGCAGCAGGATTTGTACTCGTCTCTGAAGCCTTTAATACTGCATTTGAAATTGATATTGATCTTACGTCTCCGAATTATCATCCGTATGCAAAGGATACTAAGGATGTCGCTGCAGGTGCAGTGCTTATCTCAGCGATAACAGCCGCGGTTGTCGGTATTATCGTGTTTGCTCCATATTTTGCTTAATGTTTCACTATATTTTTTTAGTTGAGTAGTATATAGTTAGGTCTATGGCAAAAAGAATGGCAGTAAATACAAAGAATAAAACTTCTCGTTCTAAAAAGACGAAAAAGCGACTTGCAGTGAAAAAAGCAATGCTTGACGCAAAGAAAAAGAAGTTTCGTTCATAACAAAAACCACTCGCAATCGAGTGGTTTTTGTTATGGTAAAAAACGAGACCTATGAATAGTGTTATGATGTGCATATGAAAATCATTCTTATTATCGTAGTCGTTCTTGTCTTGTGGTCTGTGTGGGGTTATTTCGGATCAAGGGTTGAGCAAGCGCAATATACTGTTATTCGATCAGTAAAAGGATATGAAGTAAGAACCTATCCTGCACACATCGTTGCTCAAACGACAGTTACTGGGGTATATCGAGATGCAATGAATCAAGGATTTCGTATTGTTGCGGGATATATTTTTGGTGGAAATGCCCGAAAAGAAAGCATCGCAATGACAGCACCTGTTACACAACAAGAGCTTTCCACTTCTCAGCGGATTGCAATGACTGCACCAGTTTTTGTTGGGATGAAAGGAGACACGCATACTATTTCATTTGGAATGCCAAGTACCTACACTATGGAGACATTGCCGACTCCAACTGATTCTCGTGTAACGCTGGTTACAGTGAGTGAGAAGACATATGCGGTTATGAAGTTTTCTTGGTATCGGACAGATGCGAAGGTAAAAGCAAAACAATCAGCATTAGTACAAGCACTACAACGTGACTCAGTGGAGGTTATCGGTAACCCTCAGTATGCAGGCTACAATGCGCCATGGACACCTCCATGGATGATGAGAAACGAAGTTATGGTTGAGATTAAGAACTCGTGAACCGTGTTACAATCCATACCTTATGATGAATAAAAATGTTCTGTTTTCAGTGATTCTTACGGTCTTTATCGATCTTCTTGGATTTGGAATTCTTATTCCAGTTATCCCTCAACTTCTCGCAAATCCTGGGTCACCATTTTTTCTTTTACCAAAGGGATTGAGTTTGGATCAGGGATATATAGTACTTGGTTTTTTGACTGCGATTTTCCCATTTATGCAGTTTATTGCCACACCACTTCTTGGTGAATTGTCTGATCGATTCGGAAGAAAACCTGTTCTTGCAATTTCGTTATTCGGTACTGCAATTTCCTATGTCCTGTTTGCTATCGGTATTCTTACCAAAAATCTTCCATTGCTGTTCATCTCTCGAGCATTTGATGGAATCACAGGAGGGAATATTGCGGTCGCACAGGCGGCAATTGCTGATGTATCTGAACCACATAATAGAGCGAAAAATTTTGGTCTTATTGGAGCTGCGTTTGGTATGGGCTTTATTCTCGGTCCATATATTGGAGGAAAACTTTCGGATCCAAGTCTCGTGTCATGGTTTAATGCAGCAACACCATTTTGGTTTGCAGCGATCCTCGCTTTTGCGAATACACTTTCAGTTATATACCTTCTTCCAGAAACATTAAAAGTGAAGGGGACAGAATTGTCACTTCATTTTGCAAAATCATTTAAGAATATTGCTCGGGTGTTTCGGATGAAAGAGTTGCGCCCCTTGTTTGCAACAAATTTTCTCTTTCAGTCAGGCTTCACATTTTTCACCACATTTTTTAGTGTCTTTCTTATTACTAAATTTAATTTCGATCAAGGCTCAATTGGAAATTATTTTGCATATGTAGGAATTTGGATAGCTTTTTCTCAGGCATTTATTACACGAAAGATCAGTGCTCGCTTTACCGCAAAGCAAATTATCCGTGTCTCTCTCATTGGTACAGGAATATTTATTCTTGCGCAGTTTATTCCGAATGTCTGGTGGGGTCTTCTAATCATTACTCCATTTTTCGCTATCTGTAATGGTCTTTCTCAAGCAAATCTTTCGAGTCTTATTAGTCGATCAGTGGGACCTGAAATTCAAGGGCAGATCCTTGGTATCAATGCTTCAGTCCAAGCACTCGCACAAACTATACCTCCGATTATTTCTGGTTTCCTTGCTGCGAGTATTGCAGCGGTAACACCTGTCGCGGTATCTGGTATCACTATTATTCTCGGTGGTATTGTCTTTATTATCTTCTATAAGGGTGCAGAAGTGCGGGCGTAACGTTATACGGGTGGTACAATAGTAAGTACATCTTTATTTATTATTTGAACTTTTATGAAACAGGGAACTTCATCATGGTTGATATGGTTAAGTGGTATCTACGCGGTACTCTTTGCAGTACTAGCTATCAATCCTATCGACAGACACACATGGTTTGTTGAAAACCTCACCGTTTGGATTATTCTTGCGGTGATATGGGGACTCTATGTTCGAAAGGTTCGTTTCTCAAACGCAGCGTATGCATTCATGTTTGTACTTATCTACCTTCACACTATTGGGGGACATTATACGTTTGCACTCGTACCATTTGATTGGTTCACGAATTTTTTTGGATTTAGCAGGAATCATTTTGACCGCATCGCACATTTCACTGTTGGATTTTATGCGTTTGCAGTCGCAGAGTGGCTCTTTGTTCGAAAGATGGTTACAAATAAATTTCTTCTTTTTACCTATCCAGTCTTTCTTATTGCGACCATCGCAATGACATATGAACTTGTTGAGTGGATCTATGCAGCAGGAGCAAATGCTGCAGATGCAATGGCGTATTTAGGAAGTCAGGGAGATATATGGGATGCACAGAAGGATATGCTTGCAGATACACTTGGAGCTATCTTTGCGACAGGAGTGTTTTTTACACTTCGAACATTATGGACTCGTTCACTTGATGATGCTCGCTGAGAATTGCATTTGCTGTATTCCTTGTTATCATAAAACAGTTCGAACAATTGAATAGTGTGTATCAAGAGGCGGCGAGAGATTTGGCTCTATGACCCGTCAGCAACCACTCACAATCTGTGAGTATGGTGCTCCCTCCAACCCTTCATGGGAAAGATAGTAGTCGATCTTTCCTGTATTATCAGGAATTTTTTTTGTTTATATCGTATGAAAAAAACAGCAGAGTGTGTGAGTCCAGGACATCCAGACAAACGATGTGATGGTATTGCCGATAGTATTTTAGATGCGTATTGTCGTGCAGATTCTGAAAGTCGTGTGGCTGTGGAAGTTATGGGTGGGCATAATCTCATTACCATTAATGGGGAAGTTACATCAAACGGAAAGCCAGATATTACAAGTATTGTAAAAAATATTGTTGGACCAGATTATAAAGTCATTATTAATATCGCTGAACAAAGTAGAGAAATTGCACAGGGAGTTGATATTGGTGGAGCCGGTGATCAAGGGATCATGAAAGGATATGCTACAAGTGAAACAGAAACATATATGCCACTTGAATATTCACTTGCTCGAAATCTTTGTCAAAAAATATTTGAGGTGTATCCCTATGATGGGAAGACGCAGGTTACGATAGATGGTGAACAAGTAACAACAGTTGTTGCAAGTTTTCAGCATACAAAAAATGAAGAACTGCTGAAATTGGTGCAAGGGATTATTAAAGCAGAAGAGTATCTCATTAATCCTGCAGGAGAGTGGGTACAAGGAGGATTCGATGCTGATACTGGCCTATCGGGTAGAAAATTAATTGTTGATAATTATGGACCAGAAATATCAATTGGTGGTGGATCGTTTTCAGGAAAGGACTACACAAAAGTTGATCGCTCAGGTGCATACATGTCACGAAAAATCGCAGTTGATCTTTTGAAACAAAAAAAGGCAAAAGAAGTATATGTGACCCTTGCTTATGCAATCGGGAAACCAGACCCTGTCATGGCAGTGGCACTCATTGATGGTAAAGAAGAAGAAATTAAAGGATACGATCTTACTCCTACTGGAATTCGGAATGCACTTCAACTGGATACTGTTGTGTACTCTGAAACTTCGACGTGGGGTCACTTTGGTCGCGGATTTTCTTGGGATGCATAGATGTCGACTTAATAAGAAATAAAAAAGGGCCTCGCTGTGTAAGCGAGGCCCTTGTGCGCTGTGCGCACAAAAGAACTGTTCTAGACTAACGCTTCAACCACGTGATGAGTTCGTCGCCGAGGATCTCGGCGTTGATCTCCGCATCCGACTTCGCGCACCAGCGGTTGATATCACGAATGATGATCAGTCCAGTGTTGTCGAAGCGGTCAGCGATCTGCTGAAGGAAGGAAAGATCCGCACCTCCGTTGGCATAGCCAACAAAGAGGAAGTAGACCTCATCCTTCCGATTCTGCGAATCACTCAGAACACGGATCGTGCGATCCTTGTCGCGGGAGTCGTTCTCGCCATCGGTGTTGAAGATGACGAGGGAACGACGCTTGGTAGCCGTCGCCTGCGGTGCAGGCTTCGGACTACCACCGAACAAACCGCCGAACCGGCTCTTGGGTGCTGCCGGCGTTTGTGCAGAAGGCAGCCAGCCGAAGTGCTGGAGATTCCTCTCGAGCACGTAGCTGTACGTGGTGCCACCACCATAGCCGGGGACTCGATCGATGACGTTCTTGCGAACGTATCCATCGAGGTTTTCGAGGGTGATCATCCCGACGTGGTGAACATGCTGTTCGCCATTCGAGAACGTGAAAAGATCCTGCTGCTTGTCCGGATCGAACACCATGGACACGGGCGTCAGACGCTCGATGAGTCGCTGGGTCGAACCGTCGCTATGCTCGTCGCGGTAGCTTCCGCTGACGTCGAGATCAAAGCAGACCTCCATCTGGATGCCATTCGCATCAACCCCACGCTTGCTGAGGTCGAGCTTGAGCGATCCTGCGGCCTTGTTCAGGTCGAGTGAGAGAGCCATCAGTTTCCTCCGAGTTTTTGGACGATGAGTCCGATTTGATCGCCGAGTTCGGCGACAGTGGTTACGGTAGGCTTCTGGTTTTGTTCGGTCAGCGTCTTGAGAGACACAATTGTTCCGACTAGGCCAGGCACCATGACGAGTGCTACGTCCTGCACCTTGCTGATAAGAGCCAAGGGTTGTTCGATTTGAGTTTCTCTCATCGAACTGGAACCACGAATCTGAACCAGTGTTTGGACCAGACTCATCCCCCGATCAGCGAAACGCTGGGAGAGATGTTGGTTCACGTGTTGCATCTGAACAATCTGATCAGCAAGGAACGCTGCCGTGATGGCAGATGCTTCAACAGAGTCTCCGATCTCATCGATTTCTCCCGACACAAGGTCGAGATCTTCTTTGAGTGTAAGGAGTCCGCCGAGGCGTTTATCCAAGAGATCAAGTAATTGCCTGAGTTCGTCTTGAGCTGTTTCCAGCTCATCGAGCGTATCGATTTTCTTCTTCGACTTCGGTGTGAAGCGAGAAAGAATTCCTCCTTGCGGTAAGAACACCGCTTGAAGATCGATAGTTTCGAGAATTTCAAGAATCCGTGCGATGTTCCGCTTGGTATTCTTGAGATCGTCTGACTGGCTCATTGTGAGACACTTCGTGACGAGCTCACTGTAGCGACGCTGGAGATCATGTCCCCACATCACCACATCGCGTTCTTTCAAATCATCAAGGTTTATCACCAAGATGAGATCAAGAGACGCTTTGAGCACGCTTTCTTTCGTTCCAACATTTCTGCGTTCCAGGTCATCGATAGTAACGGCAAGCCGCTTTCTCTTTGTGCCAGGAATGCTTGTTGGTACCGTTGCCTTCGGCGGTACAAATTGTGGGGTTGCCACATCTGGACCGCGTGAAGGTATGACACTTGGAGCAGGTCTTGGCGGAGGAGCGGACTGTTGTTCGCTTCCGCCAATGACACTTGGCTTTGGTGTTACTTTCGGTTCAGGGGAAGGCTGTTGCCCACCTCCAATGACCGTTGGTTTTCTTGTGACCTGAGTCACGGGAGCGGACGGTTGCCCGCCCCCAATGACTGTCGGTTTCTTCGTTGTGCTGTCCGTCTGGATTACAGTCGGGCGCACTTGTTTCTCCTCCGGCTGGGTGCCGGAGGAATTGTGAGATTCCTCCGGCATGAACCCTCCGATTACGAGAAGTTTCCGAGAACGAAGTTGAAGTCGCCGTTGAAGCCAACGCCGACGGGAGAGAACTCCCAGCCGTTTACGCCCGGGATGAGCGAACCCATCTGGACAGCGTTGAACTTCGCGAACTCGGATGTGAGGCGGTAAGAAGTGAGCTCCTTACCGCTCTCATCCTTGATGCGAATGCCGCCCTCCTTGACGTCACCGAACGTTCCAACAGAAGCCGGATGAATGGTGACGAAGATCGGGATTTCCATCGTTCCTTGCGGAATCTTGGAACCGTCGATCTTGATGATCTCGTCGACATCCTTTCCGAGACCGGTGCGCATATCACCCGAATGGGTGAGGGATCCGCAGGGCGTCGAGAAGGAGCCGTCGGGATTGTTCACCAGCGTGCCGCTGGGGTTGGTCTTCTTCGAGTTGTACGTCGAGAGGACCTGATCGAACGACACGATCTTGTTCGCGCCACCCACGTCCACCATGAGGAGGGCGTGAGCGTCGAGATCGTGGGTCGTGTCCCAGTAGAGCTCGGCAGTGAACAGTGCACCCTTGCTCAGGTTGAGCTTGAGGGGCTGGCGGGGAGCGTCACCAGGCTTTGCGAGCGGGAGATTCAGAGCCATGTCTTGTGTTCCTCGTTTGATTTTGGATCCTACGTGAGAACTTCTGGACTACGTACTACTGATCTTCTTGTGTTACTTGCCAGAGGCAAGTCGCGCAAGTTCCTGGCGCGCATTGCCAAACTTGGCACGCGCTTCACTCATCTTCTGCTCTGACTGCGACCTGGCAGCTTTGACGATGTCGTTGACTTCGGCAATCTGTCTGATCACAGCTTCTACTTGTTCGGCTTGCGCCAAACGATTGTTACCTGGTGCTGCTGCTGCGGTGCCTGCGACCTGCTTGATCAGCTGGCCACGAACATCGAGCAGTTGACGGTCCATTGCGGCCGAACGCTCGCTGAGCATCTGGACGCCCTGAACCTGAAACGCGCCATTGATCGAGAGGAGTGTCATCTTGATCGATGCAAACCTCTGATTCATGGTTGTTGCAGTTTCCTGCAACGTACTGACGCCAGCCTGTTCGATCTGTTGGATGACCATCTGATCGGCAGGGAGGCGTGTATACGTTCCTTCGAGTGCAAGCGCACGACTCTCGAGGAGTGCGAGCTTGGTTCGAAGTTCCTGGACGCGTGCTTGCGCCTGCACGTCCGTCGGATTTGCTGCGAGCTTTGCTTCTTCTTCAGCAACGTAGAGCTTGGCATTCTCGAGGAATGCACGAGCCACGGCTGCTTCGACAGCGAACTCATTGAAGTGATCGCTGTACGTGTGCTTCAGACGCTCTTGCACCTGAAGTTCCGTGAAGAGTCCCTGCATCTTCCCGCGGATCTCGTTCTCCATGCGGGAGAGGAGGTCAGCGAGGGTCTTCGTTCGGCCAGTAATCAAGTTACTGACTTCACGAAAGATGTCTCGACGGAGATCTGCGGCAGACTTGCCGCGGAACATTCCCGTGAATCGTGCCCAAAGGCTCGGTTCCGGGGGGTTCTTGATCTTCTCGACGATCTCAGGGAGCTTCGCATCGTCGACACCCTTCTGCACCCGTGTGAAGAGGTCGAAGGTTTGTCCGGCATCCGTCTGATTGAGACGAGCCATGAAACCATCGAGTGTCGACGAAAGATTCTGCTCGGCCTTGAGCCCGATGGTGATGATGTCACCACTCGAGACTCTCTCAAAGTCGAGCGCTGCGAGACGCTTCTCGGCTTCGGGAAGCTGAGCTTCCTGGAGCACGATAGCGCCTGTGTTTCCGGCAATCGTCATCTGGGTGCTCCCGGTCGAAACCGGAGCACTGATGGCGACCGCGGATCCGATCACGGTTGGCTTTCCCATGTTCGATTTTTTTCCTGTGGTTGAAGTTGTCAAAGAATGTAGAGAAACTTTTCTCTACCAGGATCCGACACAATGTCAGACTCTGGATAAAGAGGGCAAGATTGACGGACTTGCCCAGTGATTCCGGAAAACACGAATGTGTTTTCTATATCAAACGTGAGTACTACTTGGTGGGGGTGGGTGAACCGAACATCGCGCGAAAACCGCGACGAGCGAAGTCATACACCATCACGAACGGACTGAGGATGATCTCGAAGAACTTCGAGAGCACCTTCACTGCAGGTACACCGACGATCACGACGGGCGTCAGGAGCTTACGTCCCGCTTCCGTGTGGCTGTAGGCGATGCTCGAGAACGTGATCAGCATGATACCGATGAACTTCTCGAACGCAGTGATCTCGTAGTGGATGTTGACCCACTCGAGACCAAGCTCTGTGAGAAGGATCGCCCCGACGAATCCGACGAGCATGAATGCCGTCTTCTTCAGAACAGGGTACTTCTCGATGAGCTTGATGCAGAAGCCTGCCACGAACCGCAGTGCCAGGATGCCGATGAAGACACCTGTGCAGACGACCCACAGACGCTTGTCCATGGCGACCGCCGCAACAACGTTGTCGACGGATAGACTGAGGTCCATCACTTCGATTGCGAAAATCGTTGCTACGAACCCGCGCTGCTTACCATCGAGAACACCGTCAGCATTTTCGTCCTCCTCATCAGTGAGAAGGTGATCAGACATCAGATACAGCAAGTACGCTGCACCGAGTGCCTTGATCCACAGGTTGCCAGAGATGTATGCGGCAAAAGCCATACACAACCCACGGAACCCGTACGCGCCGATGATGCCGAAGCGAAGCGCGAGCTTCTGCTGATGCTTCGGCAAGTTCGATGCCATGGCAGCGATTGCCATGGCATTGTCGACCGACAGCAGACCCTCGATTATGATGAGAGAAACGATCACAGGGATCGCGCTCACCAGATCGGCCTGCGACGGCAAGTGCGAGATTACATTCTGGATCCAATCCACGGTGTACCTCGGGGTAAGAGAGAGTGATGCAGGGTAGTACTCAAAGACCTACTCTAGATACTAGTATAGCTTATTATATGCAATTTGTCAAGGTCTACAAGAGATTTACTATTAGCCGTTTTTCGGGTTATTTCGTTGTGATCTTTCTTCGATTCAGTTCTTCGGAAAGAAGCGTGAATGCATCTTTATATGTAGGGAGTGATGCATATCCATCAGCAATTACAGCAAAATATATCTGTTGTAATGGTGAGTCATGAAGCGATAATAGAAACGTGTGTAATGAATCAGTCTTAAGCGACATGATATATTTTGCAACGCGTGCATTCAGTGCAAAATGATTTGAGTTCATGATTTCTAATAGACGATTTGGCTCATTCATCCATGTGTGATTGATGTCGCTTTCAATTTTTGGATTACGTGTTGCTTGATGTTCGTCCATTTTTGCAATATACAAAAAGTACACTTGGTTTGGTTCCTGTGTGTGCAAAAATTGAGAAATTTTTCTTTCACCAGTTCCTGTTATTCGTATATCATCGATGATGACCACGTGTTTATGAAAAAGGAGTTCCTTCATCGTAAAGAAATTTTGTTTGTCCATAACAGCATTACGGTCACTTTCGCTAAATGTGCCGTAGTCACCCTCGAACACTTCCTCCATAAGAATTGGAACAAGAAGTATTGGTTTTTTCCCAATTGATAATAGGTATTGGTTGAGATGATTATGAAAATGTACAGCGATCGTATTCGCTCCCTTTGGTATATATTTGTGAGGATGTTGTGCAACAACAATCTCCGTATATGTTGAATCGGTAGTAAAGAGGTGTTGGTTATTACTGATGAACAATTCTGCAAGCTGTACTCCATATGTGTGTGCGACAGTGTCATCACCATATTTAAATTTGCTGTATGAGATAGCATCAAATGCCTGTTCGGTACTATCAAAAAGACCGTGTTCGGTGAAATGGAGAGTATTAAGAGGAATGATGATATCGATTGTATTCATATGTTTTATACTAGAGTTAGTAATTCAGAAATTTTTTGTATTGATGTAACTTTATGATTTGTTCTCTTTGGATCAAATAATACAGGATTCATACCGAATGATTGAGATCCCTCATAATCTGCTTTAATATTGTCTCCGACGTGTATACACTGGTTTGCATTGTAACCACTTGTTTTTGTTACCATTTGAAACATTTCATGATGTGGCTTTGCAAAGCC
>CAZYGU010000015.1:0-5440 GCA_964646785.1 uncultured Candidatus Saccharibacteria bacterium | reverse complement strand
GCAGACTTTTTAATGAGGTTTCCTGCGCGGGTAAATAATTCTGCAATAAATGATGCATGTGATCGTTCTCTTACTTCTTCACGAATGATTCTAAAGCCATCTGCATATTTCTCCATGAGACCGTACCCGTCGGTGATTGATGCACTGTAGAGTTCAGTAAGTACAGTGAGTGGAAGCTTTTGTGCAAATTTTTCAAGCTCTTCTTTATTTTCCCAAGAAAGTACGAATCGACATGCTCGACTATTGAGTACATATTCATCGGGATTTTTCATAAGACGATAGAGTTCATCAAGGCTATTGATAACGCTATGATTAATTCGATTTTCGATATCAGGGTCTTTTTTCCCATGTTTCACGTCAATGATATACAGGAGTATTACTTTTTCTGCGCCTGCTGCTTCGAGGCATTCAAGTGCTTTTGCTTCATGCGCACCTGTGATACGTGCGTCCTCAATGAATATGACAGTACGACCTTTTACAGCATTTTCATCAACTGAAAGTTTGTTTTGTTGCATGTTAAGTTTTCTCTCAGCATGACTTAGCTTACTGAAGTCACATGACGGTGCAGATGATCTACTCATTTTTATAAATCGAAGAGAATTTTTTCCACGTTCAAAAAGGTGTTCATTAATGTTCTCGTAAACAGCGAGTGCAAGTGGGTGAACTGATGGTGGTGTATACCAGTATGGTGAAGTAGTTACAATAACGTTTTCTTGCTGAGAAATAAGTTTTTGGATAGGGAATATCGAGAAAAGTTCGTCTGTCATTTTTTTGGCGAACGTTAACACGGTAGGTTTGTGGCCGTACTTAAAGTTACTGTACTCTGCAATGTCGAGAAGTGGTTTTTTTTGGCCACTTTCCATTGTGAATGCTGAAGCTCTTTTTATTTTCATTTTTTTATTATAAAACTCTACTATTATAGCTTATATATATCAATTTGTCAATATCTATATATATGGCTTACATACTGCATATTTTGAAAGTTTTTTGTACACAAAAAATGAGCTATAATATCCGTTCAATTACTTATCATAATCAGAGCGCTATGGAACCAACAACACAAAATCAATCATCGGGAAATAAAAGTATTATTGCGGGGGTTATCGTTATTCTTCTTATTATTGGAGGTGTATTTGCTGTTATGAAGTTAAAGAATAATAATGCAAACCTACCAAGTACAACTCCAACAGATACAACATCAGCAAACCCAAGTAATACTCCAGTTGTTGTAAGCACAAAATATAAAGATGGGACCTATACTGCAGAAGGTTTATATCAGTCACCTGGAGGAGCAGAAAGCATTGATGTAACTCTCGTACTTAAGGATGATATTGTTGTTGATGCGACAGTGGTTGCAAAAGCAACACGACCTGCATCTGTTGATTGGCAAGGTAAATTTGTTTCAGGTTTCAAGCAATATGTTGTTGGAAAAAATATTGCTTCACTTTCACTTAGTAAAGTATCTGGCTCATCACTTACTCCAAAAGGATTTAATGATGCAGTTGCAAAAATTGAGGTTCAGGCAAAGAGCTAATGTAAACAGGTATGGCATCGCAGTTTATTTTTGATGCTATCGGAACACACTGGGTTATAGATATCGACACTCTGCTTTCACAAGAAGCAGAGTTGTCTGTATTGGATCAAATAAAGCATCGGATTGATGAATTTGACAAAGCCTATTCGCGGTTTCGATCTGATTCACTTATTACTCGTATTTCGAAAGAGTCAGGTGATTTTGTGTTACCTGACGATGCGCGAGACATGATGGATCTTTATAAACGTGTGTACGATATCACTCGCGGGCAAGTAACTCCGCTCATTGGGAGTGTGTTGGTTGATGCTGGGTATGATGCACAATATACTCTCAAGCAAAAAAAAGAATTAAAAATTCCACCTGCATGGGAAACCGTAATTCAATATGAACATCCTGTGTTGTCAGTGCGTGATCCTATTCTTTTGGATTTTGGAGCAGCAGGAAAAGGGTATCTCGTTGATATTGTGAGCCGTCTTTTATTTGATGCAGGAATTGAGTCATTTTGTGTTGATGCAGGAGGTGACATGGTGTATAGAAATACTGAAGGAAAACAGTTGTCTGTTGGTCTTGAAGATCCAAATAATACGAGTAATGCTATCGGAGTTGTTAGTATTTTAAATCAAAGTATTTGTGGTTCAGCAGGAAATAGAAGAGTGTGGGGAGATTTCCATCACGTCATTGATCCTAGTACTCTGTCGTCACCAAAACATCGTTCCGCAGTATGGGTGATTGCTGAAAATGCTATACTTGCAGATATTCTTACTACCGCATTGTTATTTACTGAGGCAGAAGTATTACAGCAGTTTTTTTCATTTGAGTATTGTATTCTTAATCCTGATTATTCCATTGAAACATCTCGTGGATTTCAATCAAAATTATCTATATAAATTTCATGACATTTTTACTGAAACCAATTGATACATTTCTTAATACGAAAGCTATGTATTGGCTTGTGTACGCATCATTGGTAGTACTCGCTATTGTTGCAATTGTATTTGGATTTTTTGGAATAGTCTCATATGGGGGGTTCAGTCTCATTACCTCACTCTTAGCTCTTCTTGTTGTATGCTATGGATCAAATTATTTGTTTGCGACTATCGTATCTGCAACTCGAAACGTTGAGTCAGTATTCATCACTGCAATTATTTTGTTTTTCACTCTTTCGCCAGCAACTGATACTCGTGGATTTCTTGTCCTTGGACTTGCAGGGGCAATTGCCATGGCTTCAAAGTATCTATTGGCAATTCGAAGACAACATATTTTTAATCCTGCAGCGATTGCACTTGTTATTCTTGGATTGTTTAAATTTGGGGCAATGTGGTGGGTGGCGACACCGTCTCTTATTCCATTCATACTCGTGTTCGGTTTTCTTATTTTGAGAAAAATGAATGCCTTTGGGCTCTTCTTTTCATTTCTTGTCCCCGCAGTACTTACAATTCTTTATTTTGCATACAATGGAGGTGCTTCAATTTCAGAAACATTGTTTCAGATACCAATTTCATGGCCAGTTTTGTTCTTTGGAGCAATAATGCTTACAGAACCAACAACAACCCCTCCTCAGAAATACCAGCAAACGATATATGGTGCACTTGTCGGTGTTTTATTTGGAGCACAATTTCATATCGGTCCACTTTTTTCAACACCAGAGCTAGCGCTTGTACTTGGAAATATCTATAGCTATGCGGTAAGTCCAAAGTTTTTCTCAAGAATTGTATTGAAAGAGAAAAAAGAGATCGCATCAAATATATTTGAGTTTGTATTTTCTTCTCCACGGAAGCTTAATAATATCCCTGGCCAATATCTTGAGTGGACACTTCCACATAAAAAATCAGACGTAAGGGGAATACGAAGATATTTTACTGTTGCTTCTTCTCCGAGTGAGGAATATATCAACATTGGTGTTCGCGTGAATCCAGAAAAAGGAAGTACATTTAAACAGAGTTTAATGTCGCTTTCTGTTGGAGATACAGTTACCGTATCAGGACTTAGTGGAAATTTTACGTTACCAAAAGATTCACAAAAGAAAATAGTTTTTATTGCGGGAGGAATAGGTGTTACACCATTTCGAAGTATGATTAAGTCGTTAGTAGATACTAAAGAAAAGCGCGATATTGTGTTGTTTTATTCAAATAAAACAAAAAAAGACATTGCGTACAGAGAGGTATTTGATCGAGCGGAAAAAGAACTTGGTATAAAAACTGTGTATGCTATTACCGATGATACTGATAGTCAGTTTTTATCGAACGAAGAAAAAGGGATGGTGACAATGGATATGATTAAAAAATATGTACCAGATGCTCATGATCGAATATTCTATCTTTCTGGCCCACAAGGTATGGTTGCTGCGTTTGAAAAAACATTGCAGGAGACCGGTGTAAGAAAATCAGCAATTAAAACAGATTTCTTTCCTGGTTTTGTATAATCGCTTAGGTTGTGTCTTGATGGGGAATTCTTTCTTGCAAAGTGAACTATGGTTCACCTATACTGTATAGGTGGCATATACTCAAAAAACTCAAAGTTTACTGCAAAAAACCATCCTTCATATGGATGGAGATGCTTTTTTTGTTGCGGTTGAGGTTGCAAAAGACCCAACATTAAAAGGTCTCCCAGTTGTGACCGGACAAGAGCGCGGGATTGTGACAGCGTTGTCATATGAAGCAAAAGCACTGGGAGTTTCTCGGGGACTTCCTATATTTCAATTGAAAAAGCTTTTTCCATCCGTGATTGTGCTACCAGGAGATTACGCATCATACGTTGATTATTCAGAACGAATGTTTTCTATTGTTCGAAGATATACTGATGATGTTGAAGAATACAGTATCGATGAATGTTTTGCTGATCTTACTGGTTGGGATATACCTCTTCAGATGAGTTACAAGCAGATTGCTGAAAAAATACAAAAAGAAATTCAAGATGAACTTCATATTAGTGTTTCGATAGGTCTTGCTCCAACAAAAGTGCTCGCAAAGATTGCTTCAAAACATATGAAGCCACATGGCTTAACAGTTATCGAACAAGAATCAATCTCTCGTTTCCTATTAAAAACTCCTATTCATAATATATGGGGCATAGGTCCTCAAACTTCTCAATATCTTGTAAAGCATGGAGTTCTTACTGGACAAGATTTAGTATCCAAAGATGAGTCGTGGGTCGATCACATGCTTTCAAAACCTTACAAACAGATTTGGAAAGAGCTACGTGGATTATCAGTGTCTCCAGTTGATCCTGACACAAAGGATGATTATGCTTCTATTCAAAAAACGAAAACATTTTATCCGCCAACACTTGATCCTGTGTTTTTATTTTCTGAACTATCGAAACATATGGAAGATGCGTGTGCAAAAGCGCGGCATTATCATTTAGCACCACGGTCAGTTTCTTTTTTTCTGAAAACTCAAACGTTTCGGTATCATCGATCACATGTTAAATTTCTTTCGCCAAACAATATTCCTGAAATGATCTTGCCTCGAATTCAAAAAGATTTTATCCATATACATTCGAAGATAAAAAAACAAGGAATATTGATCCGGACTACTGGTGTGACACTCCATGATCTTGTGGATACAAGAGTTACACAAGGAGATTTGTTTGGGGAAGACCAACATGTAAAAAAGCTTAATTCTATTCACAAGCAAATCGATTCACTGGAGCATAAATTTGGAAAACGAGTGGTGTATCTCGCTTCTACTCAAAAAGCGATTCATAAAAAGAAAGATGGAGCGACTGATGCAGATACTGAAAATAGAAATCTTTTGTTCTTATAAAAAATGAAGTGGTATAATTTATTCATGACATATTCATCAATATTTGTACTTATTTTTGTTTTCATGCTCTCGTTTGTATTTGGGTTGGTGTATCGATCTGTAATGAAGAAGATTTCCAAAGGAACGGTACGAGGTGTGAGTA
>CAZYGU010000014.1:15456-21003 GCA_964646785.1 uncultured Candidatus Saccharibacteria bacterium | reverse complement strand
TTTGAGAATGTTAGGCTATATGTATATCGCCACCCTTAGTCATTGTTACTTTTCGGATATACCCACCCTTCATGTTCAGACCTGAGCGGCCCTTTCCCCAAACCGCTTGAGCACCGCAACTGCTTTGAGCGGTTTTTGTTTTTGCTTGATTTTATTATTTTTATAACCCCAAAGTTAGGCTTTTTTATTGCACCTTATGTCTACTTCTTATTTTTTTGAGTATTTTTTCCTCTTCTACCTCTCTTTTTTCCTTGCCGCTATCGCCTCTTTTTTTAAGTTCTTCTATCGAAAGATTGGCTAGTTCACTAGCTCTTTTAGTTAAAACTTCCTTTGTATTAAGTGTTGGGTCTTCAAGTACCTCTTCAAGGAGGGCATGGAGTATAAACCCTATCTTCGGGCCAACTGGGATTTCCATGTGAATAAGATCCTCTCCGTTTATTGCAAGCATACCAACAGAAACTGGATCATGTAGAGCTTCTTCAATCATTGCCCGGTACTTTCTGAGTCGATAGGGGTTCTCTTTTGGCCTTCCTGTCCCAATACGATCACAAACTCTCACCTCCATAAGATCCCACACGTTCTCTCTTCCCACGTTTGTGATGAGTCGTCGCACAGCAGAGAGTGTTATTTGCTCGGTATCAGAAAAAAACATATGCCAACGCACTAACTTGACCACGGTATCAATAAGTTCCTTGGGAAATTTAAGATTATTGAGTATTGTTTGCGTTTTTCTTGCGCCAACAACTTCGTGACCATAAAAAGTCCATTTTTCCTTATCTTTTGAGTGTCTTCGGGTTTCTGGTTTTGATATATCGTGAAATAGTGCCGTTAGTCGTATATGTAGAGGTGCTTTCTTATCGGCTGCGTGCTGAAGTGATTTTAAAATATGGATCCAAACATCATATGAATGAGCTTGATTTTGCTCGATACCGATTGTTGCTTCAAGTTCAGGAGCAATGTACACAAGCACGCCATATTCCTCACAGGCGAGGATTGCATTCATCGGACGGTCTGACATAATCATTCTGACAAACTCATCCCTCACTCGCTCCTTCGCTATGTGCTTTAGGAGGTGAGAACTTTTCTTCATTCCTTCTTTTGTTTCATCTTCGATCGAGAAACCAATTTCAGAATGAATTCGTATGGCCCTGAGTAAGCGAAGTGCATCTTCATGAAAACGTTCTTCTGGATTCCCTACTGCTCGAATGATACCCTTTTGAATATCACTTTTACCAAAAAACGGGTCAACAACAACGTTTTTTGTTTCATTGTATGCAATTGCATTGATAGTGAAGTCTCTTCTCTTTAAATCGTCCTCAAGTGTTGCATCAAATGATACTGTGTCAGGGCGTCTTCCGTCACTATACTTCCCTTCTGTTCTATAAGGGGTGACTTCAATAATTTTTAGACTCGTATCTGTTTCCTCTTCGTTTACAACACCAACAGTACCGTAGTCATTCTCGTAAAAGGTTTTTGGAAAAAGTGCGATAATTTCATCAGGCTTAGCATTCGTAGTTACATCCCAATCCTTTGGTGTTTTTCCAAGAAATAGATCACGCACGCACCCACCAACAAGATATGCCTCAAATCCCGCATTTTCTAGGGTGTGCGTTACTTGTGAAACACTTTGTGGTACAGGTAGTTTCTCCATAATTAGATATTCTAACACTCGTCTATTCCCTTTCATACTGTATAGGTAGTCATTTGAATAAGTACAGAAAAGAACGTATGATGGCTAAGTCAGTATATGCACCCGTAGTGAAATGGATATCACAACAGTCTTCGGAACTGTCGTTGGGGGTTCGAATCCCTCCGGGTGCACAAGAGATTGAAAAGCCTGCAAAATGCAGGTTTTTTGCTTTGCAGAGCCAAAAACTTGGTAAATGAAAGGTTTTCTATTCCCTCTGGGTATAAAAGTAAATTTTACTCAACAAAACACTATAGTAGGTTTTTTGTGCGGGATGGGAGAATCGAACTCCCACTTACAGTTTGGAAAACTGTCATTCTACCATTAAACTAATCCCGCAGTCGTAAAATACTAACAAAATCTCACTCTATAATCAATCAACTGGTCCCGTTATGTACAATTGTCGTCTAAGTACGTCTCCTTGTCTGTAATAAATTAATTACAATAAATAGAAGAGACTGTAAAAAGTGTTTTACAGTATGGATTATATGACCATGATTTCCACAAAAGTTAAGGAAATGTGGATAACTCTGGGGAGAAGTGTATTAAGGACAAGGGTCATAATTGTCCTATTTCTGTCCTAAAATTCACTATGTCTAGTATATTAGCCATATTTTGACCAAGCAATATAAAATACGTTTCACGTGAAACGTATTGCATTGTAGTTTCATATGTAACAATATTGAGATATAAATTCTAGATATGGTAACTAAAAAAAGGAATTTTGGTGATTTTGGTGAGGCGATTGCTTTAAAGTTTCTTATGAAACACGGATTTACTATTGTTGAGCGAAATTACCTCCGACCATGGGGAGAAATTGACTTAATTGCAAAAAGGGGAGACGGGTATCATTTTATTGAGGTTAAGTCATCTAGGGTTTCATTTGAATCTGCTGCAGTTACACATGAAACAGTTAGACCTGAGGATAATATCCATTTAGCAAAACTAAGGAAAGTACAAAAAGCTGTTATGACATTTTGTATGGAGAACAGTATAGATGAAGATGTTGTGAGTATAGACGCTGTTATTGTGAGGATTTCACCAGATTATAAAAAGGCAAAAGTTTTGTTCATGGACAATATTGTCCTTTAAAAAAGCTATAAAATAGACGGTTATTTTAGAGTGTGCTAGTATTCAAATCTGTTTGAAGTAGGAGTTAGTGCATATCGGGGCGTAGTATATTGGTAGTATACTTGTTTTGGGAACAAGAGGGCCGGGTTCGATTCCCGGCGCCCCGACAGAAAAACAAAGTTTTTTGGGGAGTGAGCTGACTGTTCAGCTTACACCCGGGAATCGAAGAAGCATCGCATATTTTTGAAATGTACTCATTTGAAAAAAATGGGACGCTTCTACTGCGCTTGTATGGCGAGATTCCCAAAATTTTTGGAATCTTATGAATCTCACTAAGTCTCAAATTACTAAGTTCCAGAAATTAATTTGGACCCACTACTCTAAACACGCACGGAGCATGCCTTGGAGAGGGGAGAAAGATCCTTACAAAGTTCTTGTTTCGGAAATAATGCTTCAGCAGACCCAGGTTTCACGGGTAACTGATAAGTATCAAGAATTTTTGAGAGTGTTTCCAACGGTCAAATCTCTTTCAAAGGCACCGTTATCGCAGGTATTAGGCGTCTGGCAAGGGCTTGGATATAACAGAAGAGCTCGATTTCTTCATGAGTTAGCAAAAGAAGTCGTGGGTAACTATAAGGGTGTAATTCCGAGCGACTATAATCAGTTACTCTCACTTCCTGGTATTGGAAAAGGAACAGCGGGTTCACTTTCAGCATTCGCTTTCAATATTCCAGTTGTGTTCATTGAGACGAATATTAGAAGAGTGTATATTCATCATTTTTTCCCGAAAATGGATGCAATATCAGACAATGAACTATACCCACTCATAGAGCAGACCGTTGATACAGACAAGCCTCGTGAGTGGTATTATGCACTCATGGATTATGGGGCGTTCTTAAAGGGTCAGGTAGAAAATCCTAATAAAAAGAGTAAACATTATACAAAGCAGTCGAAATTTGAAGGATCGAACAGGGAAGTAAGGGGTGCCATTGTAAAGCACTTAACAAAACATCAGAAAGGAGACGTAAGGAATTTGGCTCAAACGCTCGGATTTTCGATTGAGCGCTTTGAAAAGGCTTTAGCAGGTCTTCATCGCGAACATATTATTATCATTAAGAAAAACACAATCGTACTTGCGTAATATGTCGTTTACAAAAACCGTAGAAAATTTTATTTGTGAACACTGTAATCATACAAATAATGGTTCTGGGTTCACAGATCACTGTGAACAATGTTTATGGAGTAAACATGTCGATATTGATCCAGGGGATAGGGCACAGAGCTGTGGTGGGATGATGGAGCCGGTTGAGACAGAAACAAAGAATACTGAACTAAGGATCAAGAATAAGTGTGTAAAGTGTGGATTTGAACGATGGGCCCCGTTATTACCGCAGGATAATTTCGATGTGGTGCTCGCGGTGAGTAAAAAAATGGAGGATTTATTGCGATAAATGAACCATTTTGTTAGTATAACTTTCACTACAGAGTAGTTGCGGCCATGGTTTAGTGGTAGAACACGTCCTTGCCAAGGATGAGATGGGAGTCCGATTCTCCCTGGCCGCACAAATATAAAAAACACCGAGTAGTCTCGGTGTTTTTTATATTTGTGGGACCCAAGAAAGTGAAGCTTTCGTGGGAGAATCGGAAACCTTGTGTATATCGCGCGGAACGTAGTGAGCACGATACGAAAGGTCTACTGCTCCCGTAGGGAGAGATTCTCCCTGGCCGCACTTGTTCTGCATCCTTCTCAATCTGCTACAATGCATGTATGTCACACGAAGAAATTGATCCGATCCTCCCTCCTGAAGGAAGTGGTCATGTATGGAGATATGAATCCGCTGATCTTGATATTAAAGCATTACAGCAGTATCTTCTTGACACTTCATTTGAAGATGAAGCTGCTGTTGTGATTGATTTATCAGATAGATACAACATGAAGCGTCGTATGAGTCTTGCGGATATAGAAATGAATATGACACGTGAGTACAAAGGAGTTGCTATCGATGGTGTGATTGATGAACAAAAAGGGGAACCTCTTGCGCATGAGGAACCGGTAGAAGTTTTACAAATGGCAATTTCAACACAGGACGCGCGGTTATGGCATTTGCGTATATACTCTGTGCCAAACGGCGGGGGAGAGATACGATTTGAATATATTTTGAATAACGAGAATGTATAGATATGTACAACAAAAAAACCACCATAAGGTGGTTTTTTTGTTGTCAGAAATTTAAACAGATATCTTTGAGAGGCGCTTAATATTCATAAGAATATAGAAATCAACAAGCACTCCTCCAAGAGGCACACCTAATTGCCATGTAAGTCCTAATTCCATAGAATTTGATGCGATAGCATAGATTGCAACCAGTAAGTTCCACGCTAAGAGGAGCCAAAAAAATCGAATAAGACCTTTTGAGCTTGATTGCATGAGAGATACAAATCGAATTCCAATGTAGAGTGTTATAAGGTTGAGAATAATTGAAACAGGGAGAACAATTAAATCAAATGTATCAGATGCGCCAAGTACAATATCTCCTTCTCCTATTGTTGAATACAAACTTAAAACACTGATTATAATTAACCACCAACGGAGAGACTGTTTTGTTTCTGAGAATAATGCCATATATATAATAAAAGCTAATAATATTAATTACGTATTAAGCATAACAAAAAACCACCTTATGGTGGTTTTTTGTTATGCATAAGTAAACAATTTCTCGATTGTTATTACTTTACTGCGTCTTTGAGGGCCTTTGCTGCGCGGAACTTTGGAACTCGCATAGCTGCAA
>CAZYGU010000014.1:6155-15356 GCA_964646785.1 uncultured Candidatus Saccharibacteria bacterium | reverse complement strand
ACTGCGTCTTTGAGGGCCTTTGCTGCGCGGAACTTTGGAACTCGCATAGCTGCAACTTGAATAGTTGCGCCTGTTCGTGGGTTTCGTGCTTGTCGGGCAGCGCGAAGCTTAGTAGAAAAGATTCCAAGACCTGCGATTGAAACTTCGCCACCTTTTTTCAAAGTAGAAACGATTGTTTCGATTGCAGTTTCCACTGCTTGTTCAGCTTGAACTTTTGTTCCGCCGATTTTTGCATGTACTGCTTCTACAATTGATGCTTTATTCATAATACAATAAATAATTTACTAGTAATACTTCGACGCTTTTGTTTTCCTCATCGAGCAAAATATGAGATCGCTCGTTCCAAGGCGTAATAACATTATATAATAAGCCGTTTTTTGTGCAATAGACTTTTTTCTCGATTTTATAAGAACACAAAAAGTGACTATCGAGCAAATTCTATAATTCTTGATTCTCTTATGACTGTTACTTTGATTTCACCGGGGTATTTGAGCTCTTCTTCAATACGATTTGCGACCTCCCGAGCCATCTTTTTTGCCTCAATATCGGTCACTTCACCGGGTGTAACGAAGATTCGCACCTCTCTTCCAGCTTGTAGAGCGTAAGATTTTTCAACTCCAGGGAATGAAGAGGCAATTGCCTCAAGTTCCTTGAGTCTTTTGAGGTAATTCTCGACACTATCACGACGAGCTCCAGGACGACCTCCAGATATAGCGTCAGCAGTCTGAACAATAATTGATTCGATGGTTTCGTATGGATATTCGCCATGATGGGCCTGCATCGCCTTGATGATTTCCTCACTTGCGCCAAATTTTTGCAGGATTCTACGGCCAATTTCTACATGAGTACCTACAACTTCATGGTCCATAGCTTTTCCAATGTCGTGAAGGAGTGCTCCTGCTTTTGCGATTGCAACATTTGCACCTAATTCTTCGGCAAGCATACGAGCAATGTGCGTCATTTCAACTGAATGCTGAAGAACGTTCTGTCCGTAACTTGTTCTAAAGTGAAGTCGACCAAGAATTGCAATGATACGAGGGTCCAAGTTGTACACTCCGCATTCATATGCAGCTTGTTCTCCTTTTTCTTTAATAATTTTCGCTACTTCTTGTTTTGCTTTCTCTACGGATTCTTCGATTTTTGCTGGTTGAATACGTCCATCTGAAATAAGGTTTTCTAGTGCTACACGTGCTATCTGTCTTCGTACTGGGTCAAAAGAAGAAAGTGTAATTGCTCCCGGTGTGTCGTCTACGATAACTTCAACTCCAGTTGCGCGTTCGAATGCTTTAATGTTTCTCCCTTCTTTTCCAATAATCTTTCCTTTTACCTCATCAGATGGTATCGGTACTGACGTCGTCATGATTTCAGAAGGAACTGCTGTTGCAAGACGTTGAATAGTATTTGCAAGAATATCTTTTGCTTTCTCTTCAATTTTTTCTGAGCCAAGCATTTCTAATTTTTGCATTCGAATAAGGAGGTCCTCTTCTGATTGTTTTTCGAGCATGCCAAACAATTCTTGTTTTGCTTCTTCTTTGCTCATGCCTGCAACTCGTGTAAGTGATGATTCTCTTTCGTGAACGAGAGAGTCTGCTCTTTCTTTCAAAGATTTAATTTCTACAACTTTTTCTTTTAATTGCTCAACTTCTCTATCAATATCACTTTGACGATGATCAAGTAGGTCTTCTTTTTTGATAAGTCTTTCTTCTGCTTTTTTAATCTTTTCTTCCTTCTCTTTTATTTCTGTACGGGTCTCGCGTAATGTTTCTTCAGCTCGTGTTTCAGCGTCAGTAATAATACGAGTAGCCTCTTCTTGGGCACCAAGAAGTTTTTCTTTGATATCGAGTTCCATTGAACCTTTTTGCCCAAGTGAAATGATCCAACGGAGAAAGTATCCGAAAGCAATACCTGCAGAGGCCGACAAAGCCAGAAGCAAGAGAACTATTTTTAATGACATAGGCGTTACAGAGCCTTACCGAATGCTGAACGAAGAATAAGGAATTGGAATGGTCTACAAGATACTCATAGAATACTCAACAGAAAAGCAGGAAATTCAGTCGTACAAGGAAAAAGGGAAGGCTACAAAATTAATTTTCAATAAATGATGAACGTCCTCACTATAGAAGAAAGCTAGCGTTGTGTCAAATTCTTATTCGAACTAAAGAAAAAAACACCCGAAGGTGTTTTTTTCTTTAGTTTTTTGATTTCATCACTTTGTCTATGATTCCGTATTTTACAGATTCATCTGAATCCATAAAGAAATCACGATCAACGTCCTTTTCAATTTTTGAAAGCGGTTGACCAGTATTTTTTGCGAGCATCTTATTAAGGATCTCTCGATTCTTAATAATTCTTCTTGCGCTGATTTCAATATCTGATGCTTGTCCTTCAACACCACCGTGTGGTTGGTGAATCATAATTTCTGCATTTGGTAGCGCAAAGCGCTTTCCCTTTTCACCTGATGAAAGAATGATTGCTCCCATTGAAGCTGCGAGACCAACACACACTGTTGATACAGATGGTTTGATGTGATTCATCGTATCGATAATCGCAAGACCAGCAGTAACTGATCCACCTGGTGAATTTACGTAGAGTGAAATATCTTTTTTAGGATCTTCTGACTCAAGAAATAATAATTGAGCAATAATGATACTGGCAACGTTGTCATCAATTGGCCCACCAAGAAATACAATTCGCTCGCGCAAAAGACGCGAGTAAATATCGTATGCTCGTTCTCCAAATTGTGATTTTTCTATGACTGTAGGTATTAACATGTTGGAAAATATTAGTTGTTAGTTTAAGTAATCAGTCCGTTTCACAATTGTTATTCACGGAACAAATTAGTATCGACATACTACAGGATTCTTGCCAGTTTTCAAGGTCGGTATATACTGACGACAACTACTATAACTTGATTACCACTCTATGAGACTTCATCGTTTTTTTGTTTCAGATAGTCTAGATGGCCGTGATACGGTTGTTATTCATAACTCTGACTTACTTCATCAATTAAAAAATGTCTTTCGATTTACCGTAGGAGGACAGATTGTTCTTTTTGATAACAGCGGATATGACTACCACGCTCTCATCAACTCCTTTGATAAAGGAGGGGTTACCGTTTCTGTTATCTCAAAAAAAGAAAGTGAGAATACTCCAAGAAGAGAGCTCACTTTGTTTTTCTCGTTAATCAAGAAAGATAATGTTGAATGGATTCTCGAGAAGGGTACTGAGCTTGGTGTTTCACACTTCGTTCCCATTGTCTCTGATCGAAGCGAAAAAAAAGGTTTTAACGCAGAGCGTGCTGAAAAAATTATTTTGGAAGCATCTGAACAATCTGGTCGAGGTATGATCCCAACACTTCATGAGGTAACAGTCTTCGACACGATACTTGAAAGTGAGTTTCCTTGTTTCGCATTTGACCCGAAAGGAGATGTGTTCACAATCGAACATACACACACATATTCACCACTCGGAATTTGTATTGGTCCCGAAGGAGGTTGGACAGAAAGAGAATTATTTCTTTTTAAAAAAAATAATATTGGAGTGTATTCACTCGGGGGACAAATACTTAGAGCAGAAACAGCGGCAGTTGCTGTGTCAGGTTTAATTCTTCTTCAATAAATATTCTACAAAGTTTCTAAGAATTCCATAACCTGTTCATTGAGAAACATTTGTGCAACATAGAGTCGTGCACGAACAGGATCAGCACCTTGATACGCAAGAAGAAGTTTTTCTGTTTCAGCTCGAACTTTTTCGTTGTCAGGAGAAATTTTTTCTACTTCAGAAATTTTATTAATAACGAGTTGAACTTTTGCTTTTTTTTCTGCGGTTTCTCTCCATTCATTTTTAATTTCTTCTTCTGTTTTTCCGGCGTGTTTTAGGTACTCATCATAGTCAGCACCCGCGCGAGCTACATCATCTTGAAATTGTGCAAGCATTTTTGACAACTCACTTTCAACGAGAACATCAGGTACAGTGATTTCTGTTTTTTCCAAAATAGATTCGATGGCTGCCATCCTTTTTTTCTCACGAACTCTGCGCTGCTTTTCTTTTGAAACATTTTCTTTTGCTTTTGATTTGAAGTCAGCTACATCTTTGAAGTCGCCGATAATTTTTACAAATTCATCATTCACTTCCGGAAGATCACTTTCTTTAATTTCTGGATGGTCATGATTATGGTCGGCACCTTTTTTATGCATTTCCATATGTGCCCAGTTGTGACGAATTTCTTGTATCACGTCATCAACATCTTTTTCGGTTACTGAAACGTCTTCTTTTTTTTGCATTTCAACTCCTGCAATTTTTTTGTAATCAGGTAATGTGAATTCTGGAATAACGGCAACTGTAATTTTAAAACCAAGTGGATTTCCAGGAGCAAGCTTTGTGATTGCTACAGTTGGGTTTCCGAGTACAAATAATTTTTCACTTTCAATGATACTCGGGTATGTTTCATTCAAAGCTTCCTCAGCTGCTTCACTAAGGATTGTCATTTCTCCAGCACGTTCAATAAGAATTTTTTCTGGAACATGTCCCTTTCTAAATCCTGGGATTTCAGCATTTTTTTGAAGTTTTTTTATCACCTCTGCTTTATGTTTCAATACAGATTCTTCAGTAATTTCTCCTTCGATGAGAACTTCTGATTTCGGAAGCTTTTCGATTTTTGATATCGTAAATTGTTTTTTCATGTGGTTACAGGGGGGTCTTAATGGAGATAATTATTGGCAAGTAAGGGAAGATCTGAATCCTCACTTCTAACGGGACAAGTCTAATGAAAGAGCACACAAAAGGCAACCCCATTGTCGGATACCGACAATGGGGTTGCTTGGGTGATTTTTTGTTTAAGTCGTTACTCTGGTTGTACGCTACCGGAAGCATTTGCCTCAGCATTGATGTCGTTCACCTCATTTCCAAGATCGTTTACATTCGTGGAGTTCAAATCTGCTTCTATTGCCGCTGTGTCATCAGAAGTACTTTGGGTATTCATTTGGGTGAGTGCTTGATCAGGTTCAGACATTGTTTGAGTATTAGTACCTTCAGTTGTTTGTGTGTTCATTCTCTGTCCCCAGAAATAGAGACCACCAAGAACAACAATGAGAATGATAACTACAATACCAATTGCTGGGCCAACTGACTTACTCTCTCCTCCCATTGAAGGGTTTGTATTCTGTATTGGGTTTTGTGGATCCATGATTATATGTATGAACGTCAATAATGCTTCTATTGTACTCTGGTCTAATTATTTACGGTAGTGGTTGCGTGCCCCTCTCCGATACCTTTTAGGTTTACGATAGCTTTTACAAGAAATTCATGTGAAGTTTTAATTTCAGCGCGAATCTTCTTTGCTAATGTTTCTACTTCTGCAAATGATCCTTTAAGTTCAGTACTGCCAAGTGCTTTAGTAATAGCCGTTGGAAGGAGCGCAATATCTGCTTTTGCTGCTGCAATACTTACTCGTGCACTTGCTAAGTTTGCTTCTGCTTCAGTTGTTGTTTTGCCTTCAGCTTTCACCTTTATGATTCGAGAATCAATTCGTGTAGCAATTTTCTCAAGACGGGTAACTGCCGCATTAAACATTTCAATCATATGATTTCCTCGCTTTTGAATCTCTTTTTCAGCTCGTTCTCGTCGGGCATCTTTTCGTATCTGAGTAGTACTCGCTCGTAGATCTTTACGGTCTTCTCTGCGCTCTTCTCTGAATTCCTTTCTTGTTGTACTTGCGGTTGTTGTTGCACGAAATGCTTCACGGTCTTCTTTTCTATCTTCTCTGAAGTTTTCTCTAAGATCCTTGATGTTTTGACGGGTTGTTGTGCCTGTTTTAGTACGAAGTTCACCTTGTACTTTCGTTTTAGACATCACGGTACCTCCTTCTTCAGCATGAGCTGGAATACCCATTCCGATTATTGCGAATAATGCCATACTACCAATCACTATCTTCATACTTTTCATAAATATTATTGTATTTTAATCTTTGTAAATTCCGCACGCAGTATTAGAGACGGATACCTAGATGATTTCTTACTGCTTCAATATTATATAGCACATCACCGCTTCTGCCACAGGCAGAAGCGGTGATGGTTTTCGAAAAGATTTCTTATTGTTATTTTGAAAACTTATCAGAATAGATCTTCTTTCCTTCTTCAAAACACTCTTCAGCTTCCTTTTTTCCTTTAAAGCCAGTGATAGAAACCTCTTTGTTCTGGATCTTTTTGTAGGTAGCAAAGAAGTGTTCAATTTCTTTTAGTGTGTGAGGGTTAACATCAGAAAGGTCTTTTGTGCTATCCCATCTTGGGTCATCAACAGGAACAGCGATGATTTTGTCGTCAGATTCTCCACTATCAATCATGCTCATGATTGCGACAGGTCGAACTCGAACAAGGATACCTGGTGCAAATGGATATGTTGAGAGCACAACAACATCAACTGCATCACCGTCATGCCAAAGCGTTTGTGGAACAAACCCGTAATCAAAAGGGTAATCTTGAGCAGAATGCATAACTCGGTCAAGGGCAATAAGGCCAGTTTTTTTGTCTATTTCGTACTTATTTTTCGATCCCTTGTTGATTTCAATAATCGTGTTGATCTCTGAAGAAGTACCTGGTTCAATGTCGTGCCATAGATTCATAGCGATAGTAAATTAGTATTTTGTAATGCGTGTTTAGTATACAACAAGAAATTAACTTGTAGATTCTGGTGAAGGGATGTTGTCAGAAATATCTTGGCTCTGATCATCATTCATTGTAGGAACAGGATTTCTACTTTCTCGAGGTTCTTTTGCTTCTTCTGGGTTTGCTTCAGCAATATTTTCACCACCAACTGATCGAATATCAATTTTCCAACCAGTGAGTTTTGCTGCAAGACGAACATTTTGTCCACCGCGTCCAATTGCAAGAGACTGTTGGTCTTCAGATACTGAAACCTTTGCTTCATGATTTGCTTCATCAATTTCAACTGATAAAACTTTTGCTGGAGAAAGAGCATCTTCAATAAACTTTTTTATATCTGGTGACCATTCGATAATATCGATCTTTTCTCCACCAAGTTCACTTGATACCGTTCCAACACGAACACCTCTCTGTCCTACGAGACTCCCAACTGGATCAACATGCTCATCTTTTGAGAAAGCTGCAATTTTACTACGGTATCCTGCTTCACGAGCAACTGCTTTGATTTCAACCGTGGCATTTGCAACTTCTGGAGCTTCTTGTTCAAAGAGTTTTTCCAAGAATTTTGGATGAGAACGAGATAGTCGAAGGAAAATACCTCGGGGAGTTTCTTCTACTCGATAAAGATATGCTCGTACCCGTTCACCTTGTGCATAGTGTTCACTGGGAATTTGCTCTTCATATGGCATAAGACCTGTTGCACGTCCCATATCAACAAAAATATTTCCACGTTCAATTCTTTGTACCGTTCCAGTAACGATGTCACCTTCTCGTGATCCGAATTCACCAAGTACAGAAGCTTTTTCTGCTTCACGAATTTTTTGCATAATTACTTGCTTTGCTGTTTGTGATGCAATGCGTCCAAAATCACCTTTATTTTCAAGAGGGAATACAATTTCTTCATCAAGTTCTGAATCTCGTTTAATTTTCTTAGCATCTTCAATAAGTATGTGGTGCTCTGGATTAAAGAATATTCGCTCATCTGCAGCATCACGAACAAACTCCTCATCATTATCGGTGATAATTACTCGAGTTTCATCGACAACAATTTTTACCTGAAAAAAGTCTGTTTTTCCAGAGTTAATATCAAATTTTGCACGAACAATTTGTCCGCGTTTTCCGTATTCTTTCTTATACGCAGTTGCGAGCGCCATTTCGATAGCTTCGATAACTTTTTCTCGCGGAATACCCCTTTCTTCTTGGAGTTGATCAAGAACGGAATTTATAATTTTTAAGTCAAACATAATGGTTGGTGTTATGAATACATGATTATCATATATTCCTTCATTTTTTTAAAAAAATAGGCTCGCCTTTCGGGCGAACTTACAGCTAACTTATATATTATATAGGGTAATTTTTGATTGTCAACTATGAAATATTTGTAACAGAGTAGAGAAAGACCTTATACACCGAAATGTATAAGGTCTTTTATCGCCTCCTCTCTATTGTGAGTGTGAAATGAATGCAACTTCCCGGATAAGGTTTAAGGCGCAAAGCCTTTAACCTTGAAGTCTTCACGACCAAGTCCTTGAACACGAACACGATATCCTTGCCAAGCGTGTGGGATGCCCCAACGCGTTCTTTCTCTGCGTTGGATTTCAACAATCCGATTCTTGAGTTCAAGATACGCGATATCTTGTAACTCAGGATTCAAGCTTTTGAGACTACTTGAACAACCTGCTGCCATAATCGTTTTCCAGCCACAGGTGTGGCCGAGGCCGAGTGCATGAAAAATTTCATGCTGCATGGCAGTTTTGTCGATGAATACAGTTCTGTTATGGGCAGAAATATATCCAGCGACGATTGTTCCGTTAGTTGCGTCATAACTTCCGCTTCCGTATCCTCCATCGTTAAATAGGTACACTTGAAAGCCTGTATTTGGCGCTAAACTTGCAGCATTCACTGCTTTGAACCGGTATGGAACGTACGTTTCGAGGTCCTTAAAGAATCCCATAACAGTAGCAGAGTCGCTTGCACTGATTGTTCCTGTTGAAATGGTCCGGTTGAAAGCAACCGGAATATCAACTTCCTTGGGCCAGGTTTCGATTGCATACACCCATGGTGCTTGTCCAGACACGGGGATGTACTCAGGCTGTCTCACAAAAAAAGAGAAATCACCTGGCACGCTAGGTCTGTACAAGTCTTCGAAGTTCACGGCGATCTTTTGTCCAGTAAACAGTTTTTCCTCAACAGTCCATGAATATGGAACAAGAGGAATTCGAAGTCCAAGGAGCGCATCGTTTTTCGAAACCTTGAAATCCATCGGATAGAAACGCCTTGTTGTTGTGTTTTGTGCATCCACAGCAACATAGAACGAATCAGGGAGAGCACTTGAAGGCACTATTGAAACAGTACCGTCGTTTCCGATGTTGACTGAGTCAACAGTGTTCCCAAGGAACAAGTAAAAACGCAGTCCTGTTACCCCTTCCGGGGAAGGTTGAGAGCCAAACACCTGCACAGAAAAAGATGAGATTGGAGGATTTGTCACTGTGACAGTCACTCCGTTGCTTACCGTAGATCCACCCGGTCCACTACAAGAAAT
>CAZYGU010000014.1:1781-6055 GCA_964646785.1 uncultured Candidatus Saccharibacteria bacterium | reverse complement strand
GATCCACCCGGTCCACTACAAGAAATACTGTAGTTTTGCGTCTGGGTGGGGGTGATTTCTTGGCTTCCTTGTGGAAGAGACAAGGTTGTCCATGGTGCAGAGCATGTTGTTGCATTGGTCGAAGTCCACGAAAGTGTGTCCTTCTGACCTTTGGTGATATCGAGTGAGCTAGCATTGATCACTGCAGTAGGTTTTGGCACAAGGGCAACAATCTCAACCTCTTTTTCGATTGGGGTTGTACCCTTTTCACCAACACAGCTAATCCTGTACTTGTTTTTCCCAGGATTATCGATCCTGATCCTCCAAGTCCCCGAAGTGACACTTTCTTGCGTCCATGAAGGAGTGCAAGAAAGGGTATATTCGGTTTGAAGCTCAATGAATACTTCTTCTCCCATCATGAGCTGACCGGGAGTTACCGAAAATAGTGTAATTTTCGGATTTTTTACTTCGTTTGGAGGGTTTGAGTTTGAGGTGGGGTCACCTCCAGAACATGAAACCAAGAGCAGCACAGACAGCACTTTTCCGAGAGATGCGAATGCGTTTTTCATAGAAACCTCACTAGTAGAGAGTGGTGTCAAAGGGCACGCATCGTATATGCGTAGTTCTGGTATTTCATTATCTACCAATCAGGCAACATGTCAAATAAAATAACAAGTTCTCTCTATCGATAAAATGAACTTTTTCTGCGGTAATCCACTTTTTATTGTCTCAATATTTTATTATCTGATACAATTCTTCTGGTAAATACCACCTGTTTTATATTTTTTTGATTTTTTAACATACTTACAATACCCATGGAACACGAACACATACCACAATCAACAAATCATCACAAAAAAGAACCTTTTAGTAATCTAAGTATTCAGCATACAATCCTTTTGGCAGCTGTCATTATTGCTGTGAGTATTTTCTTTTCGAGAGGTTCTGCACAAGTTGGGGTAGTTTCTGGGGCAGCAGATAAAGCCCCATCTGTTGTAGCTGCAGGAGCTCCTTCTGCTCCCTTAGGACAAGCGGGAGCACTAAAACCAATTAGTAAAGATGATCATATTCGAGGCAGTTTGAATGCTCCAATTGTGATAGTTGAATTTTCTGATCCAGAGTGTCCATTCTGTAAGTCGTTTCATCAAACGATGCAACAGGTCATGAGTGCATATGGTTCAAATGGTAAAGTAGCTTGGATTTACCGCCATTTCCCAATATCAGGTCTCCATAGAAAGGCAGTTGCAGAGTCGCAAGCTATTGAGTGTGCAAGTGTTCTTGGAGGTAATGACAAGTTTTGGCAGTATCTTGATGAAGTATTTAAGCGCACAAACTCAAATGATAGTCTCGATCCTGCAGAATTGCCAAAAATCGCTACTGATATAGGACTTAATGTTGATGCATTCAATGCCTGCGTTGCGAGTGGAAAGACTGCAACTCGAATAACTGAAGATATGAAGGATGGATCAAGTGCGGGAGTAAATGGTACCCCTCATAGTATTCTCATAAACACAAAGACAGGGAAAAAGACACCAATTAATGGTGCAGTTCCATTTTCTGCAGTTCAGGCAATGATCGAAGATGCACTGGCAGGAAAATAACACAAACTTTTTTCTGAATAAACAAAAAAAATACTGCCATATGCATGTGGTAGTATTTTTTGTTATCAACAGATACATATTGATTTGAGTGGGTGTCTGATATAATGAAAAAGTTAATTGCCAATTTATTTCTATGCCACCAATCAATACACCTTCAAACAATTCTCGAAGTCGTGTGGTCCGTGTAGTTGTCCTCGTTCTTGCTCTCATTCTCATCGGCGTTGTTGTGCTGCAGTTAAAACCAAAAGAGCGAGTCCCAGTTGCTCCTCCTGTTGTTACATATATAAAAGAGCCACTTCCGAATACGAAAGTTGATGTTGCTGTGTTGAAAACTGATGTTTCGGCATCAAAAGCTGAAAACAGAATACCAAAGGGATTTCCTTCTGATTTACCATATGAAACAGAGCAAGCTATTGAAGGATATACGGCTTCTGACCAAAACAATGGTTTTTCTCAGTATACGTTTAGTTATATAAGCAAGCATACTGCAAATAAAGTCTATGCAGATTATCTTTCGTATATGGAAAAGAATGAGTACACATTTGGAACAAATGGAAAAAATGAAGCGGGGAAGTCCCTTTACGGCTCAAAAAATAATGATAGTTTGCTAGTGTCGGTGATGGAGGGTGCTGAAGGGGTGAAAGTTACCATTACGTTCCTTGATAGATCATAATTCTATGTTTCCAACCAATAATCCAAAAAGCAAAGCATTTCATATTTACCTCAGAGCGCTTGTTTTTATTGCACTTCTTCTTGTTGTTTCATATTTTATAAGTCAGCAAAGTGATTTCAATACTACTCAAAAACACCTTCAAGGAAAGTTGAATCCTTATGAAACCAAGGTCTTGCTTTCACAAAAGAGAATTGTACTTCCTGATACTCATATGCTTGGAAGTAAGAACGCTGTGGTGGTACTTACACAGTTTAGTGACTATGCATGCCCTGCTTGTTCTGCAGGGTGGGCAATTTCTCAAAAAATTATTGCGGATTATAAGAATGATTCACGGTTTGCTTTTGCTTTCAGACAGTCACCACAAAGCAATCTTCACCCGAAGGCTAGTCAAGCTGCAGAAGCAGCAGAAGCTGCGGCTGCACAAGGAAAATTTTGGGAGATGCACCAAGCTCTATTTGATCACCAAGAAGAGTGGGGTAAACAGATATTAGCTTTCGATCTCTTTGAGAAGTATGCAAATGACCTAGGGCTTGATGGAGCACGATTGAAACTTGAAACACGGAATGGGAGGTATGCGTCTGTCGTAAATACTGATAGAGAAGATGCGAAACAGTACTCGATACTTGCTACTCCCGCATTCTTTATTAACGATCAGAAATATGAAGGTTCGTTGTCGTATGATGCGATAAAAAGTGCTGTACAAGCAGCACTCGATGCTTCTTAATTGATCACAATTACATGGAAACACCATTTGGACTACCATCAGCAAGCGAATTCCAGCAATCACAAGCTCCTTCTCGTGTACGATACGTTATTGCATTTGTTATATTTGCCATTGTTGTTTTCTTCGTGATATGGGGACTTCAGTATTTTTTCAGTGTTAACTTGTCGCAGGTTCAGAGACAATCAAATGTACAAAATGTTCCCGATGAAGTTAAGTTAGCCATTGAAACAACGAAGCAAAATAAACCAGAGGTAATAATTGCATCACCTGGAGAAATTGCGGCAGGATTTCCGGTTGGATTTTTACTAAAAGAATTAAAATTTTCTATACTTTCAAGTCAAAAGACTACAGAAGACGGTAATAAGGTTAGCTACCTTACGAAATTGAAATCTCCTGCACCGTTTAATTACGTAAAAACTGTATATATGGATTTTTTCCGTAAATATGGATATACAGATATTAAGACAACAGAAGAAGGAGATACCATAAATATTTCCGCAAAAAAGCAGGGAGCTACTCTTTCTATTGTTGACCAAGCGGTTGATGGTGGATCTCTGGTCACTATCAGTTATAAAACACCATAATATTATTATGAAAATACAATATACAAAGGCATTCACTGTTCTCCTTATGTTGATCGTATTTACGTTCAATATGTTTTCTTCAACTGTGAATGCTTTTGTGGTTGCGCCAGATGATTTTGATAACAGTTTGCCAACTTGTTATAACGATCAAGCTTCTAAAGATGCAGACATTGCTGCAGCACAAGCTATTGCGGCACAGGCAGCCGCGGATGCTGCACAAGCTGCTCAAGATCTAAATAATATTATTAATAATCCTTCTTCTACTGCGCAAGATATCGCAAATGCACAAGCAAACGAAGCCGCTGCGCAAGCTATTGCAGCTGATTGGTCTGCAAGTTTAAGCACCATTGTTTCGACTATTAGTAGTGCACAGCCATGCTGTCCTGCAAACACTCCACCGGTTTGTTCTGATAATCGCTGTAGAGCTGCATGTGGGAATGGAGGAACTTTTAGTTGTGCATTAGATCAGTGTGTTTACCCAACTTGTCCTGGTAACTCTGGCTACTCACCAGACCAGAGAACATACTGGAATGGATCATATTGTGATTGTCCAGGAGGAACCGTTCTTGGATTCGTACAGCCAAATGGCATTTTATGTCACGCTCCGTGTGCAGCGAACCAAACTTGGGACAGTGTAACTGGACAATGCGTTTCTCCGACTTGTCCTGGTAACTCTGGCTACTCACCAGACCAGAGAACATACTGGAATGGAT
>CAZYGU010000014.1:0-1681 GCA_964646785.1 uncultured Candidatus Saccharibacteria bacterium | reverse complement strand
CATATTGTGATTGTCCAAATGGAACGGTATTTGGTTTTAAACAACCAAACGGTATTCTGTGTCACGCTCCGTGTGCAGCGAATGAAACATGGGATGATGTAACAGGAACATGTAAAATAGTTAGCTGTCCAAGTGGAAGTGGAAAAGTTCCTGTAAATGGTAGTTGTGTATGTCCAAATAATTTTGTTGAAAACCCATCAACAGGTATCTGTATTGCAATCTGTGCATCGTGTCCTGATGGCAGTACGCCAACATCGGGAGGAGTGTGTCCGTGTGTCGCACCTTCCTCGCCAACGGGATCTCTATGGGATTTGGGTACCCAACAATGTAAATGTCCTAGTAACACTATTTTAAATGTTGCATTAAATAGATGTGAGCCCCCTACCTGTCCAACTAATACTTCAAATACTGTTGCTTGTCAGCTTCCATCAACAGGTCCTGGTATTACAACTACAACAACTTATCCTTCATATGCGAGTGATCCTACATGTACTCCAACAGTTTCTACATCTGGATCATGTTCCTGTCCATCTAATCCAGCACAGCAGTTTACTGCTTGCCAAGCGCCATCATTCGGTCCTGGTATTACTACTACGTATACAACAGGCCCACTTCCATCATGTACTGTTAGTTCTTCTACATCTGGATCATGTTCCTGTCCAGCTAATCCAGCACAGCAGTTTACTGCTTGCGGACCACTCTATACAGGACCAGGTATTACGACTACGTACACAACGGGACCAACTCCAACATGTTCTGTGACATCAAGTACTTCGGGATTCTGTAATCTCATAGGTTCTACGATTCAAGTTAGTTCAAATCTAAATACCACATGGAATATGGGTGGTGCATCCAGTGCGTCAGGATCTGCAGGTCCTGGAAATACTGCGAGTGTAAACATTACTCCTCAGCTTGGTGGCGACGTTTATACAATTAATGGCGCTTCACAAAGTGGGTACACATTAACAGTAACGAACTCTGTTACTGGAAGTGGTAGTGTAATGACAGTTGGACCTGCACAAACTCAAAGCTTTACACTTACCTACACCCCAACAGCAACCCCACCAGCAACTCCAACAGGTCTCACTGGAACACCAGCAGCCTGCGGAACTGGAACAATTAACCTCACATGGAACACTGTAAGTGGTGCAACAACATATGATCTTCGAGATGGTGCAACTGTCATCTACACTGGTGCAACGGCTTCATACTCACATACAGGTCTCGTAGCAGGTTCAAGTCACAGCTACACTGTTCGTGCAACTAACGCTGCTGGATCATCAGCATATTCAAGTGCTGTTGCTGTTACTGCTCCATCAAGTTGTGCTCAACCTGACCTTACTGCGGCAGCTCCAACACCTTCATCTGCAACTGTCGGCACACCACTCACATTTACTTCAACTGTTAGTAACGTAGGAGGTCTTACTACTGGTGCAAGCTTCAACAACCGATTCCGAGTAGCTACTGCTGCAAACGGAGGAGGAACTGTTTCAACACTTTCTGTAAACTCTCTTGCAACACTTGGTGCAAGTGCAAATGCAGGAGTTACATCATCGTCATATACCTTCTCATCAGCAGGTACTTACTCAGTAAGTGTATGTGCTGACCAAGATGCTTCATCTGTAGGTACCATCACTGAATCAAATGAAGGGAACAACTGTAGTGGATGGACAAATGTGAC
>CAZYGU010000013.1:14775-22654 GCA_964646785.1 uncultured Candidatus Saccharibacteria bacterium | reverse complement strand
CATCAATTGCTATTTTATTTCACGTATTGTACATTCATTTTAGAACGTGCCCTTTCGGTCAAACTTGGAGGTGATCATGGCTCGACAGGCCAAGAAAGACAAGATGTTTGAGACAGCAAGAGCAGCACTCCTTCGTGACTTAGGTCAGATACAAAACCCAGGAGTTCAGATCATTTACTCCGGTGAGAAACACTTCAGTATCACTGACCTTATCCGTGATATCCATGCACGCACTCCACAAGGGAACATGTATGTCGAGTTGCACATGGAAGCACAAAGCACGATAGCTGCGTACGACAACGAAAGGAAACACAAGAGAAACATCATGCTTGGTGTAGCTGCTTCAGTTTCGCTCATTGCTGTTTGTTGGTTCATGTTCACATAACATTCATACAGGAGGTTGTTGTCGATGCCGGAATCATGTCACCCAAGTCATGTGACGCGTTTCTCGGACGCGTCATCGTTTGACGAGATATGCGTCAACTGTGGGGCAACGGATCAAGTTCCTGGTGGTTGGGGTAGGCTCGCTCATCCGTGTCCGAACCCACCGAAGGTTGATGAAGCAAAAGCACCCGAAGCCAAAACGGCTTAGGAAACAAAAGAGGTCAGCAATATGCTGACCTCTTATTTTTACACAGGGACATAGATGTGGTGATGATATACTTATATGGTACGTGTTTAGTATTAATAATTTTATTTTATCGTATCGCACATGAAAAAAGGCTTCATTATGCTTATGGCAGTTGCGCTCCTTGGAGGAACAGCTGTATACGCAGAAACAGGGACATCAACAGCTTCAACCACACCAGACAAAGTGTGTGCACAAGTAATTACGTGGGCAAAGAATGCAGCAGGCAAGATTGAACAATTCCCAAATGCTTGTATTCCAGCTGGTTGGACAGTGATCTACAAAGAGGATGGAAAAAAGGTTGAAAGAATTGAAAATTCAGTAAAAAAGAGAATTGAAAAGGTAGAATCTGATCTTGCAAAGCAAATCGAATCAAAACCAATGCTTCTTGAAGTTGGACCAAAAGGAAAGGCATTTATTCGAGGTAAGATTCAATCAATATCAACGAATTCAGGATCGTCCAATGCATCATCAACAGGTTCTATTGTTGTGAAGACATGGGGAGGGAACTGGACTGTAGTTGTATATGCAGACACAGAGCTTGTTCCACAAGGAGCATTTTCTCAATTTAAAGTTGGTGATTATGTAGGAGTACGTGGTCAAATTGATCCAGATGCAACTCTTACTGTAGGTGCTACAGTACTACGCAATTGGTCTCAGCAGGCAACTCAAACTATTCAGTCACTTGAAGAAAAGAAGAAGGAAGATTTGAAGAAACTTGAGGAGCAGAAAAAGAAAGCACTCGGACAATAAAAACATTCTCCGTTTGTAATCAAAAAATCCAGCATGTGCTGGATTTTTTGATATACTTTTTTACATATGACTCGAAACAAAAACTTTACAGGAATTGCCTCATTTAAAGAGCGAGTACAGAAGGTTGTCCGTTCAATTCCGAAAGGAACCGTCATGAGTTATGGTGAAGTTGCAAAGCGAGCGGGGAGTCCTGGAGCATATCGTGCTGTGGGGACACTCATGGCTCATAATTTCGACAAGACAATACCATGTCATCGTGTTATCAAAAGTGATGGGAGTTTGGGATATTACAATCGTCCTGGTGGCACAGAGACAAAAAGAAAGATATTAAAAAAGGAAGGGTATACAGGAAAATAATTGTATAAAAAACTACAGGGATAGCGCGAGGCGCTATCCCTGTTTTGGAAATCCTTCATGAATTTCGTCATGATGGTCTTCCGTTTCGCTTAACCAGTTTCTTCGCGATGAGCTGCGAACCACTGTTGGTTCGACTACGCTTCCCGGTCGTGGGAATGGAGGTGGAGCTTGCTGATCGAGCAGCTCAGTCTGAAGTGGCTTGTCAGCCTTCTTCTTGTTCCGAGCTGCAGTGCTTCGACGCGTGAGTTCAGCCTGAACTTGACTGAACATACTGCTCCGTTCTCCAGTGGGTAGACCACTGATTGCCTCCCAGATGGAAGCGATGAACGTCATCTGGTATTCCCGACGAAGTTTTGAGGCTTCATCGGCGTAATGCTTCACCTGCGAGTTAACGATCTGTGACACGGTTCCTCCTTGAAGGTGTGCCAACAATTCTGGTCTATATAATATCACTTTAAAATATAAAAGTCAAGTAACTGTGGACAATAAAAAACTGAGAAGCATCTCAGTTTTTTATTTTCTTAGGTGATAGGAAAATTAAGCAAACATTTCATCGATAACCGCTTTTACGTCATCGCCATTTGCTTTTCCTTTCAATTCTTTCATGACAGCACCCATAAACATTCCCATTTTTGATTTTTCTTCGATTCCCATTTCTGACTTTTTTTGTTCAGCTACAACTTTGATTTCATCACGACTCATCATCTGAGGAAGAAATACTTCAAGCACTGCTAGCTCAGCTTCTTCTGATTCTGCGAGATCTTCGCGTCCTCCAGTTCGGAATTGTTCGATAGAATCTTTTCTTTGCTTAACACTTCTTCGGATAACCTCAAGTGCTTCTTCGTCAGTAAGCTCTTCTTGTGGTTTTCGGCGCTTTGCAACCAGTTCATTAGTGAAGGCAGACTTAAGCCCCCGGAGGGTATCGAGTCTCACTGTGTCCTTCGCAAGCATAGCCTTTTTAATTTCTTCGGTTATTTGTTGATGTAACATAATGAGCCATTATACAGGTTTTGTACCTTTGCTTCTAGCTTTGCACTTCTCTTGTTATACTTGTTTCATATGGAAGCAATCACTCCCCTCATTGTTATTCTTTTGGTTATTCTCGCGGTAAACGCTGTTTTGTTGTGGCGCTTGTTTCGAAAAAATGATGATGGAGGTAAAGGTTCAAATGATGCCTTTCTTCTTATTCAAAACCAAGTAGGAGAGCTTGCTCGCACACTCGATATGAAGCTCACTGAAAATTCTCGTGAGATGTTTCGTTCACTTGAAAATCAATCAAGTCAGTCATACAAAATTATTGGTGACATCACTGAGAAGCTCACACGTCTTGATGAGACAAATAAACAAGTGATTTCTTTTACTGATCAACTTCAGTCACTGCAGGATATTTTGAAAAATCCGAAGCAGAGAGGAATCCTCGGTGAGTACTATCTTGAGACTCTACTTAAAAATGTACTTCCTACTGGAAGCTATCAAATGCAGTATCCATTTGCTGATGGTACGATTGTTGACGCCGTGGTGTTTGTGAAAGAGAAAATCATTCCTATTGATTCAAAGTTTTCGCTCGAAAACTATAACCGTCTTGTTGAAGAAAAAGATCCCGTTGAAAAAGAACGTTTGGAGAAGGCATTTCGCACCGACCTAAAAAATCGTATCGATGAGACTTCAAAATATGTAAAACCAGGAGAGGGTACGATGGACTTTGCCTTCATGTTTATTCCTCATGAAGCTATTTATTACGATCTTCTCATTTCACAGGTAGGGTCAGTGAAGGTGAACACTCGTGATTTGATTGACTACGCATTCAAAGATCGTCATGTCATTATTGTTTCTCCAACATCATTTCTCGCATATCTACAAACAGTGCTCCAAGGACTCAAGGCACTTAAAATCGAAGAGACAGCACAAGATATTGTGAAGCGTGTAGGAGAACTCGGAAAGCACCTCAAGAGTTTTGAAGAGTATCACTCAAAAATGGGGAACGCACTCGGCACAGTGGTTAGTCATTTCAATAATTCTCGAAAAGAGTTTGGAAAGATCGACAAGGATGTCACTCGACTTACAGAAACTACAATTGGAATTGAAGCTTTGCAAATTGATAAGCCGATACTTGAAGACGAATAGTGGATAACAATTTCCATTTGTAACTATTTTCGATATACTGAAATTACCTCTTCACCTTAACCGGAGAGTAGTATGTTTCAGCGCGACGGTCCTGTCCTAGTTGTGATGTCGTCTGTTCACATTCCAGAGGAGAGGGGAGGATGAAGCCACATATCACTTGGCTAATTCTCAGGAGTCAGAAACCGGTGCATCGTAAGTACTGGTTTCGCCATCGGGGACATCGCTACTAGGAGGTGATCTGTTCCGGTTTTGCTCTTTCCACTTTCCACCAATTTTGACTCTTCACTATTGGAGGAGGTATTAGCCCCGGGCTTCTACAGTTCGGGGCTAACCTATGCCAATTTTGCCCACTTTACATTTTCTATATTCTGTATACAATGGTACCCACTATGCCTAAGACAGCTACAACAACTAAGAAAACCCCTTCTGCTGCTCCAAAGAAAGCAGCACCAAAAGCGAAAGCAAAATCAGACGCTTTTGCGGTTATTGCAACAGGAGGAAAGCAGTACAAGGTTTCTGAAGGAGATCTCGTAAAAATCGAAAAGATTATTGGAGAACACAAGGAGGGGGACACTCTTACCTTTGATCAGGTTCTATTGGTAGAAAACGGTGGTACCACGATTGGAACCCCAACAGTACCAGGTGCTAAGGTTACTGCTACTCTCGAAAAGATCGGACGTGCACAGAAAGTTGTCGTTATTAAATACAAACAAAAGAGCCGTTATTTCAAGAAAAATGGTCATAGACAGCCATTCTTCCAGATAAAGGTAACTTCAATCAAGTAGTCAAAAAAGCCCTCAATGAGGGCTTTTTTGTTGTGTTGACATTTATATATAAAGTGTGGTATAATATATCAAGTAAGAGTTCCTTCACAATATCTCACAGAAAGCTTTGAGGAGGTAATCAACTGTTTATTATCTCAAAGCTTTCTGTGAGTAACGGAAAGCATGTCTGCTCGTAACTTCCTTCTTTGGGAGAGTCTGCATGACCAAGTACTTGCGGTTGCTGTTTCCCTTGGTGTTTCTCGCTTCGCCACTTCTGGCGCAGCGTGGCACCAGGGCCATCCCGGTACAAGCTGAGATGGAGAAGTATCCGCTTCATACTGCAGTCATCATGACCGCAGGTGAAATGGCGAAGTACAAGCTTCACCCGGTTTCGCTTGTTGAGCCCACCCAGGTGCTCAACTACTACCGTAACATCGACAGGTTCGTCCTGGAGATGCTTCCGGTGGGTACCATCGTTCTCTCCGATTCGTCGGGAGTTCCGAGGTACAAGGCAGACTGTGTGAACCGGCTCGTTTTGCCATCGAAGTGTCCGGCTTGTCTGGGACTTCTCGGTGGTGCAAACGGGATCGATTCGGTTGCTGCCGCGAAGGCACGTGCTGACTCGATCGCACGCGCAAACGGACTGCTCGGCTCTGCTGTGCCGGTATCTGATGGACCGCTTGGTAACAAGCGTCCTGGATTCTGGTCGCAAGTAGCAGATCACTTTGGCAGTATCATGGATGGAGCTAAGTCAGTCCTTTCATGGTTGCTGCCACTCTTGCTGTTTCTTGCGTTGCTGGCACTTGTTGGATTCGGGATTTGGTCGTTGTTCAATCGTAATCGCTCAGGTGGTTCCGGTGGAACTACACCACCAACTACCCCGAATCCTCCAGCTCCGGCACCTCGTCCGATTGTGACACCTCCGACACCAGTCGTTGGTCCGACGCCACCAGCGCCGACACCAGCACCGGTTCCTCCGGTTGTGTCACCGACATCGACTGCATCTTCGGTTCCTGAGCCGACGCCACCAGCGTCGAAATCAGGGAAGACGTTTGTCCATGTCGCTCTCGCGGATGGACAGGGTCAGCCGAGCACTGTCATTCGGCATAGCGACGACATCAACTCCGTCACTTACGAAAGTGAGAACGGAGTGAATACTCTTCGCTTCCGCCAGAAGTAAGTCACGCTTTCCTACAGCCGTACCATCCAGGTACGGCTGTTTTTTATGTGGTAAGGCCTCGCCTCGGCAAGGTTATGTGCGATTTTTCAGTGCGTTCGCAATAGTATCTTCATCCGAATATTCGAGTTCTGATCCCGTAGAAAGTCCTCGTCCAAGATGAGAAATTTTAATAGAGTTTTTTTCTGCAACAGCACGAAGTTGAAGTTCTAGATATTCTACTGTATTCTCACCTTCAACATTTGCGTTCATCGCAAGAATAATTTCAGAAAGTTTTTCAGGGATTCGCTTAGTTACAATATCAATAAGTTCATTTCTTCGAATTCGTTTTTCTGGTTCTTTATCCATAACAGGAATACTTCCTCCTAACACAAAATACAGTCCAGTATATATTTTCGTACGCTCGATATTGTCGAGATCAGCATCATGAGAAATAAGCATGAGCTTTGTATGGTCACGCTCAGGGTTTGCACAAATTGAGCAAAGGTTCACTCCGCTTGCATTTTTAGGAAAAAAACGAAAACACGATGTGCAGATGACACTTTCGCGCTTTAGATTTTCTAATTCCCGAACTATCTCTTGGAGGTACGAATTTTGTTGTGACAATAAAAAGTATACAAATCGCTTTGCTTGGCGTGGTCCAATACCAGGAAATCTTTGAAATAACTCAATGAGTCGTTGTATTGAATTCATAAGTAACTAGAAGTCATTAAACTCTTTTTCTGCTCCACCGAAATTACTTTTATCAATACTTTGGAATGTAGCTTTCTTGTCATTGAAAAAGAGGTCAACTTTTCCTGTTTCTCCATTTCGATGTTTTTCAATAAGAATTTCCGCGATGTTTGTACGCTCAGAAACATCTTTATATTTATCTTCACGATGAATAAACATAACCACGTCAGCATCTTGTTCGATGGATCCAGAATCTCGAAGGTCAGAAAGGCGAGGGCGCCCGCCACGGCTTTCAACGGCACGGTTGAGCTGTGATAGAGCAAGCACAGGCACATCAAGCTCTCGTGCCAAATTTTTCAGTGAACGAGAGATTTCAGTTACTTGCTGTACGAGGTTATCGCTACTTTTTGAAGATGGGGGAACCATAAGCTGGAGGTAATCGACAACAAGTAAGCCGAGACCTTTTTCACTTTTAAGTCTTCGTGCAACTGATCGCATTTTGAGAATTGTGTTTCCTGGTTGATCATCAATATAGATGGGCGCTTGTGAAAGTTTGTCGAGTGATTGACGAATAGCGGTGAAGTCAGATTCGTTCGTTAGTTTTCCAGTTCTAAGTTTCCATGCATCAACATTTGCTTGTGCAGCAAGCATACGATCTACAAGTTGTTGCGATGTCATTTCCAGTGAAAATATTCCAACTGGTACTCCATGATTAATTGCAGCTTGTCGTGCAATATCAAGTGCAAAGGAAGTTTTTCCCACAGAAGGTCGTGCTGCAAGAATGATCAAGTCAGCTTTTTGAAGACCGGCAAGTTTGTTATCAATTTCAGGAAATCCTGTTGGAACACCACGAAGTTCACCTTTGTTGTTGTGAAGTCTATCAAGACGTTCCCATGCTTCAGCTAACTCATCTTTCATCGCTACGAATTTGTGTGCAACTCCACTTGAAGTTACGTCGTACACATGTTTTTCTGCTTTATCGAGTGTTTCTTCTAGGTCTGCTCCTTCGTCAAAACCAAGATGTGCAATATGTTCTGATGCATCGATAAGTCTTCGCATCATATATTTTTTCTGAACAATTTCAGCGTAGTGTCTGATGTTTGCTGATGAGGGAACAGTGTTTACAATTTGTGTGAGGTACGCACTTCCTCCAACTTGATCAAGAAGTTTTTTTTCTTTGAGTCTAGTAGAAAGTGAAAGGAGATCAATAGGGGTTCTTTTTCCAAACAAATCGAGCATTGCTTCGAAGATAATCGCATGACGCTCTGCGTAGCATGCACCAGGTGAAACCACATCGATGATTTCATAAATTGAATCAGGGCGAAGCATGATAGAACCAAGAAGTGCCATCTCAGCTTCAATGTTTTGAGGAGGGATTCGAACTTTTTCTCGTATTACTTGTTC
>CAZYGU010000013.1:5751-14675 GCA_964646785.1 uncultured Candidatus Saccharibacteria bacterium | reverse complement strand
GTAAGTTTATTATATGCTTGTTGGGCAGCTTCGAGAGCTTCCCATGAAAAATTTACTGGACTACTATATCGTGCTTGTAAAAGCCAATATCGATAGGCAAGTGGAGAAAACTTTTTATCAATCAGAGTTTGTAGGGTAATGAAATTATTTTCTGATTTTGCCATTTTCCCACCATCAACCTGTACATGTGCACTATGCAGCCAATAATGTGCATATTCTTTTCCGGTTGCAGATTCGGATTGTGCAATTTCATTATTGTGATGTGTTGGAATGTGATCAATTCCTCCTGTATGAATATCAAACGTCTCACCAAGATACTTCATCGACATTGCTGAACATTCGATATGCCAACCAGGAAAACCCTTTCCCCATGGTGTTTCCCATCCTGCATCATTAAATTTCCACAGTGCAAAATCACGGTAATTTTTTTTCTCTCTGTTTATGCCGATACGTGATTCAGTCTCCTCAACAGTTTCTTGTTTAATATTTCCCAATTTTCCGTATTCAGGAAATTTTGAAAGATCAAAATATATTCCATCAGATATTTGATATGCAATATCCTTCTCAAACAGCACATTGATAAGGTCGATATCTTCTTGGATATGTTCACTTGCAAAGGGGAATTGTGTGGGAGTTTCAATATTAAGTTTCTCAAGGTCTTGCTTGAAAGCCTCAAAATATGTGTTCGCAACCTCCCTCATTGCTTCACGAGTTTTCGGTTTTCCCTCACGAATGAGAGCTTTCGTCATTTTGTCATCTCCTTCATCACCATCGCCAACAAGGTGACCAACGTCCGTTATGTTCATTATTTGTGTAACTGTATAGCCGGTGTATTCAAGTGAACGTCGGAGTACATCAGCAAACACATATGCACGTAAATTTCCAATATGAGCAAAATTGTAGACAGTAGGCCCGCAATTATACATTCCAACTTTTCCTGCGGTAATTGATTTGAATTCTTCCGTTTTTCCCGTAAGCGTATTATGAAGTTTGAGCATCTGTATTCACTAAAAACTAACTATTGTTAACAACCTTAGAACCATTTCTTGTATTTAAAGAAAATGAAGAAGAGAACTGTGGCGCCAAACATGATACCGAGAATGATCCAAAAATCATTCGGATGTCCTACAATTGGGGTGAATTTTGTGTCCATACTAAACATTGCGGCCATTAGTGTGAGAGGGAATGTGGTGAAGGCCATAATGGTGAGTGTTTTCATGATCTCATTTTCTTTAGTAGAAAGAAGTGAGTCATTTGTTTGTCTTAGTTCTGAAACAAAATCCATTGCATTCTTAAGAGAGTTTTCAACTTTCAAATATTCACCAATTGATTTGTGAACGTGGTATGAGAAATGTTCATCAAAAATTTTCTTCCCAAGAGTATCGAGAGTCGTAAGTACTTCTTTGTGAAAGTCTGTTGATTTCTTGAAATTAAGAAGATTTCTACTTACGTCAGAAAGTGCCATTACCATTTCACGTTCATTACCAGAGAATATCTTATCCTCTATTTTTGTTGTCCATGTATCGATATAGTCGAGCTCATTGAGTAGTGATTGGTATATTTCTTCAAGGATGCCAAAAAACATTGCACCAGTTCTTTCCTCATTAAATCCTCTATCTAGAATACTTTTTACTTCAACTTCTTTTGCAAATTTGTCCATTGCATCAATGGTGTCGTAGCGTGCGGTAATCAAAAAATCTTTTCCAATAATGAAATCAATCTCCTGTTTGGTGTTTTGGCCATGACTATGTTTAAAAGCGGGGAAGTGAAGAATAAGGTAAATATACTTCTTGTATAATTCTGCTCGAGATTTTAGTGATGGGGAAACGAGTTCTTTTGCTACCGCTTTATTAATATCAAACTCATCAACAATTGCCTGTACCTCATCTTGTTCTGGACGATTTAAATCGATCCACACAGTATTCCCATATGTATATCGTGTAATCATAGTGAAATAATTATATCACAGGCTTGTCAGCCGACTCTATCTATTGGGGTTTATAATTTTTCTATGCTGATTTTACAAGCATGTGGTATTATTGATTTCAATTCTTTTTCATGAATTACGATAAGAAAAATATTTATGCTGCAGCTATCACCGCTCTCATTTTAGGTGCGGTATTTTTTGTCGGTGTAAAAGTAGGTATTCGTCATGAATCAAAGCAGGTTTCTCTCGCAGGTGGAAATATTGAGAATGCTACGTTATATAAACCAGAAGGAGTCGATTTCTCTGCTTTTTGGAAGGCGTGGAATATCTTGAATGAAAAGTATGTTCCTACTCATAGCAGCTCTACTGCTACAGACCAAGAAAAAGTATATGGCGCAATTCAAGGGCTTGCTTCATCACTGAAAGATCCATATACCGTGTTTTTCCCACCAGTTCAGAATGAAATCTTTCAAGGTGATGTGCGTGGAAATTTTGAAGGTGTAGGAATGGAGGTAGGAGTGCAAAATGGCGTTCTTACTGTTGTTGCCCCTTTAAAAAACAGCCCTGCTGCAAACGCGGGTGTCAAAACTGGAGATAAAATCATTAAAATCAACGCAACTTCTACACAAGGAATGAGTGAAGATCAATCCATTTCTCTTATTCGAGGAAAGAAGGGAACGACAGTTACTTTGACAGTGGTTCGTGCAGGAGTAAAAGAACCTCTCGAAATTAAAATTGTTCGTGATGTTATTGATATTCCTGCTATCCATTCAGAACTTCTTCCAAACGGTGTATTTGAAATTGATCTCTATAACTTCTCTTCAGTAACCCCGAACCTATTCCGATTGGCACTTCGAGAATTTATTGAATCAGGTAGTCCGAGACTTCTCCTTGATCTAAGAGGAAATCCAGGTGGATACCTTGAAGCTGCGATCGATATGGCAAGTTGGTTCTTACCACCAGGAAAAGTGATTGTTCAGGAAAATTTTGGAGGAAAAGAGGAAAATATTATCTATAGAAGTAAGGGCTACGATGTATTCACTGATAAATTACGATTCGTCATTTTAGTTGATGGTGGTTCTGCTTCAGCATCTGAAATTCTAGCTGGCGCACTTCATGAGCAAGGAGTTGCAACTCTTGTTGGTGATAAGACATTCGGAAAAGGTTCAGTACAAGAATTGGTAAATATAACTCCTGATACATCCCTTAAAGTAACAATCGCAAGGTGGCTTACTCCGAAAGGTCTTTCAATTTCAGATGGGGGACTTACTCCTGATTTCCCAGTTACGATAACAAAAGAAGATGCAGCAGCTGGCCGCGATACCCAAAAAGAGAAGGCAATAGAGATTCTTCTTTCAAGATAAATACAAGTTAGTGAAGCATTCTTATAGTAATTGATAGATCAAATTTCTTGGTTGTTTTAGTTTTATTGTGCTAGACAAATCACTAAAAACTGCTACTATGAGTACCTACTAAAAGCTAATTACTAGTCAAAATCATCATTATTATGAAAGTCATTCTTCTCCAGAATATTCCAAAAATTGGCAAAAAATACGAAATTAAGAATGTATCAGATGGATACGCAGCAAACTTTCTTATTCCAAGAAAACTTGCTGAGGTTGCAACTCATGCAGTAGTCACACGGCTCAATAATGAGAAAGCACGACATGAAGGAGAACAGAATATCAGTCATGATCTTTTGGTTAAAAATATTCAAAGTCTCAATGGAGTGAAGGTTGAAATGACACTATCTGCAAATGAACAAGGTCATTTATTTGCTGGAGTACATCTTGATGAAATTGTATCAGCACTTAAAGAACAGAGTAGACTTGATATTCCTACTGAATATATTTCGCTCGAGAAGCCAATTAAAAATGTTGGAGAGCACACAATCCCTGTTATTGCAGGTGATGTATCAGGATCGTTCACCCTCGTCATTAAGCCAGTATAAGTAAATTACAAAGGTCCGGAACATATTGTTCCGGACCTTTTGTGTTGGTGTGCGTTTATGCGCACACAGTTTTTACATCAAGGATGCTTGGGATCTCAGTAGATCCACGGATTCTCGTTTGGTGAGATCGACGATCGATTTCTGCTTGAGTCCACAACCAGAGACATAAGGCACGCTGGTTGTTTGTGTTCGTATGGCCGTTTCGAATGGAAAGGCAGAACAACTCGACTGGGTTTTGTCGCTCGTCTATAACATCATCAATCCCAACACATTTTCGAAGCCGCACGTACCCTCCTTTCTTATCTCCAGCAAGAACACCTAAAAAGCATGTTCTTTTTGTTCGTCCATCTATGGTACCCGCTTCGAGGTGTGTTTGCAGCCGTTTCAAGTCATCCAAAGAAACAACCCGGCATGCTAGAATTCTTCGCGCCTGCTTGTGCGCCTCTGCTCGAAGTGTCATGAGCAAACCTCATCTTGATATGTAGTTGAAAGATCGAACTTTACTCTTTTTACACCTTTTTTTCGCTAAGTCAAACAAATCCCCCCTCAAGACAAGCCTTGAGGGGGGATATTCTTGTTTTTTATTCACGCATGGCGATGTCCATTCCGCAAACACTACCTTGTGACAAGGTGGGTCTACGCACGAGTGCTTTTGACTCGAGAACTTCTTCACACCATCCATACAACTCTCTTGCACGCGAATTTGTTTCTATGGTATCACCGAGAGCGATATTGAATGTGAACTGCTCAATGGGTTGAATGTGCCCAGTTTTCTGTTCAAACCCATGCATGGAGAGTATGTCAGATTTGGATTCACCAAACCTGGTACAAGCTGCAAAAAAATCACAGTGCGGGTTTACACCACTAAATTTTCCTGTCCGCAGGTTCTCCATCAAATCGATGACGAATTGCTCTTCCGTATAGAGGAGAATCTTCACCGCTTGGGCTTTTGCTACTACAGGATCAGCTTTTGGCACATAGGCTTGCATGCTGTTCTCCAAAAAAAGTTCGGTATAAATGAGCTCTTTCACATTTTTACTACATGGAACGCAATTTGTACAGAAGAAAACCCCACAGTATGTGGGGTTTTCTTTAGATTACATTGATGACTTTTTTAATGAGAGTAGTGTTATCGAAATGTTTTTTTCTTTTACTTGTCATTGAAACGACACCTTCTTTGAGGGCAAAAATAGTATGGTCACGACCCATATCTACGTTCTTTCCAGGAAGAACATCAGTTCCACGCTGACGAACCAAAATAGCACCTGGTTTAGCGAATGCTCCAGGAGTGATTTTGAGACCCAAATATTTTGGATTGGAATCTCTACCGTTTTTTGTTGTACCTGCGGATTTCTTATGTGCCATTGTGGATAGATATAATCGTAACTACTAGCTTATAGGTGTTAGGTTCTAGCTTTAAATACCTCACACTTGGGTGCTAGAATAACAGGGTATGAGTATAAAAGAAGTTGCTGATAAAAGCAAGACCCTCTCTAAGCTTGGTCTTGTGAGTGAACAGGGGACCTCTTCTATTCCATCTGAGGAGGAATTTGACATTGTCAGCGTTAACGAAAAGGGGACCAGAAACCATATATTTATAGGAGTTCTCTTTGTTCTTATTGCATCAGCTTCATACGGTATTGGAAGATTATCATATTTCCATGCACAGAAAATCCCTATTGAAATCACTAATCCAGGCAGTGCGGGGACACCAGCTACACCTAAAAATGAACAAATTACAAAAGTAAACCCTCAAACAGATACTATAAAACCACAAGTGAAGGGCGCTGTAACAGTATGGGAACAAACTCAAAATGAAGGATCTGTGGTTGCTTCGAAAAATGGTACCAAATACTACTACCCAACATGTTCTGGTGCGAAACGTATCCTTGAGAAAAATAAGGTTTATTACGAGTCGATTGAAGATGCTCGGAAAGCAGGGCTAACTCCTTCAACAACTTGTAAGGGGCTTAAATAACTCGATAGTTAATTTTTTGTGATGATGATTAGGGTTACGCAAAATAGTGTAAACTATTTCTATGATAATTCTCGATGTTGAAACGACGGGAACAAATCCACTTATGCATTCGTTAGTCAGTATTGGTGCGGTTGATTTTATGCAGCCACAGATTCAATTTTATGAAGAATGTAAAATATGGGATGGATCACACATCGAACCAGGAGCACTGCAAGTGAATGGGTATTCAATAGATGAGATCCATGATGAAAAAAAGCAATCTGAAACTGATTTAGTGAATCACTTTTTACAATGGCTTCATAATCGTGATGATATGGTGATTGCTGGGATGAATGTATCTTTTGATATCAATTTTGTTGAGGCAGCTGCACAGAGAGCTGGCGAGTCGGCTGAATTATCACACAGGTCAATTGATCTTCACACGATTACTTTTACTCATATGTTAAGTCGCGGAGAGAATCCACCATTAAAACATAAAAAAACTGCTTTAGATTCCGATGCTGTAATGAAGTATGTTGGGATTCCTGTGGAACCAAAACCACATATTGCACTCAATGGGGCTTTGTGGGAGGCAGAGGCATTTTCACGTATTGTTTACAAAAAACCCCTTCTTGATCAATTCATTCAGTATCCAATACCTTGGTAAGGTATACTTGATAAATCAAGTATAAAAAGCTATACTAAGTAGCTTAGATTTCTATGGAGCGAACAAAACGCAAATTCAAAACATTTATCACCTCACTGCAAGTGGGTTGGTTTCTTGCGCTTCGTCAAGTTAGACGTTCATCATTTGCTACTACTGCACTCATTATTTTTGTAATGATGCTTACGTTTCTAAATCTTGTTGTGGTTCGCGGGGTTCTTGTTGGACTTATTGAGGGTTCGACTGATGTATACAAGTCAGGATATGCAGGAGATGTGCTTCTTACTACACTCCCTAAAAAAGATTATATTCAAAATAGTCCGTCACTTATTTCAACTATTCAGGGTATTCCAGGAGTAAAAACGTATTCTGCTCGATATGTTGATGGCGCATCGATAGAAGCGAACTATAAAACGAGAATTAACTTTACTGATAAGGCAGATTCAATTGCGGCATCAGTAGTTGGTATTGATCCGATTCGTGAGGATGATGCAACCGGACTTAGTTCGAAGGTTATTGAAGGAAGCTATTTAACCGCTGATGACTCTGACAGTATTTTGATTGGATCAAACTTTCTTCGAAAATATCTCAATATTGAAGCGCCTGGGTTAACACTCTTTGACCATATTGCACCTGGCGATAAAGTTCGAATGACAATTGCAGGTAACGTAAAAGAGTTTACGGTAAAAGGAATTGTGAGAGGAAAGGTTGATCAAGTTGATTTTCGAGTATTTATGCTTGATACAACACTACGTAATTTAATTGGTAGAGGTGACTACAATATCGATGAGGTTACAGTTGTTCTTGATAAAGGAGTTGATCCACTTTTTGTTAAAAATGCACTGCTTCGTACTGGAGCAGGTGAATATGCGCGTGTTCAAACATGGGAAGAATCATTACCAAAGTTTCTTCTTGATATCAAAAATACATTCGGCCTTCTCGGAAACGTTGTAGGGTCAATTGGACTTGTTGCTGCATCCATTACAATTTTCATTGTTATTTTCGTAAATGCGATTACTCGAAGAAAGTTCATCGGAATTTTAAAGGGTATTGGTATTGATTCGCTTGCAATTGAATTTTCATACGTCCTTCAATCGTTCTTTTATGCACTGGTTGGTATTGGGATAGGACTCGTTATTTTATATGGCTTTTTGGTGCCATTCATTACCGCACACCCAATTAAGTTTCCGTTTAGTGATGGAACTTTAGTAGCAGAAATACCTAATACAATGGTTCGTGCTGCAATTCTCATGGTTGCAACATTGATTGCTGGATATATTCCTGCACGTATTGTAGTAAAACAAAATACACTCGATGCTATTCTTGGTAGAAAGTAATTTCTTCAATAGTTATGATTAAAGCACAAAACATTATTAAATCGTTTCCAAGTGGTGATAAGGAAATTACAGTCCTAAAGGGTATTTCATTTGAAGTTCCAAGTGGCCAATTTATTTCTATTACTGGACGCTCAGGTTCTGGAAAAAGTACTCTTATGTATCAAATGGGACTTCTTGATCACCCAACAAGCGGAAGAGTGCTTGTTGATGGTGTTGATGTAACTGATCTACCTCATGATGAGAGAACTCGTATCCGACTTGAGGATCTTGGATATGTGTTTCAAGACTATGCACTTATTCCTGAACTTACAGCACTTGAAAATGTACTTGTACCCCTCTTAATGCAGGGATATGAGCAAGATGAAGCGATAAATATGGCAAAGAAGTCTCTTGAGCGCATTGGTCTTGCAAAGAGAATGGATAATCTTCCAAGTCAGCTTTCTGGTGGTGAACAACAAAGAGTTTCTATTGCACGAGCAGTTTCGCATGCACCAAAAATTATCTTTGCTGATGAACCAACTGCAAACCTCGATACTGAAACTTCACGTGTTGTGCTCGATAACTTTTTGGAACTGAATCGTGAGGGTCAGACGATCGTTATGGTAACCCATGAACCTGAGTACGCACTTATGACAGATAGAATTATTACGATGTCGGACGGGTTGATTGTTGGAGATGTATTAACCAATAAAAAATAGTAAATTAGTATTACATATTATGAACACATTTATTCAAAAAATTTGGAATTTTATCAAAACACACAAGAAAACTTCAGTGTTTGTACTTCTTGTTGTAATTGGAATTGGATTCGCACTTCGTGGGGGATCAAACAAAGGAGTGACAACAATTACGGCAGTGAAGGGAACTGTTGTGCAGGAGGTTTCTGTAACGGGTAAAACAAAGCCCAATAAAAGTGTAGATCTAGCTTTTGAAACAAGTGGTAAGGTTTCTTCTGCGCCACTTGCGATTGGAAACAGAGTTACAGCTGGGCAAGTGCTCGCGGTGCTTGATCAGTCAGAACTTTCAGCGAATCTTGCAAAAGCGAAAGCAGATTTACATCAAGAACAAATCAAACTTGATCAGATTAG
>CAZYGU010000013.1:0-5651 GCA_964646785.1 uncultured Candidatus Saccharibacteria bacterium | reverse complement strand
ACTATTGCTGGATATCGAAGTACTGTATCTGAGGCACGAACAAATATCAGTACTGCACTTTCTAATTTGGTTACTGCAAAAGATAAATTAAACAATGCACCTCGTGAAGCACAGAACGGAACAGGAGTAACGGCTTTTGATGATGTACTTTCTCAACAGGCGCGAGTAGCACAGTTTGAGGCACAGGTACAAAGTAGCTCTGCACTACTTGCAAAAGCAACACTCGTATCTCCGATTACAGGCGTTATTACAAAATATGATACAAAAGCGGGAGAAATTGTAACAACTGGTACACCTCTTATTTCTGTAATTTCAGATAATGATCTTCAGATTGATGCGAATGTCTCAGAAGTAAACATTGGTAAATTAGCAATTGGTAATCAGGTCGCTATTACTTTTGATGCTTTTCCTGGAAAAACATTCACTGGCTCAGTTATATACATTGATCCAGGTGAAACCATTGTTGATGGCGTGGTGAATTACAAAGTGACTATTACCTTTGATCAGGCAGATCAGCAAGTAAAAAGTGGTTTGACTGCAAATCTTATTGTTCAGACTGCGAAAAAGGACGATGTTATTAAGGTTCCTCAGTACGCAATCATTAAAAAAGATAATCAGTTATTCGTAGACAAAGTTGAAGGAAAGATTATTACTCAAGTTCCAGTCACAATAGGCTTTAATGGAAATGATGGGTCAGTTGAGGTATTGAGTGGGATTAATGTTGGAGATGTAATTCAAGTTCCTGTGCAGTAGTAATAACGTTTGTATGCATGTAGGAAATCATCCGGCAATCAAAGTTCATCAGTTTGTTATTCTTCTGGATAAGCTTCTTGATCGTGAATTAAAGAAAACAAATATGATTTCGTTTTCTCAATTTATGATTCTTGCTGCAGTGAATTTCCATCCTGGTCTTTCGCAAAAAATGATTGCAAATGCTAGGCAAACAACAGAAGCGGCAGTTAGTCGCCATGTAGTGAGCCTTGTGAAGAAGGGGTTTCTTACAACTTCGGTGAATAGCAAGGATCGAAAAGTTCATGTATTAAAACTGTCTCCAAAAGGAAAAAAGTTGTTTTCTCAAGGGTCACAGGTTGTTGAGAAAACAATGAATCATGTATTTAATCAGCTTCCAAAACAGAATATTGATGATCTAGTTAAAAGTTTTGATATAATGCTTACCACTCTCCAAGTCGAATTTCCAGATTTATCTTGCCAATAATATGTACGAAATAATTCTTTACTATAAATATACCCCCATTCAAGATCCAAAATCCTTAGTTGATTCACAACGTGCACTGTGTGAGCGTTTAGGTCTCAAAGGGCGTATTCTTATTGCTTCAGAAGGTATTAATGGAACTGTAGAAGGAACAAAGGAGGCAATTGCAGAGTACTGTGAAAATCTTTTGAGTGATCCACGATTCGTCGATACAAACATTAAGCGAAGTCTTGGTACAGGAAATGCATTTCCTAAATTAAAGGTAAAATTGCGCAATGAAATTGTTTCTGCAAACCTTGGTCCTGATGATGTGAAGCCGTGGGAAACTACCGCAACTCATTTGTCAGCTGAAGAACTCAATCGTTGGTTCGAAGAGAAAAAAGATTTTACGATTGTTGATTTGAGAAACGACTATGAATATAAAATAGGGAGATTTGAAGGGTCCATTGATCCTGGGATGGAAAATTTTCGAGATTTACCGAAAGTTATTCCTAAGATTGCTCACTTGAAGGATAAACCTGTACTTGCTGTATGTACTGGGGGAGTACGATGTGAAAAAGCATCAGGATACTTATTGAAACAAGGTTTTAAAGATGTATATCAACTTGAGAACGGTATCGTGACATACATGGAAAAGTATCCGAACAAAGCGTTTAAAGGAAAGCTTTATGTGTTCGATGATCGTATTGCAATGGATTTTGATACACCTGACAATCATACCGTTGTAGGGAAGTGTGATATGTGTGAATCTCCAACAGAGCAGTTTGTAAACTGTAAAAATCGTTTTTGTAACAAGCATTTTCTCATGTGTGAAGATTGTAGGACTGAGAAGGATGGATTTTGTAGCGAAACATGTAGAGACAAAGTGCTTCAGGTAAATGCGTAGTAGTGCTTGATTTTTCTCTTTTTCTGTGCTATATAATAAGCATAGTTTTTTGAAATGATATTCACGGAACCTCCATTCTTGTATTGAAGCTAGTACGTAAAGACTAGTAGCTATACAAGAGGGGGGCGCCTGATTATAGGCATGTTAGGTCTTGTCTGACCTTTCACCAGCTTCTCTCAACCCGTACCAGTATGAAAATACTACGAGCTGTGGGGCTGGGCATCACTATTATCATGCTTCAGTTCCTTGTGCCGAGAATTTTTTCCGGCTTTGAGAACACCCTTCTCGCGTTCTTTAGTACCTTGCAAGCTTCCTTAGGGATGGCACAGCGAGGTATGCAAGCACTTTCAAGTTCTCCTGTTGAGAATTTGTCAGGGCAAGCCGGTACCCTTTTCCCGTTAATTCGGTAGAAGTGTATAAAACCACTCATTGCTTCGGCTTTGGGTGGTTTTTTAATGTTTGCGGTAGTAAAAATACATATGAATCAAGGTTCTTTTAATATATATGGCGCATAGTTCTGATGAAAATGATCAGAGCTGACATTTTTAATTAAAAAATGGTAAAGATGGACAAAAAGCTCAAAAAGTGGCTTATTGCATTATCTTATTATAGCCTTATATTTAGCCATATTATCAGTCTTTTTCGCTCTAAAATCATTGACAATGGCTTCTAAACCTGCTATCATGTATACAACCCAGTAAGTACTGGGCTTTTCCTTTCTTAACATCATGTATGTTGAAAAGGCGCCGATCTTTTACAGATGCCCCAGCACTTTTTGAGTGCAAAGGGTCCGACAGAATTACCAATAACCTGAATTTGTATTCTTAACTTAACGACTCTTGGTTTATTGGCGGTTATTTCTGGATTTAATACTGGTGGTACCGTTCCTGCTACTTCTGTAGCAACTGTGAACGAACCAGTTAAGGTTGATGTAGAAGCGCAAAAGCCGCTTACCGTAAAGGAAGCTGTTACAAGCTACTTTTCCGACCTACCGATTATGATTGATATCGCACGATGCGAATCTCGTTTTCGACAAACTGACAAGAATGGAAATGTCATTCGTGGTGAAGTAAACAGTCTTGATGTTGGAGTGATGCAGATCAATGAGAAGTATCACCTTGAAGATTCAAAGAAACTTGGTTACAACATTTATACGATTGATGGAAACATGGCGTATGCTCGATATCTTTATGAGAAAGAAGGGGCTCGTCCATGGATCTCTTCATCTCCTTGTTGGGCACATACAGAAAGTATCGCTATGAAGTAATATAACTTCAAGCCAAACAAAAACAGCATCCTCTTGGATGCTGTTTTTGTTTTTATGCACTTAATTCAGTTTGCTCGTGAGTTTTAAGCTTTCTCCATACAATGAGTGAAAGCGCGAATAGTATAGTCGATGTTCCGGCTGATAGCATACAATATGTGCAAAAAGCTTTAAGGATAAATGCTTGGACTGATACAAACCAAAGAGAAAAAAGAAATCCAGTTGTCACTACAATTGGGAGTAACCGAGCTGCCCAAATTTTTTTCTTGTTAATAAATACAAACCAAAGAGTGAGGCATGTGAGGTAATACAGAGTTCCCATATATGCAACAGGAAGTCCAAAAATTTTTGAATATGTACTAGTGGTTACAACTTCACAGCCACTTGTAATAATACATGGTGGGACTGTGTGAAAGTATGCATTCGAGCTAAGATAGCTTGCATCAAGAAACCCGATAAATCCAACAAGGAAAATTGATATAACTAACCAGCGAGGAATGATATTCATAAATAAGGTAAATTACGGAGTCGTGGTCGCTTGAGTAGGAACTTTACCAGAAATAGCAGCTTGAACTTGAGCTTTGAAAGACTCATATGCTCCAGGATTCATGATTTTTTTACCGTTTAGATAAAATGAGGGTGTTCCACTTAGTCCAAGTTCGATTGCATAGTCGAGGTCCTTTTTCACACGATTTTTAACTACACTTGATCCGATATCTTCTTTAAATTTATTGACATCAAGACCGAGCTCAGTCGCATATTTTTCAAATGGCGATTTGCCGACTGTCTTCTCCCATGCGGTTTGTGAACTGAAAAGAGATGAATGCATTTCCCAAAACTTTCCTTGCATACCTGCTGCTTCTGCTGCATATGCAGAATTTAGTGCTTGTAGATGAATTGTGGTGAGTGGGAAATATCTGTATACAATACGCAAATCGTTTGGAAATTCCTGATGAAGTTTTTCAATAATCGGGAAGTACGCTGCACAAGCAGGACATTGAAAATCAGCAAATTCAACAATCGTGACCTTTGCGTTCTCTGGCCCAAGAACATGATCTTCGGGGGTAATAACAAAATCCACTGAGTCCTTTGCGGTTGCTGTCGCAGAAGGGAGCTTCGTGTTTTTTGAAGTGAATGCCATTGCGGCGAAAGCTAACACAAGAATGGTGACAAATCCGATTGCCCACGCGTTTTGTTTAATGAATGACATATATATTGATGATTAGAAGGTCATTTTAACTCATTTTACGAGTATTTTCCATCCTTCAGATATTTAACAGAAAGTTTTCCACAGATTTTCTTGCAGGTGAACTATAGTTCACTTATACTATATTCACTACCAACTCATACAAAACACATTACCAATATGAGTAAACAAAAATTAGTATCAACAATTTCACGAGAACTTCAGGCAATCAATGAGCAAATTGATTGGAAGATTATAAAAGGTATTTCGTACAAGCGCGACGCTCGTCGTCACAAGCTTCTTCTTACAATGTTGCAAGATGTTCGACATGTTCCAGAACACAGGACGAGTATGTTTTCCTTTTTACACTAAATCTCATGCCAATAAAAAACGAGGATCAAAAAAAGAAAGTTATCCAATTCTATAAAAGGAATAGACGCATGCCTGGTTATAAGGAGATTATGGATATGCTTGGATTTAAATCAAAGAATTCCGTTCACAAGCTAATCTCGCGTCTTGTTGAGGATGGTACTGTCTCAAAGGATTCACAAGGTCGTATTACTCCAAATCAACTGTTCGGGGAAATACCTCTACTTGGTCTTGTTGAGGCAGGTATTCCTACGATGGCAGAAGAGGAAGAACTAGACACTGTTCGACTTGAGGAGTTTATTGTTGATGATAAAGAAAAAAGCTATCTCCTTGAAGTGAAGGGTGACTCGATGATAGATGCTCATATCGAAGAGGGGGATTATGTTCTTGTTGAGCGAAAAGGCGAACCGAGAATTGGAGATATTGTCATTGCAGAAGTGGACGGTGGTTGGACAATGAAATATTTTAGAAAAGACAAGAAAGGTACTCCATATCTTGAGCCCGCAAATAAAAAATATGACAATATTTATCCTGAAGAAAGTTTCCGGGTCGCTGCTATTGTTAAGGCGGTAATTAGGAAATATTAGCGATTAGTTTATTTGTTTCGTTACGTGTACGATTTAAGTGGTCAAAATTATATGAAAACTAAACAGTACTGGCTATTAAAAAGTGAGGAAAGTTGTTACTCGATTGATGATTTTCAGAAGGATAAAAAGGCATCTTGGACAGATGT
>CAZYGU010000012.1:3755-23931 GCA_964646785.1 uncultured Candidatus Saccharibacteria bacterium | reverse complement strand
TTCTTCTCAACCACAGCATCAACATCAGCATTCTACGCAACTGGTCTCTCATCAACATGTAACGGTGCTGGATTCAAAGTTACTTACACAACAGGAGGACAATTCCTTTGTGAGGCGGATACAACAGGAGGAGCAGGAAGTGACACCATCAACTCAAAGTGGGCAACTTCAACAAACTCATTCCTCTCAATCAACCTTAACTCTGGAAACAACACTGGAGTAGGTATCGGTACTTCAACACCAGCATGGGCACTCCAAGTATCATCATCAACACGACCGCAACTCGCGCTTAGTGATGCATCACTGACATCAAACATCTGGACCATGCGAAGTATCAACAGTAACTTCTACTTTGCTACTGCATCACCTGCAACATTTGCTACATCATCAATCGCAGCATTCATGATTGATTCAAATGGAAATGTTGGAGTAGGTACTTCATCTCCATATGCACGACTTGCAGTACAAGGAACTGTTGCAGGAGCAAACTTCAATGCATACTCAACCACTTCAACTTCTACATTTGCTGGGGGACTTAGTGTAAACAACGGTGCTTTGTATCACGATTGGAGTACAGGAGTTACTGGTATCGATAACTTGGAAGTTGGGGCAAGTGTGTTCCAGGCAGATTCAGGACTGTTGTCATGGATCGATATGCCGGTAACTTCTGGTGCATCAATTGGTACCGTTGAGAGTTATGTCGCACGTCTTGATGGAAATCCAATTCTCTCAATCTACTCAGAATCCGATGGAGCAGGAGGTATCCGAAAACCTCGTGTAGCAATCGGAACAACCACTCCTTCAGCAACCCTCACAGTCTGGGGAACTTCAACAGATCCAGTACTTGCAAACTTCGTATCAAACGCATCATCATCACTCTTCACTATCCTTAACTCAGGAAACGTAGGAGTAGGAACAACATCACCATTTGCGAAGTTCTCAGTTGAAGGAAATCTCTTTGTAAACGGAGGTGCAACTACAACTACTCTTGCTCTTACATCTGCAGCGGGAAGTGCAGGTTGTGCAACATTCTCTTCACTCGGTGTTCTTTCAAACACTGGTACAACTTGTGGTAGTGGAGGTGGTGGAGGAGCTGCACTTGGTTGGTCAAATAACAACAACCTTCAAACCCTTACAATGGCAACGACTTCGTATGCTGTAGCACTTGGTGCAACAACAACACAACCATACGCAAAGTTCTCAGTAACTTCTGACAATACAACTTCAGGAAGAGGTACCACAACAATGGCTTTGGTTGCAGCACCTGCACAGACTGCAAACATTTTGGATGTATGGAATAACACCGGTTCACAAGATTTTGTTATCAAAGCAGACGGAAAGGTGGGAATCGGAACATCGACTCCATATGCTGGTGCGCTTTCTGCGTCAACAACATCAATTGTTCCTGGTGTTGTGATTGACCAGCGTGGTACTGGTGGACTTCTCACACTTCAGCAGGCAGGAGTAGATAAGTTTGTTGTAGCGAATGGTGGTGGACTTACTATTTCTTCACAAACTTCAGATACAGTGAAATCAACCACAGGTGGTCAGCGTGCAACAGACTTTGATATTGCAGGAGCAACTCTTGCAACAACAACTGCATTCAATAACTACGTTACGATTAATGATGGAACAATCAATGCTCAAGGTGCAACAACATCAACATCAACAGTAGTAGCAGCGACTGTAAACAATGGTGCTCATGTTATCATTCGAACAGATGGTAAGTATCTTATTGTTCACGGCGGTGGTTCTCTTACCGCATCACTTTGGAATGGTGTTAGTAGCGCAACAATGCAGACTCAAACTGTAGCAGGTGCTGCTGTTGGAGCAGGAGCTATTTCACTTAAGCGTCCTGACGGTAGATATCTTTTGATTCAAGCGGGAGGCACAACTGCAACTAGAGTTTATGATCCATTCAATATTACTGCGAATGCTGCTGGACCAACTATCACAGGTGCTGCAGCAACAGGAACTGTTGTGTTCCAGAGAACAGACGGAAGATATATTGTAATGCCAGGAGGTACAGCAAACTGGGGTATTTATGACCCATCTGCAGCAACAGCTTCTGGTTATACTAACGTATCTACTGGAGGTATTGGAACTATCGGAGTTGGAGCACATGCTGTTCAGCGTGATGATGGTACATTCCTGATCTATGCAGGTAATAACACTACAACTACTTATATTTATAACCAATACTCTGGAACTACGACTGCTGTTGGATCTGCCGGTACCTTTACGACTGGACCTGCTGCACCAACTGCTATCGGATTTGGTTCATTCTCTATCCGAAGACAAGATGGAACATATTTGACAATGCCAGGTGTCGCAAACCAATCATTCTTGTACAACCCACAAGCAACAACAACAAATGGATTTGGATCATTTAGTGCAAACCTTGGTGTTGGACCAACTGCGTCACTTTCTGATGGTTCGCAGGCTGTATGGAGACAAGATGGTAAGTATGTATTGTTTGCAACTGGAACAGTGAATGTCATTGATACAGGAGCAGGAATGCCGGGAGCTGCAGGAGCACAGGCGCCTATCTTTACTGATGTTTCATCACAAATCGGTCTTGGTCCAACAACTACAGGACACGGTATGACTGCATTTATGTTGCCAGATGGACAATATGCAATTCTTCGTGGAGGAAGTACAGCGATTACACTCTACGACATGAATTTTGAAACTGGTGTAAATGCAGGAGGAGTAAATGATGCATATTATGAAAGTGAGTGTATTTCAAATACAAATCTTTCACTCGGTTCAACACTTAACTGGATTTCAAATAATGAAGGTAAGATTACTGCACAAGTACGAACCGTCACAAGTCCAGCTGATTGTTCTCAAGGAACGTATCGTCCTATCGGAAATAGTGGTGACCTTGTGAATGCAACAACATCTGCAGACAACAAAATTCAGTTCAAGTTTATTTTCCAACGTGAACTTCCACGATTCCTTGATCAGGAATGGGGAGTACGAAAAGGAGGAATGACACGATATCGAAGAGTGAATGCTGATCCCGTGCTTTATTCTGTGACTGTCGATAATAGCACTATGCTACATAAGACTCAGTTTGACTTCGGTGCTGCTACAGCAACAAGTTCGACTCCAGGATCTGCTCCAGTTGTTGTGAACATTCACAATGATGCAAACAGACAAAATGCTCTCTCTTTATCTGCTACTCAAGGAGATTTTGGATCAACCATTAACGCAACAAACCAAAATCTCTACAACGGTGCATTTATTACCGCACCTCAGCTTCAGGTTTCAACAGGATCAACAACTGTAGTAATGAAGCGTCCTGATGGTAAGTTTGTAATCATTTCTGGTAATGCAACACCAAATGCGCAAGTGTATGACGAATCAACTGGAACAACAACTCTCCAAACTGGAAGTTCAATTCCTACAACGAATCTTGGTCTTGGAGGATTTGCAGTGAAGCGCCCTGATGGTAAGTTCCTTGTTGTTATGGGCTCAACAACTGGTGCAACCTCAACAACAAACATTTACGATCCAGTCGCAAATACCTTTAGTGCAGGTCCTGACCTCGCAAGTAAATCAGGAACAACTGGTGCTGGATTTGGTGCGTCGGCGATTATCTTACCAAATGGACGTATTCTTATTATGCACGGAGGAGGAAATCCATATTCTTCAATTTATGATCCTCTCAATAATGTGATGATCCCAGGACCACTTCCACTTACCACGGCTTCGACTCCTGCGAACGTTGGACCTGGATCAATCTGGATCCCACGACCAGATGGAACATATCTCTTTATTCCGGGTATGACTTCATATAACGGTATTACTGGTGTCTGTGGAGCAACAAACACTATTACGAACAACTTTGATCCGTACACTATGAACTTCTCATTTGCAGCAGCTCCAGTAAACACTGGAGGTACTGGACCTGGAGCATTCGCTTTCCAAAGAAAAGATGGGGCATGGATTATTGTTCGTGGAGGTGCAACAACAGGTTCTTGCGCAGGATCAACTGGTACTGGTGTATATGCTCCGGTATTGAACCAAATTACCTCAACGGGTCCTACACTTACAACTGCCGCGGGATGGGGCTCAATGGCGATTCCACGACCAGACGGAACATGGGCAATTATTCTTGGAAACGGAGGTACTGCTATGGCGGCTCAAACTGTAACAAACATTTACATTGAAAATGCGGGTGCACTCACAGCTCTTAGTCCAACACCAACCATTGGATCATTCATTGCAGGTCCTTCATATTCTGCTGCGAGTGTTGCTGCAAACGCGGGTTCAGTTGGATTCCAGCGTTCAGATGGAAAGGTGGTTGTAATTTCAGGTGCAGCAACCACAACAACAAGTAACCAAGTAAACATTCTTGACCTTGGATGGGTGCAGACTGGGCTCTATAAGTCAGAACAGTTTGATATGTCACCAGTAGGAACAAAACTTGATGCAAATTCAACTCTTGTATGGAAATCAAACATTGGCAACACAGCTCTTGGAGGAATTTCAGCCGAAGTACGAACCGCTCCAACACAGGCAGCACTTGGAACTTCATCGGTGAGACAAATATTGAAATCAGGTGATTTAATTAATCCAGATCCGACAGATACATGGATGCAGATCAACTTTAACTTCAGAAGAGCATTCCCATCATATGGCGGTGTATATGCAGATGTATGGAATGGAAACGGAGGATCTGCGATGGCGTTCCCACAACGACCTGTTGTTACTCCTACTCTCTATGAGTACAAGGTGACAAAGGATAAAGATATTTTGAATCTTCAAGCGGATGGATTGTCAGTATTCCGTGTAAGTTCTGGAGGAGATATCTTTACCCAAGTTGGTGGAACAATTAACACTTCTGGTGCCGACCTTGCAGAACGATATACTTCACAAGAAGAGCTTGTTCCAGGACAGGTGGTAAGTATTGATCCACAAAATAATCATGGTGTTCGAAGTAGTCAGTATCAGTATCAACCAGATCTTGTTGGTATCGTATCTACTGACCCTGGATTCATTTCTGGTGCATACACTGAGGATTCATATCCAATTGCGCTTATCGGACGTGTACCAGTACTTGTTACAACTGAAAATGGAATGGTAAATAGTGGTGACTATGTGACTTCATCTGCTGTACCTGGATACGCAATGCGTGCAACACTTGCTGGCCGAGTCCTTGGAAAGGCGCTTGAGTCAATGGATCCAACGAAGCTTGTTGATTGTCCTGCATCAATGTTTGCAATGCCAAATCGAAAGTGCACAACCATTATGGTATTCGTAAACCTTATTGATTACGGTGGTGACTCTGTCGATCTTGTTATGTCAAACTGGAATGCAATGCATCAAGTAGATGGATTTACAAATAATGGTCTTACATTTGGAACAACAACAATTAACAATGGACTTGTTTCTTCAATTGACGGTCAAGCAATTACTACTAGGAGAAATATTTCTGCACACGATGATCAAGTGTTGAAATTCCTTGAAACAATGAAAGCAGACCGAGCACAGAACGGAAGCTTCATGTCAGAAATTTTTGCGGATAAAGTTTCAGCGGTATCACAGATGATTAGTCCAAATGTTGTGACAAATCTCTTGAATGCAGAACGTATCGAAGGACTAACGATTGGTGCTGAAGAAATCAAGACTGGTAAACTCCAGGTGGATTCAATCATCGGTGGATTTGTTCTCAGACGTGCAAATTCTGCTTCTGCAATACTTGGTATTGATACAGCAACAACATCTATTGCTTCAGCAAATGCAACTTCTACTGATGGAAGATTTGCGATCGTTCTCCCAGATGATGTAGTAGTAAGCTTCGACGATGCTGGTAGTGTGGTATTTGCAGGAGATGTACTTGCTCAGTCAGTACGAACTAACGCACTCACCGTTGCTGGAACTGCAACATTCACGAGTGGTCTTACAGTAAACTCTATCGGTGCAACAAGCACTATGATCTCAATGCTATCTGATACTACCTTCTTCGGTCGTCCATACTTTACTTCTGACACAGGAGGAACAGCGACTGTACAGAAAGGTTCACGAAAGGTTGATGTAGTGTTTGATAGTGAGTACTTAGCACAGCCAGTTGTGTCTGCAACTATTGCACTTAATAACTCAACATCAACACCAGCTGATCTGTCTCCAATTGAGAATGCAGTATTTGGAAATGATGTACGATTTATCGTCACCAATAAAACAGAGAAAGGCTTTACCATCATCCTCAACAAAGCAGCGACTGAGGACATCACATTCAGTTGGATCGCACTTGCAATCAAGGATCAAAAACTTACTCTCTCAACTGAGTTTGAGCCAGTAGCAACATCAACTCCAATTACGACATCTGGAACAGGTACATCGACACCAATAATTGATAACTCAAATGGAAGTTCTACTCCTGTGGTGAATCAACAAACAGGGAATACGACAAGTACTACTACACCACTGATAACTGACACAGGAACTACACCAGTAATAACTGATACTCAAGGAAATGGCGTAGTACCAACAGATACCGGTACTCCAAATGTAGGTACTGACACAACTACTACAGTACAAGATCAGGGTTCAACTGGAGAAGTTACTACACAACCCGACACAACAACATCATAAATAGTGTTCTTATGTAAAGAATAAGTTCATACAAATGTAAAGGGATACACAAGAAATGAAGGCATACCGGAAGTTTCAGTTGAGGTAAAGGATATAAAAGAAGAAAAGAAGGAAGAGTAGTTTTTTTCGTATAGGTTTTTACACACAATGAGACAACTTTCTGCCTGCTTTTTTGGTATACTTAAACTCAACTAAGCAACGTAAATAGAGCATTTTTATGGAAAACGAAACAAATAAAACATCAATTTCTGAAGAACCAACAATTCCACACAAAAGGGTAAAAATTGTATTTAGCATTCTTACTCTTTTGGTGGTGGTACTTGCTGCAGGTGCTGTCTACTTCTATATGCAAACAAAAGTTGATAGTAATCAAAAGGCGCTTGAAGCTAATAAGAAAACACTAGAAGAAACAATCGAAGCTGTTGGAAAACTTATTTTGTTACCGACTGATGAAGAGCCTACTCTCGCAACTGTTTCTGACCCAGCAAAACTTCAAAATCAAGAGTTTTTCAAAAATGCTGAGAAAGATGATCGGGTACTAATTTATTCAAAAGCACGAAAAGCTATCCTCTATAGCCCAACGAAGCATAAGGTTATTGAGGTAGCACCAATTAATCTCACTGCACCACAAACAGAAGGAACAGTGCCTACTGGTACTCAATAATAATGAATGTGATATAAAATTATGAAAACTAAAAAACATATTTTCATTGTCGTAGTTATAGCAGCAGCAATTATTCTTGCTTTTCTTCTCTGGGGAGGGTCAAAGAATAGTATTGATGGAATGAGTCTGTTTCAGAGAAGAACATTGAATAGCTCTGGTGAAGAAAATACCGATCCATCAACAAAAAAGCCATACCTACATTCTGATAACAGTTTTTCATTTATGATTCCCGGTGATTTCACCTTTTCTCCGCTAACTGAAACAAATGACAAAGGGGAAGAATCGGAAACTGTATTGTTCAAAGGGAATAGTGATGCTCGAAATTTTCAAGTGCATGTGTCTGCATGGGATTCACCAGAGGGTGTGACTATTACTAAAATACAGCAGGATCTTCCAGATCTTGTGATTGATAACCCAGAACAAGTTTCTATAGCTGGAGGACGTGGAGTGACGTTTCTTTCTCATGATGCGGGAAGCACGTTGATTACTAGAGAAATATGGTTCTCGTATGGAGAAAAACTTTATCAAGTTACAACATACAAAGATTTTGATCAGACAATGGTTGATATTCTCTCTACTTGGAAGTGGGCCAATTAAGTACTAGTTTGTTTTTACTAGTTGGTGAATGTAGTACCTAGTGTCGAGAACTCTTCTTAATACTCGGAATATATAAGTAAGGTTGGTACAACATAGAAATGCGAAATTTTGAAATACAAAAAAAGAATTCTGAATCCTTCCGAAGCCTCTGGATTAGTCTTTTTCTTTTCTTTGTATGTTTCCTTTTTCCCACCTTTACATACGCTAGTGGTATCACAAGAGCTCCAAATAATCTTGGTCTTGTGGGATATTGGCCAATGAACGAAGGAAGTGGAACTGTCTCAAGTGATTTTTCAGGAAATAAAAACAATGGAGCGTTTGGTGGAACCCCCACGTGGGTAAGTGGAAAATTTGGAAAGGGTTTAAATTTTTTTAACTTAGTTCATTATGTGCAAGTTCCAGATTCAAATTCTTTAGATACAACATCTGACGTTACTGTTTCAGCGTGGATTAAATTAAACGGGAATTCAGATACACAATTTGTTGTAAATAAAGACGAAAATTACAGCCTAAGTGTAACTGGAGGTTTGGTCCGTATGCAGTTTTGGACAGGTACAACTGCTAGAGCTGTAGATGTGACTGCGCCAAGTTCAGGAAGTTGGCATCATGTAGTAGGGGTTGTAACCTCAAACGAGGTCACCGCTGTATATGTTGATGGTATTTTACAAGGAAGTTCAGCTTATGTGATATCAGGGGGTGTATCGCGTGTTCTTACAAATCCACTTATATTTGGAACTGGATTTGGGGGAGGGTATGCAGGCTCAATCGACGAAGTTCGCATTTACAATCGAGCACTTTCACAAAGTGAGGTTTCCACTCTTTACAAGAGTGGTGTTGTTGTGAAAAGACAAGCAAATAATCTCGGGCTAGTAGGCTACTGGCCAATGAATGAAGGTGACGGAACTGTTGCTTCTGATTTTTCTGGGAACAGAAATAGTTCCCAGTTAAGTGGTGATACAAGTTGGGTAAGTGGTAAGTTAGGGGAAGCTGTTTACTTTAATGAAGGCCTTGCTGGGCTAGCTACGATACCTTCATCAAAAGTTTTTAATTTTGCAAATGATATTACTGTGTCTGCATGGGTTAAGACTACTGTAGATGGTGGAATAATTTTTCAGTTACAAAATAGTAATCCATTAGTATATTTACAAGTTGGTGATACAACTGCTGGGGGTACTGCTCATAAGCTAGTGGCATATTTTAGAACTGATGCGGGTGGTGTTAATGTCACAAGTGGAGTGACTAATATTGATGATGGGAAATGGCATTTTGTAGCCGCAGTGAGAAATATTGTGACACAAGACGTAAGGCTTTATGTAGACGGGTCTTTAGACGGATCGCCGAATACATATGCTGATACTGCTGCAATAAATACATTTGGTGGTGTGACTAATTATATTAGCTCTACTGGTCCTTATGGTTTTACTGGTGCTATTGATGAAGTCCGTGTGTACAATCGCGCCCTATCTGCAGATGAAATTGCCTCTTTGTACAAAACATCATATTCATTAGTAAACAAAACACCAATAGATATTGTTAAATCTGGCCTTGTTGGATATTGGCCGCTTGATGGAAAGTATATGAGTTGGGGAACTGGGGTCGTTGATGATGTATCAGAAAATGGAGATCATGGACTGATAGTAGGTCTGAGTACAACAACTTCATCTGTTATAGGAAAGGTTGGTCAAGGTTTAAAATTTGACGGTATTGATGACGAAATAACAGTTGGAAATATTGCAGATGCACTCGGTGAGATGTCTGTTGCTGTGTGGTTTAAATTAGCTGGTAGTCTTTATCCTCCATATAGACCACTGGTGGTAAAAATGGATAATCCAACTACAGCAGCAGGTTGGGGATTGTTTATTGGTGACTTATCTCCATACGACAAAGTCACATTTCTGACTCAAGATAGTGGCGGGGCACATTGGAATCAATACACGACTACTACAGGTTATGCAGATGGACTATGGCATCATGCAGTTGCAACTCTTACGGGTGGAATCAATGGTGTAATTACTATCTATATTGATGGAGTAAGTGTTCCGCTCGTGAATGGTGGTTCTGGAACAGTAACTTCAAATACAACTACAGATCCAGTAAGAATTGGTGGAAACCCAAATCGTAGATTTGATGGAAGTCTGGATGAACCAAGAATCTACAATAGGGCATTATCTGCTTCTGAAGTTTTAACATTGTATAATACAACGAAGTAGTCAAAATTACCGAGGTCTCGGTAATGAATACATATGAATTCTGAATCACAAAAAAAGAATACGCAAAACATACAAAGAGTTAAAATTTTTGCTTTTGTGTTCTTTTTTGTATTTTTTTTACTCCCAACTACAACTCATGCTGGTACATTGTTCAAAAATGCAAATAATCTGGGTCTTCTTGGGTATTGGTCATTCAATGAAGGAACCTCTACTGTTGTTTCTGATTTTTCTGGCAATATGAATTTTGGTACAACTTCAAATATGGCAAATCCTGCTACAGCAACAAGTGGATGGGGATTGGGAAGATTTGGTTATGCGTTAAAATTTGATGGAATAAATGATTTCATAGATGCTGGAAATAATCCCATTCTCACTCCAACAACCTCAATCACAGTTTCAGCGTGGATTAAAAATAACGCTTGTAGTCCAACAGCATATATTGTGAGTAAAGGGGATAGTGTTTCGTATTATCTTAGACTTCAACAAACCGGTGCTGGTTGTATTCTTCGTTTTCAAACTACGACAGGTGCTGGCACTGTAACCCTAGACTCTCCACAAGGTACTCTCACACCGGGCGCATGGCAATATGTAGTAGGAACATGGGATGGTTCAAATATGCGCATCTACAGAAACGGTGTTCTTGTTGGCGGCCCAACGGCGCAAACAGGCACACTCTCCAGTGCTACTGAAAATCTTCAAATTGGAACTAGAGGCTCGGTATTCTCATGGAATGGATCTATTGATGAAGTAAAAATATACAGCAGAGCACTTTCTCAATCTGAAATTTCAGCTCAGTATCGTGGGGGGTTAGTGACTTACAAACAGCCTTCAAACCAAGGTCTCATTGGTTACTGGTCATTTAATGATGGTTCAGGAACACAAATGGGAGATTTCTCTGGTAATGGAAACAATGGTTCAAATTCATCTAACCAATGGAATAGTGGAAAGTTTGGAGGGGCGAGAAAATTTGAAAGTAGTTCTGACACTATTGCTATTCCTAATAGTCCATCACTTAATCCTACGTCTGCTGTTACTATTTCTGCGTGGATATATCCTACTGCTTGGCCAGGGAATAGTCGTGTACTTCAAAAAGGGTCAACTGACAATCAATATCGACTAACCGCTGAATTTGGTTTGATGGAGTTCTGTATATTTATTTCTGAATTAAAGTGTGTGACATATAGTGTTTTACCTCAACTTAACGTATGGACGCATGTAGTTGGTACCTATGATGGCGCAGTGGCAACACTTTATTATAATGGAGTTTCTGTGGGGGCAGCCCCGTATACTGGAGCGATTAATACTACATCTGATAGCTTAGCTATTGGATGTAAAACAACATCGGCTTGCAGTAGTACTGATAGCTTTGTAGGTAAAATTGATGAAGTACGTATCTATAACAGGGGATTTTCTGCTAACGAAGTTATGTCACTTTATAAAACTGGTGAACGGGCAATTAATGTATCTCAGAATAATAAAGTGAAGAATGGTCTTGTAGGTCTTTGGTCCTTTAACGGTCCGGACATGGATTGGGGAAGTAACACAGCATATGATAGAGCGGGAAGTAATAATGGCACTGTTTCTGGTATGAGCAAGAATACTTCAATTACTGTTGGAAAAGTTGGGCAAGCGCTTAACTTTGATGGTTTGAGTAATCTTGTTGATGCAGGTTCTGCTGCTGCTATTGATGATTTAGGAGATATGTCTGTTTGCGCTTGGATCAAGCCACTTGCGTCTCCTCCGGGATATTGGGCAGGTTTGGTTGCAAAAAGTTCAGGTGCTTCGACTGGTTGGCAGTTTTATATGTATGGGTCTAGTCCACCATATGGTCTTGGTTTTTATAATACAGATGGTGATCAGGTTGAAAAAGATTCAATTATTAATATAAATGATTGGCAACATGTGTGTGGGACGTGGGATGGAAATGCTGGAGTTACTGGAAGAAAGCTGTATCTCAATGGGACTCAAGTTGCCTCTCCAACATTAGGCACTTCAAGTGGACCAAATTCTGATGCAAGTTACTCTGTAACAATCGGATCGTTAGGCTCTGCACCATATTTATTTGCTGGTGAAATTGATGAGGTAAGGTTGTATAGTAATGTCCTCTCTGCTTCTGATATTAAGCAGTTGTACAACGCAGGAAGGTAATATTTATCGAGTCTTGCTCTAGTCTCACAGTTTTGTGAGTAAAGAAAACAAAGATGTCACTAGTAGGTGACATTTTTGTTTTCTAAAGTACCAAAAAAAGGGTAAAATATACCTAATTATCAAATAAGAAATGAAAGGTTTTTTCTCAAAAAATAATGTAGAGGTGTCAATGTTTTTCCTCAATATTCGAAATTCAGAGGCAAAGCCTGGACAAATATTTCATGTATCAAAAAGTTTTTTTTTCTTAGTTTTTGTATCTATATTTTGCATTCTTCCTCAAGTTACACATGCAAATACTCTTACAAAAATTCCTAATAATCTTGGGCTTATTGCATATTGGTCTTTTAATGAAGGTACATCTACTACCGTTGCAGATACATCTGGATATATGAGACATGGAACAATGTCTGGTTTTGCAAATCCTGCAACAAGTGTTAGTGGGTGGGGCAGCGGAAAGCTTGGGAAAGGTTTAATTTTTGATGGTTCAAATGACATTGTGGATATTGATCGACCAATATACCCCACAAATACAAACTGGAGTTTTTCTGCTTGGGTTAAAGCTACACCCACTACTGCCGCAACAATATATGGAGAAGGCGAAAGTGGTGTGAATAACAGAAAAATATTTATTGGACGCACAAACTCAGCAAAATTGAGAGTGACTATTCAAAATACAGCAGGAACAACTTTACTCGGAGTTTCATCAACCGGTGACGTATTTGATGGTAATTGGCATCATATAGTTTTTTCAGATGCTAATGGAACTGCAGCACTGTATATTGATGGGACGCTTGATGCTTCAAATTTTAGTTATACTCGAACTGGTACATTTGTGCAGGATTCGTCAAATATGGGTTGCACACAAGAAATTTCTTGTAATGATCCATTTATTGGTAGTTTAGATGAAGTACGATTGTATAATCGTGCTCTTTCTGCAAGTGATGCGGCCGTCTTATATAAAACAAAAGTATCATCACGAAGATTAGTTTCAAATAGAAGTCTTGTAGGTTGGTGGCCGATGGAAGAAGGCACAAGTACACTGGTTACTGATTATTCGGGGAATAATAATCATGGTACAACAAGTAATATGTCGGTGACACCTTCTACTGAAAGTGGATGGAGGTTGGGAAAATTGGGAAAAGCTTTAGGTTTTGATGGTACGGATGATCGAGTGTATATAATGGATTCAAGTTCATTAAACTTTAATGGTATAACAACAACCACTTTTGCAGCATGGATTTATCTCGATAACTACCCAGGTGCAGGCAGTAGCTATATTTCTCAAATTATTGGAGATGAAAGTGCATGTGCTCTCGGTGGGAGTACTATTTGGAGAATTGGGTCACAGGGAAATATTTTATATCGTGGCCGTATTGGTATTAATTTTAGAAATCCAACTGATCATGATGATCAAAATAATACTGATATACCATTAAGAACATGGACTCATATTGCGGTAACAACTGATGGGACAAATGTGCGGTATTATATTAATGGAAGACTTGATACAACAAATGCATACACATTCGCTCCATTCAGTACACCATGCTCATGGACAATTGGATTTTATTTGGGAGGGAACGGAAGAGCTTTTGATGGAAAAATTGATGATGTTCGGTTGTATAAAAGAACACTTTCCACAGATGAAATAAGTGCATTAGCAAGGCTCAATCAAACTGCGGGTGCGAAAGCTCAAACGGGAGTTGTACCAAAGGGTCTTGTTGGTTACTGGTCTTTCGGTGGTGAGTATATGAACTGGAACAATAATCGCGCACTCGATGCATCTCCACTTGGAAACGATGGAACGATAACAAACATGAGCACTAGCACTTCTGCGGTCCAAGGGATTTTGGGGCAAGCTCTTAAATTTGATGGGGTAGATGATTATGTAAATGTCGGTGACCCAACAAATGGTTCTCTTGATTTTGATATAACAAGTCCCTTGAGCATTTCTGCTTGGGTGAATCGTGCAACCCTCGGTTCAAGTGTTGGTATTGTTGTTAAAAGAATGGCTGTTACCTCAGGTTATGATTTCAGCATCGTTGGTTCAAATGATCATGTTCAGTTCGGTATAGGTGACAATTTTGGTAGTAACTTTAGAATTGGTAATGAAACAGCAAACCCTATTTCAAATCCAAATCAGTGGTATCATGTTGTTGCTACATATAATGGTAATAGTGCGTCAAGTGGTATAAACATATACGTTGATGGAGTTAAGCAATCATTAACAAATGCATTCGATAACTATGGAGGTGGCTCAACACTTTCGTCAGATCCGTTTACTATTGGTGCAAGAGCAAGTGGCACAGAAAGACAATTTAACGGGCGAATTGATGAAGTACGAGTCTACAATAGAGTACTCTCAGATTCTGAAGTTCTCCAACTATATCGGGCCAACCGTTAATGCCGAGGCTTCACCTTGCCAAGAGTTTAAAAACCTAGACCTTGCCATATAAATAATAAAGACTCGCTTTAGGCGAGTCTTTATTATTTATTGTTCTGTATCTATAAGCCGAATTCTGTATGTATCCTTTCGGACACACGGTAATCATTTATCTGGGATGTATCTCACGATACACCTTAAGCGGCACAAAGGTATCTTGCGACACCAGTACGGCCTTGCACTCAGGTAAGAATTTAGCCGTTGCAACTTCTATGTTTCCATAGAGCTCATCCAGCACATGTCCTTCGAAATGTGTGGATGTGAATACTTTTTCAAATATTCACGTCTCTGTTCGCATCTCGCGGATTACTCCGGACAGGCGTTACCTGCTACCGTCCTCCCTGGAAAACCAGGGGAGTGTTCGGACTTTCCTCTCTATCATTATGAGGCAAGCCACATAATGATGAGCGATTACCCAACACAGAACTTACATATAGTAGCATATTTTTATGAACATATCAATCCCTATCTGGCAAGGCCTCGCCTTGCCAGATAGGGATTGATATACTGATGACATATGGCGAGAAAGAAAACATTTGCAGAAGGTGAGTATTACCATATCTATAATAGAGGTGTAGAAAAAAGGGATATTTATCTCAATAAGGCAGATTACGAACGATTTATTGCACTCCTGTATCTTTGTAATACAGTAGAAAATTTAAGACTCAGAGATTTTCCTATATACAGTGAAGAAGTGTTTTCTATAAGAAGACAGTCTTCTTTGATTGATATTTGTGCATACTGTCTTATGCCGAACCACTTCCACCTTTTGCTAAAAGAGAAAAAAGAAGGAGGGATCAGTGCTTTTATGCAAAGACTGTCAACTGCCTATGCAATGTATTTTAATGCACTCAATGATAGAACGGGAAGCCTATTTCAAGGACCATTTAAATCAAAACATGCAGATGAAGATCAGTATCTAAAGTACCTAATTTCATATATTCATTTAAATCCAATAAAGCTTATTGAACCGACATGGAGAGAAACGGGGATATCAGATCGAAAAAAAGCAGAGCAATATTTGAATGAGTACAAGTATTCAAGTTACAGAGATTTCAATGGTATTCAAAGACCACAGAATTCAATTATAACAAAAGGTTCATTACCAAATTATTTCGGTGCACCAACTAGTTTTAAAGAAAATATTAGAGATTGGCTTGAATATCAATGGGATCATTAGCCGAGGCCTCGCCTTGCCATAATATGGCAAGGCGAGGCCTCGGCAATAGAGTAATCAACAGTTTTTTGATTGATGGTGAAAATCTATTTAGATATGATGTGTATACGTTATTTTGAGGTGAAAAAGCTCTATAGCGACATTATTCAAATTTATTAGTTTTTATTATCACTATGTTCGAAAATACTACCGTACAATCGACAGTTTCGCCGAAGTCTGGATCGGCTTCAAAGTTTACGTATTGGATCCTTGCTGTTTTTGGTTTTCTTTTGCCATTTTTCTTTATTCCTAGTGCATCATATCCATTGCAGCTAGGAAAGGGAATGTTCATGACGATTGCTATTGTTTTGGCAATTATCTCTTTTATCGTTTCGACTATTAAGGATGGAAAAGTTGTTGTTCCTAAAAATCTCTTTTTCCTTTCTGTATTTTTGATTCCTGTTGTTTTTCTTTTTTCTGCTATTTTTAATGGAAGTTCAAGTGCTCAATTTCTTGGCTATCCATTCGAATTGGGAACTGTGGTTTTTATGTTTTTCTCTGTTGTTCTTATGTATCTTGTATCAAGATCGTTTGAAACAAAGGAAAAGATTTTCTATTCGTTTATTGGGTTTTTTGCTTCCTTCATTATCGTAGCGCTATTTCAGCTTCTTCGAATTATGTTCGGAACAGATTTCCTTTCGTTTGGGGTATTCACTAACTCAGTTGGAAACCTTATTGGTAACTGGAATGATGTTGGTATTTTCTTTGCAATAGCAACTATTCTTTCAGTTGTTACTCTTGAGATGCTTCAACTTAACCGACTTTTGAAGGTTGTAGCATACGCTGTGTTTGTGCTCTCACTCTTTTTCCTCGCTCTTGTTAACTTTTCAACTCTTTGGATTGTTCTTGCTGTATTTTCTGTGGTGTTCTTTATCTACATTATTTCCTTTGATAAGTTTGCTCCAAGTCAGGAATTTGCAAATGACTTGAAAATTGACGGAAGTGAAGGTGCCGGAAAAGTATACACTCGAAAAATATCCTATAACGCTCTTGTCGTACTTGTCATTTCAGTTATCTTCATTATTGCAGGTACAACAATCGGACAGTCACTTTCTGACACATTTAACGTGCTTAGTCTTGAAGTTCGTCCGTCATGGAGCTCAACGTTCACTGTTGTTGGTGAGGTATTGAAGTCAAATCCAACCTTAGGATCAGGGCCAAATACGTTCCAAAATATGTGGGTACTCCATAAGCCGTTAGAAATAAACCAGACTATTTTCTGGAATAGTGACTTCTCTTACGGTATCGGCCTTGTACCAACACTATTCGCTACTACCGGTGTTCTTGGTATTCTTGTTTGGTTATTCTTCTTTGGTATGTTTATTTGGTTGGGAGTTAAAACAATATTCTATTCACTGTCAGATTTGTTCTCACGATACGTTGTAACAACAACATTCCTCATTTCTCTTTTCCTCTGGGCAATGTCAATATTCTATGTTCCAAGTGTTGTAATTGTGGCTCTCACGTTCTTCTTTACAGGACTCTTTGCTGCAAGTCTTGAACGAGAGGGGATGCTTAAGACTAAAACATTCTCATTGTCTGATCATCCAAAGTTGTCTTTTGTTTCTGTTTTGCTCCTCATGTTTATCCTTATCGGTAGTGTGACACTTGGATATATGGTATTTCAGCGATCAGCTTCACTTGTTTACTTCCAGAAGAGTCTCAATTCTTATCAAAAGGATCAGAATGTTGATACTGCTGGAGCACTCATGGCTAAAGCGGTAAATCTTGGAGGTTATGATGTGTACTATAGAGTCATGTCTCAAATCGATCTTGCTCGAGTAAATCAATTACTCGCAAAGCCAGGTATTACTCCAGAGTCGATCCGTGATCCGTTCCAGAAAGAAGTTGGTACAGCGATTGCAAATGCAAAAAAATCAACAGAAATTAGTCCTGAAAATTATCAGAACTGGATATCTTTGGCACAAGTATATGCCGCATTGGTTCCTCAACCATTTGCAATACCAGGTGCGTATGAAAATGCTCTCACGACCTTTAACAAGGCAGTTGAGGTTGCCCCAATGAATCCAACTACTCAACTTCTTCTTGCTCGACTAGAAGTTGCACATAATGATGTAAAGAAGGCACGTGAATATGCAACAAAGGCAGTAGAACTTAAAGGTAATTATGCTGAAGCTCATTTCCTCCTTGCTCAAATTGAAGCAACAGAAGGTAATGTTGCAAAGGCAATTAGCTCACTTGAGACGACACTTCTTTTGTCTCCTGAAAACCCAGGTTTGTTCTTCCAGCTCGGTCTCTTGAAGTATAATCAGAAGGATTTTGAGGGTGCGGTACAAGCATTTGCTCAGGCAGTTGTAAAAGTTCCTGATTATGCAAACGCACGATACTTCCTCGGACTTTCACTGTATAACATCGATCGCGTACAGGAGGCGTTAGCGCAGTTTGAGGAAGTTGCTAAAACAAATCCTGATAATCAAGAGTTGATGACAATTATCACGAATCTAAAGTCAGGAAAAGCTCCATTGGCAACTATTCCACCACCTGGAAATAAGCCAGAAACTCGAGATAAATTACCTCTCGAACAGAGAAACTAATGAATGAAAAAACACTGCACATGCAGTGTTTTTTCATTCAATTTCTGATAGTCTAGGTATGACATGGTAAAAAAAATTCTTCGATTTTTGCACAAAGAAATTCCTGGTATTCATGAGGCAGCATACTTATTAGGTTTTTTTGCAATATGCTCGCAGCTTCTCGCATTAGTACGTGATAAGCTGCTCGCTTTTACCTTTGGAGCAAGTTCTTCACTGGATTTGTATTATGCTGCATTTCGAATCCCTGATTTTTTGTTTGTGACGATCGGTTCCTTGGTGTCATTGTCCGTCATTATTCCATTTTTAGTTTCTGAATACCAAAAGGGAACAGACAAAGCACGGGAATTTATCGATACTATTTTTACCTTTTTTCTCCTTGCAATTATTATCGTGAGTGCTGTTGCATATGTGATAGCTCCTTATTGTATTGGAAAGATGTTTCCTGGGTTTGATGTTGTTGCACAAGATACAGTTGTTTCTGTTATGCGTATTCTTCTCCTTTCTCCAATTCTTTTAGGTATCTCTAATCTTTTTGGAAGCCTCACTCAGTCTAAGAATCGTTTTTTTGTGTACTCTATTAGTCCACTTCTCTATAATTTCGGCATTATTATTGGAATTATTTTCTTCTTTCCTCGTATGGGATTACCTGGTCTTGCTTTTGGGGTAGTCTTAGGAGCTTTTCTCCACCTGATAGTGCAAATACCCACCGTTATTCACCTCAATCTTCTTCCAAGAATTACTTTTAAGCCAAAATTTCAGCATGTAAAAGAGGTTACGCTACTTTCGTTTCCAAGGACACTAACGCTTTCGATGTCTCATATTGCAATTTTTTTTATTGTTTCACTTGCTTCGTATATGGCGGCAGGTTCAATTTCAATTTTCAGTCTCGCGTTTAACTTACAGTCAGTACCGCTCAGTGTGTTTGCTGTAAGTTACTCAATGGCAGTGTTTCCTGTATTATCAAAATTGTTCGCATCTCAAGAGAAAGAAAAATTTCGAAATCAGTTTATATTATCTGCTCAACATATCTTATTTTGGGTTGTTCCTTCAAGCGTTCTTTTTATCGTGCTTCGAGCGCATATTGTTCGTATTGTGTTTGGGGCAGGCCAATTCGATTGGTCAGCAACAAGACTCACAGCAGCAACACTCGCACTCTTTGCAGTATCAATTGTGCTGCAGTCCCTCACACTTCTTTTTGTGAGAGGTCTCTATGCAATGGGTTCAACAGGAAAACCTTTTTATATAACGATGGTATCTGGGGGAGTTATGGTTTTTCTTTCATATATTCTTGTTCAAATCTTCGATACGTTTCCTTTCTTTCGTTATTTTATTGAATCACTTCTTAAAATCCCCGACATTCCAGGAACATCTGTTGTAATGCTCGCGTTAGGGTTTACTATGGGGACTTTTCTTGAGGGTGTCTGGATTTGGTGGTTATTTGCGAAATCTTGGAAGGGAATTACTACTCCAATCCTAAGGTCATTTTTTAGAATGTTTTCCGCATCAGTTATTATGGGATTTGTTACGTTCCTTTCTCTTCGTTTTTTTGATCAGTTGTTCTCTCTTGAAACGTTTTTGGGAGTTTTTTTACAGGCGGTTTTGTCTGCACTATGCGGTGTAATTGTGGGTATTGGTATTCTCAAGTTATTACAGAGTTCTGAGCTTGCTGACATTACTCAGGTTTTACATCATAAGTTCTGGAAAACAAATGTTATTTCTCCAGATAGTGAATTAACGTAG
>CAZYGU010000012.1:0-3655 GCA_964646785.1 uncultured Candidatus Saccharibacteria bacterium | reverse complement strand
GAAGTCTATATTTTTAGCCTTTTTAAGGTAGAATAGGCAAACATGAAAAATATACGGAATTTCTCCATTATTGCCCATATTGACCATGGTAAGTCCACGCTTGCCGATAGAATGCTTGAGATAACTCATACTGTAGAAACTCGAAAGATGAAGGATCAGGTTCTCGACTCAATGGAGCTTGAACGAGAGCGAGGTATTACTATCAAGATGCAACCTGTACGCATGGAACACACGTTTGAGGCTCAGAAATATATTTTAAATCTTATTGATACTCCAGGGCATATCGATTTCTTTTATGAAGTATCGCGAGCAATGAAGGCTGTAGAAGGCGCTATTCTTCTTGTTGATGCTACTCAAGGAGTACAAGCACAAACGCTCACAACTCTTGGTATGGCTCGAGAAGCAGGACTTGTGATTATTCCTGTAGTAAGTAAGATCGATTCTCCACTTGCTCGAGCGGATGAAGTGAAACTTGAAGTTGCAAAGCTCCTTGGTTGTGAACCTAAAGATGTTCTTGAAGTTTCGGGGCGTACTGGCGCTGGAGTTTCAGAGTTGTTGTCTGAGGTTATCACTCGAATTCCACCACCAACACCTGACGGTCTTTCTACAGGTTTACGATGTCTTGTGTTCGATTTTAAATATTCAAACCACAAAGGGGTTATCGTGTTTGTTCGTGTTATGGGCGGTACGGTATCGAAAGCAAATCCACTTGTATTTAAAATTGCGAACGAGCGATTTTCTCCCCTTGAAGTTGGAACATTTTCACCAGAAGAGTATCCAAGAGAATCTTTGTCTGCTGGAGAAATTGGATATATCGTTACTGGAATCAAAGAGCCTGGAATTGCATCAGTTGGAGATACTATAGCAAAATTCGGTGACGCGTCAGAGCCTCTTCCTGGGTATATGAGCCCGCGTCCAGTTGTGTGGGCTTCTATATATCCTGAAAGTCAAGATGATTTTACGTTACTGAAGCAGTCACTTTCTCGACTTCGACTTTCTGATTCCTCGTTTTCTTATGAAGAAGAATCTTCTGGAGCACTTGGTAGAGGTTTTCGTTCAGGTTTTCTTGGGATGCTTCACTTAGAGATTATTACCGAGAGACTTCGCCGTGAATTTGGTTTAAGTCTCATTATTACCACTCCTTCGATAACGTATGAAGTTGTTCTTAAAAATGGAAAAAAACAAACGGTGTATTCACCTGCATTTTTCCCTGATGATGGGTTAACAGCTGAAATCCTTGAACCTTGGGTGAGGCTGACACTTATTAGTCCAGCACAGTATGTGGGGCCACTTATGCAGGTACTATATGAGCATGAGGCGCTAACGAGTATGACTGAGAATTTTGGGGATGACCGAGTAAAAGTAGAAGCAGAAATGCCGCTCAGAGAGCTTATGCGTAATTTTTTTGACACCGTAAAAAGTGTTTCTTCTGGTTTTGCATCGATTTCCTATGAAATTCTTGATATGAGAAAGGCAGATGTAGTAAGACTCGATATTCTGGTTGCAGACGAGGTTGTTCCTGCGTTTTCTCGGGTCGTTGCTCGACGACTTGTAGAAGAAGAAGCGGAAAAAGCCGTAGAAAAACTTCATCTTGTGTTGCCAAGACAAATGTTTTCAATGAAAATCCAAGGATACGCACTTGGTCGCATTATCTCTTCTCGATCGCTCTCTGGTATGAAGAAAGATGTTACTCAGCATATGTACGGAGGGGATATTACCCGAAAAATGAAGCTTCGAGAAAAGCAAAAGAAAGGAAAAAAGAAAATGAAAGAGATTGGAAGAGGTAAGGTAAATATTCCTCACGATGTGTTTCTGAAGATGATGAGAAACGACTAATAGTACTTAGTTTTTAGTAAATACAAGGAAAATAGAAACCCACTTTCTCATTTTAGGAAAAAAGAAATCGCTAGAAGAATATTGGTGCGTAGAGAAGAACCATGCTGATGATAATGAGAACAACAAGGATTGACCACAGTACTTGTATTTTTTTCTTATGTTTCCGATCGAATAGCATATAGTACAATGATAGTATCAATAAAATGAAGGATTTTCAACAGCGAAAAAAAATACGAAAAACACTGTATTCTCGAAATATTGTTATTACTGTCGCAATTGTAACAGTGCTTCTTGTACGGGGGGCAGTTGAAGTAACACAAAAAATGCACGAAAGTAATGTGAATGCAAAACAAGTTGAAAAGGAACTTACCCTTGCAAGGATAAAGCACGAAGAGTTATTGCGAAATATGGCAATGATTGAAACTCACGCCGGTGTCGAGCGCGAAATACGTCAAAAATTTAGTGTTACAAAGTCAGGTGAAGAAGTTGCTGTTATTGTTGACCCGCAACCCCGATCAAGTTCAACTGAAAAGAAAAAACAAAGTTTCTGGTCTTCACTGGGAAATTGGTTTTCTGATATATTTTAATTGTATGTTGCGGCCATGGTTTAGTGGCAGAACTGGTCCTTCCCAAGGATCGGGCGGGAGTTCGATTCTCCCTGGCCGCACAAAAGTGAAGCTTATTAACTGTATAAAGATTTTACAGAACAAATGATTTATTGGGTTGTATATATTTTCTTTTATTGGGGATAAAGAAAGTATTTTTTCTGTGTTAAAATCGTAAACCCTCAAGTTGTTGTAACGCACAGTTGTGAACTTTTTTTGTTCATGTACTGCACACAGCATATGAGGGTGTGCTGGTGTTATAAGCTTCAATCTTCTGCGTGTACAATACAGAAATTGATTATATTCATTCCATCACAAGAGAAAATCACCCATGTGTTGCGTATTGGGTGATTTTTCATATAAAACGTATTTTTTATGCTAGGTCAATAGGTACTACAGAATATTCCTTGATATAATCTTCTGACAATTATTATAATTTTGTAACCATCAATGAAGCACGTCTCAATATACTCAACTCCAACATGCACATACTGTAATGCTGCAAAAGAGTTTTTTACTGCAAACAATATTCCATTTGAAGCTCATGATGTTGCGTCAGATCTTGAAAGAAGAAAAGAAATGATTGAAAAGAGTGGGCAAATGGGTGTACCTGTTATTTTTGTTGATGATGAATTGGTTGTTGGGTTCGATAAGGAGCGCCTTTCCGAACTTCTTGGTATTTCAGCGTAGCGCTTCACTCATACAAAAAACCGCCAAAGAGCGGTTTTTTGTATGAGTGGGAAGTGGTATAGTGTTTTTTACGCCGCCGTAGTTAAACGGATATAACAGTCCCGTCCTAAGGGATAGTTGGTGGTTCAATTCCCCCCGGTGGCACCTTTTTTTACCGTTGATTTTCAAGCTTATTTTGTTATAGTAAACCTTGTCTATGGAACCAGAAGACAAAAAGAAACTTGATAGAGCACTTGCCCTTTCAGAAGAAAATAACAAAATTCTTAAGACACTACTACGGAATATGCGGTGGGGCAGACTTTTCCGTGTATTATACTGGGGGGTTATTATTGCGGCTTCAGTAGGGGTGTTTTATTACTTTCAGCCAGTACTGGATCGCTTTATAAGTGCATATGGTTCATTTGAGGATGGGGTAGGTAAAGTAAATACGTTGTTTAGTAGATAGAAAGTCAGGTAGGTTACCAACGCTTGGATAGCTCAGTTGGTAGAGCATTCCCCTGAAGAGGGAAGGGTCCCCAGTTCGA
>CAZYGU010000011.1:19753-25173 GCA_964646785.1 uncultured Candidatus Saccharibacteria bacterium | reverse complement strand
AACACAAACGGAGAGATGACTGAAAAAATAGTATCTTTTGTAGAAGTTTTTCCTACACTTCCTGTTACCGCAATAATCTTCGGCTTATACTTCTTCAAAACCATCTTTGCTTCCCATGTAATAGTGGCGACGATGATATGCTTCAGTAATGATTTCATGAGGACAGTTTTTTACTAATTACTAGTGTTACGGGTTTAGTAGATACGATACGCAATTCATCGATTACCTGTCTGGAGGTATTTGGTAATAGTTTATCAAAAACTTAGCAATATCCATAAAAGGCTCTGTCAGTGTCTGAGACGCATATTTCACGTTTTTAGGATAAATCGTATACATGAACACGATAAATCGAGGGTTGTATGCCGGGAAATATCCAAAGAATGAGTGAAGATAACGATCATCATAATATCCACCGCCATTACCTTTTGAGATTTGAGCAGTTCCAGTTTTTGCAGCAATACTGTAGTGCTCCATTTTTACGGTTCCTCCGAGAAGTGCTTGGTCAACAACTTTCACAAGCATACGAGTGATTGTTTCTGAAGTTTCTTTTTTTAATATTTGTTTTTGCTCTCCACCATCAATCACTTTTGATCCACCAATTTTATAATTGATTTGAGTTGCAATATGTGGGTTCACCAATTTACCACCGTTACCGAGTGTTGCCAGTGCACGAATTGTTTCAATAGGTGTCATGGCAATTCCCTGTCCGAATGATGCAGTTGCATACTCAACTTCACGTGGACTTTTTAGGTTATCGACGAGACCATGTGTTTCATTAGGAAGATCAATTCCTGTTTCTTCACCAATTCCATAACTAAGCATGTATTTTGCAAAGCGCTCTTTACCGAGTTTTTGCATCACAAACGTTACTCCCGTGTTCAATGATTGATTAAGCACTTCTTGCATTGGTACTGTACCACGAGCCTTTCCATCAAAGTTAGAAATTGTCCTTCCATTTAGTGTCAGCTGTCCTGCATCGTAATACGTTGTGTACGGTGTCACAACACCCGCGTCGATACCCGCAGCCATGGTGAGTGGCTTTATAATAGATCCCATTTCATGTACCTGCTCAACCATGTCATTGGAAAAAATATATGGATCTTTTTCAACTTGAAAATTATTAAGATCAAACGTTGGGACAGTCGCCATAGCAATGATCTCACCAGTCATTGGATCCATGATAATGCCCCCTGTTTGATCTGAACTCCATTCGTCACGAGATTTCTTGAGGGCGTTTTCAAGATATGACTGAGCTGAAGGTTCAATAGAAGTCACCACATCACCTTCAAGTGTTGTACCTTCAGTAAGAGTGGTTTGAATATTGGAAAAGATTTCTGCAAAGAAATTTACATACACTGCATCATTGTTTCTCCCGAGGACGTCCTCATAGTATCGTTCGAGACCATATCTACCGCCAATTGTGTCATCTTTGTACGCTACAAAACCAACGGTGTTTGCAGCCATCGTGCCACCCGGGTAGAAGCGCCATCGCTCTTTATAGAGTGTGACACCAGGAATTTTAAGCGCTGAAATAGCATCAGCCTTTTCACTTGGTACTCTTTTCCCAATTTCTTCGTACGGATCTTTTACGTTCTTCGCCTTTTTCAGAAACTCATCACGATCAAGTGGAATAATTGCAGAAATTTTTGCAAAAACAGCTTCTGGATCTTTAATAAGTTTCGGGTTTATTGCAAGGATGAATCCTGATTTGAGTGTAGCAGCAGAAATTAACTCTTTATCTTTACTTTGAAAAAAAATTGAGCCTCTCCCGTAGTAGTTGTACGTCGACTGAACATATTGTCTATCTGCCTTCCCTGCATACTCATCCGCAGAAACTATTTGCAAGAAATACAATTTGCCTATCAAAAGCAAAGCAAAACAGAGTATGCATACAGAAAGAATTCTGATCCTAAGTGTCGACTCATTCATATAACAACTGTTCCTCTATTATCGCGAAGATGTGACCTTGTCCGCAAGGGCAACAGATGATTGTCTCGAAACAAAAATACTCGTGTCTACAACTGTAAATCCAAGTTCACTTGCAGTTGCAAGTGTAATAGCATTTTTTCGAGCGATGTATGCAAATTCTGTTTCGCCATTCTGAGCAACAAGATGTGTGAGTTCAGCTTCCATTTTTTGTCTCATCACGACATTTCGAACGGTCTGATTTACCGCATAGACATACACAATAATAGACAAAACTGAAAGAGCGATCAGTGTGAAAAAAATGTGTTTATATTGCGGAAGTTTGATGGTTTTTGTCTGCATATTAGTTCTTTTCAATAATTCTCAGTTTTGCACTTCGTGAACGTGGGTTTTGCTTTGTCTCCTGTTCAGTCGGTACTATCGGTTTTTTGGTAATAATGGTTCCTACTTCTTCTTGAGCGAGTGATCTAAAATACTGTTTAACAATTCGGTCCTCGAGACTATGGAAAGATATGGCAGCTATCCTTCCTGAAGGTAAAAGAGTCTCAAAGCCGTGACTGAGTCCATCTTTGATGGATTCAAGTTCATCATTAACAGCGATGCGAAGGGCTTGAAATGTACGAGTAGCGGCGTGAATCCTTCCCTTCCGATAAAACCCTGGCACCATCGAGAGGATAATATTCACAAGTTCAGTAGTCGTTTCGATTGGTTTTACTTCTCTTGCTTCCACAATGCCTCGTGCGATTCTTCCGGCAAATTTTTCTTCACCGAAACCACGAATGATTTCTCGAAGTGAATCTTCTTGCCAGTCGTTTACAATGTCACGAGCAGTAAGCGTTGAGTCAGTGATATCACGTGCGAATGTCATGAGGAGCGGTTCATCGTGTTGAAATGTAAACCCTCTTCCTGACTCTTCTAGTTGATTTGAAGATAACCCAAAATCAAAAAGAATTTTTGAAACTGATGAGATTCCATGTGATTCAAGGAGTGTCTTTATATTTCTAAAATTTCCTTGAATGTATGTAATCCTGTCTTCAAAATGTCCTAGTCTCTTTTGACTTCTCGCAATTGCATCCAAATCCATATCGATTGCAACCACGCGAATATCTTTTTCGAGAGAAAGGAGTGCTTCGCTGTGACCACCATTGCCGAGTGTTGCATCGACAACAATATCACCGTCACGAATTTCAAGACCTTCTATTGCTTCATGTAAAAGAACGCTTTCGTGGACCATACATTAAAAGACTCCCAATTCACCAAGTTTTTCAGCAACGCTGTCTGCTTGCTTTTCAATGCGCTTGCTGTAATCACTCCACTCCTTGTCATTCCATATTTCAATACGATCGTAGACTCCCGCAAACACAACTTTACTTTTGAGTTCTGCGTAATCACGAAGGAAATCGGGAATGAGAATGCGACCTGTTCCATCTATTTCGACTTCTTGTGCGCCGGAGAGCATGAAGCGGCCGATGTCTCGTTTATCTTTCTGGCCCATAGGTAAACTTCCAAGTTTTTTCGCTATCTCTTCCCATGCTTTGAAAGAGTATATGAGAAGACACGAATCAAGTCCTCGAGTAATAACAATTTTTTTCCCGAGCTGTGACTTAAATTTTGCTGGCAATGAGATTCTTTTTTTCTCATCAACAGTGTGTGTATATTCTCCGATAAACATGAATGTTTTTTGTGAGTGAAAGGGATATAAAAATCTTTTGCATTGTTTGGTGTCGCAAACAATTCAGAAAGAAATGACACATATATTTGATTTCCCACTTCATCCCACTTAATTGAAAGTATATGACACTACACCCCACTTCCCTATACTTTTTATCCACTGTTTTGGTGTACTATAGTTCACTTAAATACAAAAAAATATTAAAAAACATACACACAAAAAGCCGGCTACATCTCAGATGTAACCGGCTTCCATTCCAAATTGTACTTGTGAATTACGGAGCAAGCTTGAGGCCGACGATCACGTTTCTTGCCTTGTGGTCCTCAGGGTCAAACATGGGACCCGATGCCCACACCGTGAGATGAGCCTTCGGCATCTCGACCTGAACACGAGGACCGATACCGGCAAACCGTTGAAAGCGAAATCCAACACCGAGTGAGGCATTGTCATTCTTCACAACGGTCACGTTGCCTTGTGCGAGGTACCAGTAGCCCGATCCTCCGATTTCGTATGCGGTGTAAAGAGTCGCACGCGAAATGGAGAGGAACGCTCCTGCCTGAATTCGTGAGGGATTCTTGTCCGTCTCAACTCCAGTACCGAGATCGAGCTCGAGGTGTTTCGTCGGTACATAGTGAACCCCGACGATTGCCTCTGCCCATCCATCGTTCACGAGTGCCCATGAGAACACACCCACCTTGGGAGTGAACATGGACACCGCCTGTCCATCAACCTGCGGAGTGTACTTGCCCTCACGCGTCACTTTGTTGAACGACTCAACCCAGAAGGAACTCTGAGCATGAACGTTCGAAGCTAGGACGCAGAGAAGAGCGAGACACATTGAGATTCGACGCATGGCCGTGTAATCCTATTTGGAAGTGAAATAGCTATCTGTCTATATTATACCATAATTTATACTTAAATGTCAATAGCATAGTACGCAACAAAAAACGCCGAAGTTCTTTCGAACTCCGGCGCTATGCTACTGCCCCATTACAACTAACGAGGAACCTTCCACGAGGCGCCGATGTAGTACATAGGCCTCTCCTTGTTGGTGTTCCACGTAAAGTTGAAAATACCTGTGAGATCCTGAGCGATGGTCGTCCTGACGCTGGCACCAGGTAACCAATTGGTCTTGTCGTCGAGAAAATTCAACCTCGACTCACTCAACTCTATCGGTCCCCAACCGAGGCCCACGTTGGCAAGATAGCCGACGCTGATGCTCTCGCGGTTCTTGGTTCCATCATTCTTCCAGTCGGACGGCTCGCCCGTTGGAAAGAATGCTGGCCAGTGGTACGTTCCCACAGTCAGATCCTTGCCACCGATATGTGCAATCGGCTTCGAGAGCGAGACGTAGGGTCCGTACCAAAGTGCTCCCTGAAAGTGACCGACGGATCCAGCAATGAACCCGTTGACCTTCCCGTGGAGCGCACGACCCCAAACAACCCATGCCTGCTGACTCTGCACAGCAAATTCACCGTACAGAGTCGAATCCTTGTTGGTCAGAGTGACGACTCCAGTGATACCGCTCGCGATGGCATCCTCGCCTGAACCAACAGTCACCGAAGTCACTCGGTTCTGGGCCATGGCCGGCGCCGAAATCGCGGAAAGTAGCAAAGCGAGAACGACCGCAATGATTCGCAGCATTGTTCCTCCCTGAGGTTTTGTGACAGTGTACTTCTCTAACTTCTTTTATCATTATACAACATTTATATGCATTTTGTCAATATAAAAAGGGCGCGTATACTACGCGCCCTTTGGCTAACCTAACCCTCGCGATCATCGTGACCGCACTTGTGACAGGTGTGAGACCTGACATCGAGTG
>CAZYGU010000011.1:0-19653 GCA_964646785.1 uncultured Candidatus Saccharibacteria bacterium | reverse complement strand
CGACTGAGATACGGCACTCTTGTGAACTTGTGCCTGTCAGCCAAAATGATAACCTTCTTTCCTTCTCCCATCCGCTCGAGAGCGAACAGGTATCCATTGAAGTGATCGTTGTCGATTGTCCCTTCTGAGACAATAAACAAATCAACGTCACATGAGTTTTGGAGAGCCAGATCAGGATCAGAAAAGAAAAGAATCTCGTGACCCATCTCACTCACAACACTCGAGATCAAATCTCGAATTTGCGAATTGACCCCCAAGTGTAGGACTTTTGCCACAACTCCTCCTTGGTGAGAAAGAACGACCGGCAAATACTATACTACACTTTGTATTTTTTGTAAAGCTATGCTGCTTGCTCGTGTGAAGCTTCTGCAATGTTCTGGTTAATCTTAACTCCTCTAAATATAAAACTTGATGGTTGCTTTCTCTCAAGATCATTTAAATATTGGACAGGAAAGACACCTCTAGGAATACGCATAACCATGTATTTAATATCCTCCTTATGTATCTCTCCTTTTAAATGTCTACAGTATGCTCGACGAAGAGCAGTATCGCGTAAATCAAATTCATTCTCATCGATCTCAGAAACTTCAACGTGATCATTCGTAAATCCAACCAATGCCTTTAAATCAAGTCCAACAAGAAGTCTTACAGGACCCAGTGCTTCTGCTTCTGCCATAGCAATATGAAGCCCTTCCAAATCTGAAGTGACAGAATTTGCGTAGTGTTCCTCCCCTTTTCCAACTTCAATCGGTTTATCTTCTGCGAGACATTCAATAACTCGCTTTACACTCTCCACACGTGCAAGTAAATTCTCCCTATTCATTTCTTGATACAAAGAAGTGACATTTTCTGTAAGTTCCATGTGGAGATCATCTCGAATATGTTCAAGAAGATCTGCGACGAGAACCCGAGACCACTCGATGACTTCTGCGGGGGTGTACTCTTTTGAAACAGCAACATCCTCAATTTTTTTTACAATCTCCAGTAGTTCAGAAAAATCCTTGTGTTGCTCCGGAGATTCAATTGGATTCATAAAACGTTCCATTAGTTATTCTTTGGTTTTAATGTTGGGAATAAAATAACTTCTTTAATGTTTTTTGTATTTGTAAGAAGCATCACGAGACGATCAATACCAATTCCGATTCCCCCGTTTGGTGGCATACCGTGCTCCATTGCCTCAAGATATTCTTGATCTGATGGTGAAATTTCTGATTCTCCATCCTTTCCTTTTTTATCCTGTTCAAGATATCTCTCCTTTTGATCAAGTGGGTTATTCAATTCTGAAAACGCATTTACAAGTTCAGCACCACCAATGACGAGCTGGAATCGATCAATCAGAGTGTTGTCGTCAGGAAGACGTTTTGCGAACGGATTAAATGATACTGGATAATGAATAATGAATGTTGGTTGAATAAGTTTTGGTCGTGCTGTTTTTTTGTAAATATTGTCAAGGATTTTTTCGAGCGCTTCTGATGGATCAACTTTAATACCGAGTCTTTGAGCTGTAATAGCTGCTTCATCACGAGTAATTGATTCTGGATTGCTAATCAATGCAAAACGTCGAAGCAAGTCGTAGAAAGTGACTACAGCAAATTTTGGTTTTAAATCAATAATCTGACCATCATATTCAAACGAAAGTCCTCCAAAAACACCCTTTGTCACATCCTTAAAAAGTTTCTCTATGAAATCTCTTTGACTGTCTGCATCTGCATATGCTTCATTAGATTCAAGCATCGTAAACTCGGGATTGTGAGTTGTATCAATCCCCTCATTTCGAAACCTTTTCCCAATCTCATATACTTTTGTAAATCCTCCTGCTAAAAGTTCTTTCAAGTAGAGCTCTTGTGCAATAGTAAGAAAGAAGTCAACATCAAGCGCATTATGATGCGTTTTAAATGGTTGTGCGGTCGCTCCACCTGCAAGAGGCTGAAGTGTTGGTACATCAACTTCAATATATCCACTGTCATTATAGAAGTCTCGGATTAGTCGAATAACTTTTGATCTAAGGAGAAATCGCTCTTTCACCTCATCACTCATAAGAGTATCGAGATATCGCTTTCGAAAGCGCTCTTCAATATCAGTTAATCCATGCCATTTTTCCGGAAGAGGTCTTAGGCTCTTTGATAACATTCTCCAAGTATGAACTTGAACTGTCTTTTCTTCTCGCTTCGTAACAAAGAGTGTCCCCTTCACTTCAACAAAATCACCGATATCTACAGTATCAACAAAAAGATCGAAATCTTCGTCAGTAATATTCTCACCTTTTTTTAAAAGTGCTTGAAATTTACCAGTACCATCTGAGAAATGAAAAAAGACTAAACCACCTTGAGGACGAAGTGACAGCACTCGACCAACGAGACTGTATTGTTTCGTCTTTGTTTTAGAAAGTTTAGTAAAATTTTTAATTACTTCAGAAATTTCAAAATCCTGATTTGTATGTGCAGGATATGGATTCATTCCAGCCGATTCCAGCTTGTGAAGTTTTTCTATTCGAGCTTGTTTTATTTCTTCTAAAGAAGCCATTCTAGGAAAGTTATTAGTGATTAGTCTTTCGTAAGAACAAAGTAGTGTTTAACTCAAGAACTAACAACCTAGCACTAACTACTTTATATCTACTATTTTGTATTCCATTGTACCAGAGGGAGTTGAGAATGAGAACGATTCTCCTTTTTTCTTACCAAAAGCAGCTTGACCAAGTGGTGATTTCACAGAGATTTTCTTTTGTGCCATATCTGCTTCTTCTGAACTCACAATAGTAAATTCATTTTCTTGAGTTCCCTTTTTTACAGTAATAACTGATCCGATCGTAACACTATCTGATTTGTGACTTGAAACAATTTGAGCAGTTTTAAGAATGTGTTCAACGTGAGCAATACGATCTTCAACAGAAGCCTGCATATCACGTGCTTCATGATACTCAGCGTTTTCCGAAAGGTCACCAAGTGCCTTTGCGTACTCAAGATTCTCGGCAACTTCTTTACGACGAGTAGTTCTTAGATATTCAAGCTCTTTCGTGAATTCGTCGAATTTAGCTTGTGTTAGATATTCTCGGTCATCTTTCATATTGGGGATCATTCTATAGGGAATGCAGAAAAAGTAAAGAAGAATTGCATGTTTTACCACAAAAATAGAATATGTTGAGCCCTACTGTAAATATTCGGGCTTGTAAATAGCCATCCAATCCACTAATTGCCTCATAACAGAGACGGCACCAACAAGGTTATGCCTACTTCCTTTTTCCATGAGGATAGCAAAAGCGAATCGAGGATTCTCATATGGGAAAAAACCTGTAACCCATGAATTCACATTTTCCTTCGTAATACCAAGTTCTGCAGTTCCTGTCTTCGCTGCAATGGCTACTGCTGGAGTCAAAAGAGCTCCTGTTGAACCTTCTGTAACTGCCATACGCATTCCCTCTCGCACAATCTGAAAATGATCTTGTGAAAATGGAAGTGTTGTTAATTTTTTGTTTACCCGTGGATCGTTCAGCAAGACAGTTGGAGTAACAAGTGTACCCCCATTCGCATACGTCGCGACACCTCTTACCGCTTGTATTGGTGTTACTTGAAAACCATACTGACCGATCGAACTATTATATGTATCACCAAGACGCCACGCTTCACCGTCAAATGTTTCAGCTTTCCATGCCTGACTTGGAACGTTACCTTTTTTCTCACCAGAGAGATTAATACCTGTCGTTGTTCCGAATCCAAACATTTTTACGTATTTTTCAATATTATCTATACCAATTCCTTTTTGACCCGCATATCCTCCACCGACAGTGTAAAAATATTCATCAGAAGAAACAGCAAGTGCTTTTCTCATATCAACCCAACCATGAATTTTCCAGTCACGAAAAATAGTTTTCTTTTCTGGATTATATGGATTAGGAATACTAATTGATCCAACACTTTCAATTTGCTTCCTTGGATCAATAATTCCTTCTTCAAGGACTCCCATAGCAATAAATGGCTTCATGATGGATCCAGGAATATAGAGACCCGAAATCGCACGATCAAGAAATGGGTTATTTTTATCTGTAAGGAAATTTTGTATTTGTTTAGAATTTGATCCATCCGTCATAACATTTGGATCGTATTCAGGGTAGCTTGTGATTGCTAGTATTTCCCCATTATGAACATCCATGATAACACCAGCCCCACCACTAAATCCTCTCTCTTGTGCTGTTGTTTTAATTGCTTCAAACAACGTATGTTGAACATCAAGATCAACAGAAAGGGTTAAATCACTTCCATCCTTCGGTGGAGTAAGCACGCTTTCTGACTCAACATTTCCAAGTGCATCTGTTTCAGTAATTTTAAGCCCATTAATACCCGTTAATTCTGTATTGTATGATTCTTCTACTCCATCCTTTCCAATAAATGCCTCACTGTAATAAAAACCTGACTTGTCTTTTGACGGATATTTTACATATCCAATTAAATGAGCAGCACCACTCATGAGAGTATATTTTCGAAGTGAAAAATCAGATCCTGGATTGAGCTCGTCCCATGCAATTTCGCTTCGATTGCGATCATATACAACTCCACGTGAAGAAAATATTGTTGTATGACGCAAGTGGTTATTCTCACTCCGTATTTCATACGCTTCCCCCATGTGCACCTGTAAAAACCAGAGTCTTCCACCAAGAACCATTACAATAACAACAAACACAATAGATACGATTCGAAAAACTGATGAACTAATAGGGTGTTCGAGTCTTCCTTCAAATTGATCCGTATCGAAATCAGGTAGATTTCGGGAATCAAGAAAAATCTCATCGGGGTCTATTTCATACCCGCTGATTCTTTTTGATCGTGAGAAAAAATTCTGTAAGCTCTTGAATATCATTACACTCTGTTCCCGAGCATTATATGCTGTTTTATCCAGAATGATAAGAGAAAGAGAATAGATATTCCTATCGAAAAAGGAAATGTTGAAATAAATGACGATCTCCCCCCGCTATAGAGAGTGTCAAACACAAACATAATTCCTAACGACTCAAACCATGATGAAAAAGTAAAAATTCCAACAACACACAGGGTAAGAGTACACCACCACGGAAGAAGAAATAGTGATAGAAGGCAAATGCAATCAAAAAGTATTCTTTTACTGTATTTCTGCATGTGATATTCGTACCCAAGAAAGAGAGAAGACATTTACTGGCGAGGTAAGGTAGACGCTTTTAAAAGAATCTACTCTTCCTTCTTCAGTAGTGCGAACCCGGGCAATAATGTTTGATCTAAAAGTTGGAAGTGAAATAAGATCATTTTCCGAAATTGGTAATGCACGTGGTGCAGCGATGAAGAAATTACCACCTCCTCGTCCCGAAAGGATGAGCTCTGTTCCGTCTTTTTCAAGTCTTCCTGTAATCTCCTTTCCAATACTTGAAAAAAGTTCAACTCGCGCTAGATTACCAGTTCTACTAATAACAGTGCCTAACAAAACATTACCCTGTGTCCAAACAAAATCACCAACAACCACTTGTGATTCTGGTTTTAATGTAACAACAATAATATCGTAAAAGGACTGTGAAGGACTTGATACAACCCGAGCAAGTTCAGATCCAGACGCTTCAGAAATAACACCCTTCAATGTTTCATTCTCTCTCAATAACATATCTCTTTCTGAGACAACAGCAGAAAGCTGAGAAAGTGAGTAAGTTAAATTCGTATTTTCATCTTGTAGAGATTGATTACTTTTTATATGACCAATGAGTGAACCAAAAAGTGACTGAGTCGATTGTTCAGTATATGCAACAGTAGCATCTGCATGTCCAAAAATACCAAAGAAAAATCCTGTCTTTGTTACGTATATGACGCCAAACACAAGAAAACATATTCCAACAACAATAAATGCACGGAACACACTTGGATTCTTTTTTTGCTTAGTTTTGATATGGTAGTTCATCTTCGTTTTGAATGAGAACTTCTTTGAATCCCTCTAAATCTTCGAGAATGATACCGGTACCTCGTGCAACTGCGGTTAGCGGATCTGATGCAACATGTACAGGAATCTTTATTTCTTCCTCAATAAGTTGTGCTAGTCCTTTAATGAGCGCACCTCCACCAGCAAGATGAATTCCTCGATTCATCACATCAGACAAGACCTCAGGTGGTGTTGTTTCAAGCACTTCACGTGTTGCCTCAATAAGACTTGCTACTGAAAGTGAAATTGCTTCTCGAATATCTGCATCAGTGATAATAACTTCTCTCGGAAGACCAGTAATGAGATCTCTTCCTTTAATTGATGCCTCAAGAGGAACTTCGCCTGGAAGAATAGCTCCAATGGCAATTTTAATATCCTCAGCTGTTTTTTCACCAATCAAAATTTTAAATTCACCACGAATATACGAAGTGATATCAGCATTTAGTTTATCGCCAGCAATTCTCAAATTTTTTGACCGAACAACCCCTCCAAGTGAAATAACTGCAATATCCGAAGTACCACCTCCAATATCAATAACCATTGATCCAACGGGATCTTTAACGGGAAGTCTCATACCTATAGCAGCTGCCATTGGTTCTTCAACAATATGTACTTCACTTGCACCCGCATTTCGCGTTGCATCACGTACTGCTCGTATTTCAACATTTGTAACTCCAGATGGTACTCCGACAACAACTCTCGGCCCAAACATTTTTTTTGTTTCTTTTTGAGCACGATTAATAAGATACGTAATCATTTCTTCAGTAACTTCAAAGTCAGAAATAACCCCATCAACAAGCGGCCTGATAGCAACAATATGACCTGGTGTTCTTCCAAGCATTTGTTTCGCCTCCGTACCAACAGCAACAACACGTCCTGTCTTTTGATTCACTGCAACTACTGATGGCTCATTAAGTACAATTCCAGCACCTCGAACATACACCAAGGTATTCGCAGTACCCAAATCAATACCGATGTCATTTGAGACCAGTTTTCTAAACTTTTCGAATGTTCCAGGTTTTATAAACTTCATATGTTAATTGAAAAGTTTCGCAAATTCTCCAGACAAAAAGTCAGCTTCAGATACAATTTCAGTTTGTCCTGTTTTTCTCTTCTTAACTTCAATTGTGTTGTCAGCACTATTTCGCTCAGAAATAATAGCTTGCAATGGAATACCCATAAGATCTGCATCTGCAAATTTTTCTCCTGGTCTTACATCACGATCATCATGAAGGGTTGTAACACCGATTGCTTCAAGTTTTTTGCATAATTCCAATGCACGTTCACTTGGTTTACCATCTTTACCCATCACTTCAATAAGATGGAGATGGAATGGTGCAACAGCTTCTGGCCATACAATCCCTTTGTCATCAGACATTTTTTCAACAAGAAGTCCCATGACACGAGTGATACCAATACCGTATGATCCCATCCAGACAGGTGTCTTCTCCCCTTGTTCATTAGTGAAGTACAATCCAAGGTCTTCAGATTTTTGTGTTCCAAAATTAAAAATATTTCCAACTTCTGCAGTATTTACTTCAGTAAGATCATCACGAGTAATATTTAGTTTTTGAAGTGTTTCATCGTTTAGTACCTCTTCATTAATAGCAATCTTTTTTTCTCTATTAATGTAGATCTTATCCTCCCCTGTTTCTGCAATTGTTTGAAATTCATGACTAAATTGCGTAAACGCTCCACCAGATGCGAATGTTACAAATGTGTCTTCACCGATTCCTAGTTTGTTGTACACACGCATATATGCATCAATTGTCGCGTTGTAAATTTTATTATGATCATCCTCACCAATACAAAATGAGTACATGTCCTTCATAATAAATTCTCTCCCGCGCATAATCCCACTTTTTGCTCTGAGTTCATTTCTTAATTTCGTTTGAAACTGATACACAAAAACAGGAAGATCTCTAAAACTTGCAATGAAGCTCTTCATCATATTCGCAATTGGTTCTTCATGCGACCAACCAAAACCAACTTCTCCACCTGCTTTCAATTCTGATTTAAACCAAATATCAACAACGTCGTCTCCCCATCGCTTTGTCTGCTCCCATAACTCTTTTCGCTGAAGAGCAGTCATAATCAACTCCTGCCCCCCAATAGCATTCATTTCTTCGCGAACAATTTTTTTAATATTTTCAACAACACGAAGTCCAAGTGGTAAGTAAGCATACACACCTGCCATTTCTTTGTGGATATATCCTGCGCGAATTAAAAGTTGAGCATTTTTTGATACCTCATCCTTTGGAGCCTCTTTACGAGTTTTTGTAAATAATTGTGATTGTTTCATTGTAAAAATTATTGAGAAATAAACATATAAAAACTAATGAGGTGTCGGGGGTATCGCGGCATACCAACGAGAAATAGTGAGTTATTTTTTGTGTTGTACTGAAAACTATTCATTGCAAAATAGTAGCGTAGATTGGCCTTATGAGCAAACAAGGGTTGACAGTATTCTTTTTTGTGTGTTCATTGTTATTTGAACAACAAAAAACAGCAGTAGATATGTGTACAAATGAGCCACCCAGAAGAGTTACGCAGCTTCTTCTGTTTCACTCATTTCATCAAGTACAGTAGGAAATTGATGGCGTTTTTTTAGCTCTTCTGTTATTTCTTCGACAACTTTATCTGGGTTAGTTTCACACAATTCCAAAAATCCATCATCTTGAATAAGTCGTTGTTCAAAAATATCTCGAAAATCTTTTGAACAGGAATTAATCCATTTTGTAACACGCTCAGTGTTATGGACATCACCTTCACAAAAGCGAAAAATAACTGCCATTTGTATATCCCTCTTTAGACTCAAGGTTTTGCGATCGTACTTGACTTCAACTGCTGGAATATCGAGTTCGGGTTTTTCAGGATTCATATTTAAAACAATTTTAATACATCATGAACAGTGACTGCAATCATAAGAAGAATAAGTAGTGAAAAACCAATACCATTTACCCAGTTAAGCACTTTTGGGTTTAACGCTCTTTGAATAATAGCTTCAATTGCTACAACAACTAATCGTCCTCCATCTAATGCAGGAAACGGTAGTAAATTAATAACAGCAAGATTAAGTGAGATAACAGCTGTAAATGAAAGAAGGTACACAAATCCAAGTTTTGAAACATCACCCACAAGACCCACGATACCTACAGGGCCAGTAACTTGTGATAAATCAGGATTACCCGCAAATATCTGAGCAAAGAAAGATCCGAGTCCTATAACTACCTGCTCAAGTGTTCTAGCGGTTACTACTGCTCCCTCCCACAATGCAAGGTGTATTGGTAACTTAAGGGTTCCAATATTTTCCATTCCGATACCCACAGCAAGTTTTCCTTCAACAACACCTTCTACAGCTTTAATATTTTTTGAAAGTAATTCTTCACCCCGAGTAAGATTAAGTGTGATTCCCTGCTTTCCGTGTGCCTCAATAAAATTTGAAACGATCTCTGGAGTTATTTCTTTTGCAATATATTTTCCAGAGGAAATCTCAACAATCGTATCACCCGCTTTTACATCAGCGAGAGCAGCAGGAGAATTTGATTGGACACCCGTAATGACAACATGCGGATTTACAACCACTCCTCGTCCGGTATGTTCAACTGGTGTTGGTAGACCCATAATGTATCCAGTTGAAATAAGAATCCATGCAAAGATAATGTTAAACGCAACGCCTGCAACCAATACAGCCGCCTGAATTGCACGGTTTTTATGAACAATACTTCTTTCTTTCTCAGGACCAGAAATTGACTCCTCGTCAGGATTTTCTCCAAAAATTTTCACAAAACCCCCAAAAGGAATCACATTCAGTGAGTACAAAGTTTCACCTTTTTGAACACCCCAAACCTTTGGGGGAAATCCGAGTCCAAACTCAGTAACTTTGATTCCAAATTTTTTTGCAACAATAAAATGACCAAATTCATGGACAAGAATAAGTGCTGCTAAAATAATAATAAAAATAATAACGTTCATAGAGAGCTCATTTCTTACTCAAGTACTTCCTTCTCTTTTTTTTCTGCTAGCTGGTCAAGTGTAGCGTTTGCCTGATCAATCAGGCTCTGTAATTCATCGTTGAGACGAAATTTTTCATCCTCACCCATAGCACCTTCTTTTTCTTTTGCAGCAATATCTGCTCGTGTGTCTTCTCTTTCCTTTCGTAGAGAAACTCGTGCTTCTTCAAGCTTTTGTTTAGAAACCTTTACAAGTTGCACTCGCCTCTCCGAAGTAAGTTCAGGAAACATGACACGAAGACCTTTATCATCAACAGAAACAGAAAGTCCAAGATTTGAATCTATGATCCCCTTTTCAATTGCTTTTATTTGACTCGTATCCCATGGTGAAATACGAATTGTTTTAGGGTCTTCAATGGTAACACTTGCTACCTGCTGTATTCCCATCATAGATCCATACACCTCAACAGAAACTGCATCTAGAATAACAGGAGTTGCTCGTCCAGTTCGTATCTGAGAAAACTCCTTTTTGAGCCACTCTTCAGTTTCAGAAATTTTTTGTTTTAATGGTTGAAAATTGTAAGCCATTGCAGTAGTGACATTCTAACAGAGAAGTGACCAAAATCAATGAATCAATTTTGCAAGAACAACAACACAGGTAACAATAAGGAGTTGTATTGTGGGACCAAGAATATACCAATCATGTAATCGAATAGATGAGTGTGACCATATATGGAACTTCTGGAGACTTGTTAGGGGTTCTTTTTTTGTTTTGTAATAAGCGAATTGCAAAAAATCTGGAAGTACCCCTCCGACAAGCCCCCAGAAAATATTTCCACCGAAAAAATCTTGTGGATTCAGAATATTTCCATATATAAATACATACGTGATAACAAAACCAGAAAGCATATCAGTACCTATTTTAATAAGATCAAATAAAAATTGTTTGTTAATCGAAAAGTCTCCTTGAAGTTTATTCTGTGGAGTAATGCTTGTCCCCGATTCAAGTTTATAATCCCAATGAGGAATTGCATCAAGAAGAAAATGACTTAAAAAACCCGCACCAAAAGCGAGAACAGGATGACTTTGTATCACTGATCCTACTGCACCACCTACGACAGCGTGAGTAAAAAGTATCATGGTAAAAATGTTATGAAATATGCGGTGCGCTACTTGCAATATGCTCAAGAAGAATTTTTATTGATGGTGATCTATCAGAAAGGTAATCATCTGTTTTCATGAGATCCTCAAGTACTGGGGTCATTCGCAAAAGACTCCTTTCATCTGAACATTCACTATGAATAGTATCAATCAAAGAACGAATAAGTCGCTTTGCTTCAACCTTATCCTTTGATTCGGCAATACTCGAAACAAGCTTCATACGATCTCCAATTGATGAGGAAAGGAACTTTCTTCCAAACTGTTCTTTTTCTTTTGAAGTTTTTTCTTCCTCTGTGACAGCAACAGTCTGTACTCGAGACCGAAGTGTTGGAAGAATATCTTTGTCCTCTGACATAACCAAAAAGAAATGGTTCCCGACGATAGGCTCCTCAAAAAGTTTCAATAGTGCATTTTGGGCTTCAATGGTTATTCCATCAGAAAAAATAACAAATATTTTTCTTCCACCAGAAAACGACTTCCTTTCATGCTGAGTTGTCAGCATTCGGGCATCATCAATTGTAAAAACTTCATGCTCGCCAATCCAAAAATCTGGATTTGCACGAAGAGAGAATGAGAGTTGATCTTCAAGAAATGAAAAAAGATCTTTTCGAATTAGATTTCTTTCTCCAACAATAAGATATGCGTGATGAAGATTGTGATGATCAATAAAAAACGACATAGATAGCATATAGCTTACCAGTACCGTAGATTGATGTCATTTATTCATGATACTTGACATATTTTTTAATTATGATAAGATCATCTTTGTAACTGTTCACTATCGGCTAGGGCCAGAATGGTCCCAAAAACGGCGCCGCGCGATGGGGACCACTGGTCCCCTAGCCGAGCGCTTCCACAACTCACTAACGGAGATCTGTGAACGGAACATGAGCCTCACAAGCTCACGTATAGAATGTGCAACAGCACACATACGTTGGTTCCGTTACAACTTTGGCCCCCTTATTCAGGGGCCTTTTTTTAATATAATTAACAACGTAAAACTAGCTATAGTTATCTATATCTATCTTTTCGCAATAATACTTTTCTTGTATATATCCAAATGTTCGAGAGCGATACCTGTTCCACGCGCGACACAATAGAGAGCATCCTTTGCAAGAACTGCCTTTACTCCAGTACGACGAAATACAAGCTCTGGAAGATTTCGAAGTTGCGACGAACCACCAGTCATAATAATCCCTTTATCAATAATATCTGACGCAAGCTCAGGAGGAGTTTCCTGAAGAACATCTTTAATCGCTTTTACAATATCGCGAAGTTCTTTACTAATCGCTTTGGTTATCTCATTTGTTTTTATTTCAACCGAACGAGGGAGTCCTAAAACATAGTCTCTTCCTTTAATACTCATCGTTAGTTCCTCATCAAGTGGAATTGCTGAACCAATTTTAATTTTTATTTCCTCTGCCGTTTTATCTCCAATACCAAGATTAAATGTCTTTTTAATATAATCGGAAATTGCAACATCGATACGGTTCCCAGCACATTTCACTGACGTTGACGCAACAATACCCCCAAGTGAGATTACCGCTACATCAGTTGTTCCACCACCAATATCAACAATCATATGTCCAACAGGTTCATGAATCGGGATACCTGCTCCAATAGCTGCAAGAATTGGTTCCTTTACTACATATGCACTTTTTGCACCAGCTTTTATTGCAGCTTCGACGACAGCACGTCTCTCTGTTGATGTTACTCCAGCAGGAACCGAAATGAGTACTTCTGGTTTTGCAATATTGAATCTTCCTAACGCCTTTGTCATGTAGTAACGAAGCATTGCTTCTGTCACTCGATAATCTGCAATAACACCATCTTTCATAGGTCTGTACGCAACAATCGAATCCGGAGTCTTTCCAATCATTTTTTTTGCCTCAAGACCAATCGCAAGAATCTTTTTATCTTCTTCAGAAATAGCTACAACTGAGGGTTCATTAAGTACAATTCCCTTTCCAGGAACATACACAAGAACACTTGTCGTCCCTAGATCTATTCCCAGTTTTTTGGAAAAAAATGACATGAAATTCAGTTGGTTATAGCTGACAGCTTATAGCTTTTAGAGCTTAAACACAAGATTATTTGTGTTTTTGTTCATATTTTGAAACAATATGCCGAATGAAGGAAAACGTAAAAATGGTCATAGTGGTACTCCTGATCCTTATTGGACTTGCGGTCATTGTTTTTGTCCGTTCTTCAAATCAAAGAACTCGACACCAAAACCCAAATGGAGGTGAAGTAAGTGTTACTGCTGAGCTCGCAGGATCACAAATTGCTGTTGATGGAGTCGTGGAACACACAACACGACAAGACAATGAAACACACATTATTTCTAAACTCGATAATGGTCAACATCAATTTTCAGTAAACCATTTTGATTATTACCCATGGGCAAAAGATGTACTTGTAAAACCTGAAACAAAAGCATCATTAATAAGTTTCTCTACTCTTCAAAATCCAAAACGAACAAATCTTCAAAGTAACGGCGACGAATACAAAAAATACCGCGCACAATTTGATACCCTCACCATTCCAAGTGAGCAAGACAAACTAGTATCAAAAGATGGCACAGTTGCTATTTGGGCACAAAACAATGCTGTATTTGCTGAATGGCTTGGGGATTCAAATAAAACACCTGAAGCATTTTGTAACGAAGGAGTGTGTAGTAGCCGTATTACCGTAGTATCGTCTGTCTATAACATACGGTCCCTAGGATTTCTCAATAGCTACAGTCAGGCTGTCCTTTTTGCAGATGACCAAGGTGTATACGCAATTGAAATTGATCGAAAAAACATTCAAAATTTTCAACCTCTCGTGAGAACCCCTATTGCACAATTCATTATTGATAGCGAAAGAAAGATTTTTGTTGAATCACGAGGTGAAATATTTGAACTCTCGTTTTAAGAATAATTCTCCTTCCGTTTGTAAAAAAGCTCTCCTGTCATTAGTATAGGGGTACATGAAAGTTTACACAGTCATACCAATTAGTAGAGGCATCAACCAAGAGACCCTTACCTATTTCGGGCCAGATACAGTACCACTTGGTTCCCTTGTCTCAATTCCCCTAAGAAAAAAAAGTCAGTATGCCATCGTAATCGATGAGGCACCTATACCTGAGAATAAGTCGGAAATTAAATCTTCGACGTTCACCTTAAAAAAAATTGGAAAGGTAGTAAATGAACACTTTCTTCCGAAAGCGTTCTTTGATGCTGCATCACGTACAGCACACTATTATGGCGCACCCACAGGATCAATACTACAAAATATGATTCCTTCATTCGTTCTTGAGCATGGAGCGAAAATTCCATCAGTAATACAAATCAAAACAACAAGTACCAAACCTGAAGTTCTTGTTATTCAAGACACTGATCAGGAACGATTTGCACAATACAAAGGATTCATTCGTGGAGAATTTGCAAAGCACTCTTCAGTCTTTTTCTGCCTTCCGACACTCGAAGACATTCGGCAAGCAAAAAAAACACTCGAAAAAGGAATTGAAAAATATACCTGTATTCTCCATAGCGGCTTATCGAAAAAGGAACTTTTGGAAGCAATCGAATTAATTTCAAATGAAACTCATCCTATTCTCATTATTGGAACTCCCCCTTTTCTTTCTATCGCAAGAAAAGGTTTAGGGAGTATTGTGCTTGATAGAGAAAATTCTCGTTCCTATAGAACCCTCACTCGTCCATATATTGATATCAGAGTATTTGTAAAATATTTTGCTGAGCATTCTGGTATCAAATTATTACTCGGTGATCTCATGCTCTCAATCGATACACTTTGGAGACAAAAAAATGATGAATATATTGAACTCTTTCCATTAAAGTTTCGAACACTTACTTCTGCGGAATGTCTCAAGGTGGATATGAAGCTGCCAAAAGGAAAATTTGAAGAAGGCTTTCGAGTACTTTCCCGAGAGCTTGAGGCACTCATTGATAAGACAACAGAAGACAATGAAAGATTATTTATCTTTTCAGCACGAAAGGGACTTGCTCCAACAACTGTATGTGGTGACTGCGGACAAGTGGTGACATGCAAACAATGCGGAGCCCCTATCACTCTCTATAAAAGAAAAGATGAAAACATATTCATGTGTAATCACTGCGGTGAAAAGAGAGATACCCTTGAGCGGTGCACTCACTGCGACAGTTGGAAATTACAAACACTCGGTATTGGAGCAGAGCTTATCGAGGAAGAAATACGAAAACGATTTCCAAACTCAACAGTATTTCGCATCGATAAAGATGTAGTAAAAACTGATAAACAAGCACGCACAATCATGCGTAAATTTGAGGAAACACCAGGAAGTATTCTTGTTGGTACAGAGATGGCACTGCTCTATATGGAAGAATCCATTGAAAATATTGCTGTAGGATCAATCGATTCACTCTTTTCACTTCCAGATTTTCGTATCAATGAGAAAATTCTTTATATCCTTCTCACACTTCGCACGCGTGCTCAAAAAGTATTCATCATTCAAACACGAAACGGAAATGAAAAAATCCTTGATTATGCTCTCAAAGGAAATGTAGTTGATTTTTACCGAGATGAAATTGAAGAGCGAAAAAAATTCTCTTATCCTCCCTATAGTACATTCGTAAAATTAACGATAGAAGGAAAAAGAAATATTGTAGAACCTGAATTTGATTCGGTTACAGAATACTTACAAGAGTTTGAACCAGCTCCGTTTGAAAGTGCAAATTTAAGCGCAAGAGGAAATGTTGTATTGAATATCCTTTTTCGCTTCAAAGCAACTGATTGGCCACACAAGGATTTTCTCAAAAAAATCATCACTCTTCCCCGCCATATTATGGTGAAAGTTGATCCAGAAAGTTTACTGTAAAATGGCAATCAATGACGCCATTTCATTTATTGACATTATACAATAAATTTGATATAATTTAAAACAGAAAAGGTCAAAAAAGACCTAGCCCTGATCATTATCAAGGAGAGTATATGAGATTACTCGTTGCTGTACTGATGCTGGTGTATTCAATCCCGGTGTCAGCGAAGACACGAGAATGCCGCGGAGTTAGTTCAAAGATTTCAGACCGACTGGGAACCTTCACTACCAAAGGTCTTGAAGGAAGAATTCTGGGAGATCTCTACATCGCATACACTGGTGTACGAGGAAGGGTTCCATCAAAAGTAACAGTCGATCCTGTTCGTCAGCTGGACAGTCTCTGGGTGGTCAAAATCGCGTGCTACAAAGAAGCTGCGATTGTGAGGACAATTCATCACGAGCTCATCTCTGACTACCGGAAGAACAGAACTCATGTCACCCTGAATGAGTTTATCTCCGCAGCTGAAACTGAAGTTCGACTTGTTCGAAATTCAATTCAGTGGAAAGAGATGGGCTCACTCTATCACATGACCGAACACGAGCTCTCGCTTGTAAAGAAGCTCACGTATCAAATTTCTGGTGAGGATCTCGTTGCATACGGTATGACAGAAATCATGCCAAGCGCTGACGGTGATCTCAACATCCAAGTTTTGGATTTTCTTGTCCGAAACTATGGACCAGAATTTGTCTACGCTATTCCGGCGGTAAACGATCGTTACGCTTCATTTGGATTCTACCAGTTTACTTCAAAAGCCGTCTACGACAGTGACGGGCGCATTGAAGGAGCATCGATGGTCTCACGATCATTGAGTAAGGGTAGAATTCCAAAAAGCGTGGCAAACATTCGAGGGGCACTTCAGCACAGAGCAGCGTATCTGTTTGCGATTCACAATATCGCAGTCATGGTAAAAGGACTTTCTGGAAATGAATTTGCAACACTGCAAAGACTCCCAGAAAGAAACCACGATGACTTGATTCAGTTCGTTGCAGCAGCCCACAATGGACCCGCACATGCACGAAGAGCAGCTCGTCGTTGGCTCGACGCAAAAATGAAGTATGATTTCTTTGTGTCGGTATCCAACACAGCAGTCAAAAGGTATGCGATCAAAACGAAAGCAAACCTTTTGGCACTTCGAAAGGCATCTCATTAACCTGTGTGTTGATCGCCCTCCAGATTCTATCTGGAGGGCGATTCTTTTTTAATAAATAAAATATGCTAGAGTTTCTATACTATGAAGCCAATATTAGATAGACACGAGAAGGTACTTAGAGATATTGCCAAGGAGGTACCGCTAAGTGACATTCCTACTCCAAAAATCCAAAAAATCCTCAGTGATATGAAAGAAGCTTTAGCCTCTCAAGATGACGGCATAGCTATTGCTGCCCCACAAATCGGAGTATCACTTCGTATCTTTGTTGTGTCTGGAAAAGTAATGAACATCGTCAAAGGTGACGATGAATCTGTCCCCTATCCAGATATGGTGTTTATAAATCCGGTTATCACAAAACTTTCAAAAGAAAAGAAAGCGATGGAGGAAGGATGTCTCTCTGTAAGATATCTCTATGGAAAAGTAAAACGATCTACCAAAGCAAGTATCGAAGCATACGACGAACAAGGAATTTTTTTCAAAAAAGGAGTGTCTGGTCTCATGGCACAAGTCTTTCAACACGAGACTGACCACTTAAATGGAATACTGTTTATTGATACAGCAACAGAACTTGAAGAAATCGAACCAGAGGTTATGAAAGCACGCTCTCGAGCAAATAAAAAAAATGTCTAATTCTCCATCATTTGTATTTTTTGGAACTTCAGAATTTGCAGTCATTATCCTTGATGAACTTGAGAAGAAAGGACTCCTTCCGAGTGCTGTTGTAACTCGTGAAGATAAACCTCAAGGAAGGCATATGACCCTGACGCCTCCACCAGTCAAAGTTTGGGCGGAAGCACGAAAGATTCTCGTTCTTCAACCTAAAAAGTTGGACTCTGAATTCTCATCACAACTATCCACGCTCAGCTATCAACTGTTTATCGTTGCATCGTATGGAAAAATAATCCCGCAGCACATTCTCGAATTACCGACATTCCAAACGTTAAATGTTCATCCATCACTACTTCCAAAACTTCGAGGACCTGCACCTATCCAAGGAACAATTCTTAATGAACAAGAAGCTGGTATAACAATTATGAGAATAGACGCTGAAATGGATCACGGCCCAATCCTTCTACAAAAGAAAATTACTATCCCTGGTGAATGGCCACCTTATGCAGATGAGCTCGAACAAATACTTGCACATGCAGGCGGTGAACTTCTTGCTGAAGTTATTCCAAAGTGGATAGGGGGAACCATACAAGAAGTAGAGCAACTTCACGAAAATGCAACCTATGTTTCAATGGTCAAAAAAAGTGATGCTGAAATTGTCATGACTGATAGTGCTGAAATAAATCTCCGTAAAGTACGTGCATATAGTGGCTGGCCAAAAGCATTCACAATCATGCATCGTGCAGGAAAAGACATCAGGGTTATCATCACAAAAGCTACTATTATAGAAGGAATATTTACCCCAGAATATGTAATCCCTGAAGGAAGAAAAGAGATGTCTTGGAATGACTTCAATAACGGATTCCAGAATGCGTAATTATCTTGATTCGAAGTATTCCACTTGAGCTAAGCTGGTGAATGCATCTAATTTTGTTTGTGTATACGCAAGAAACCAAATAATAAGCGCCAAACACAGACCGCCGAACAAGACTCCAAAAGAGAGTGCCCTATTCACGGTTTGATCTAATTTGTGCATCAGTAAATAACGATTACTTTTTTCTCCAATCTAAACCCTTTAATATATTTTTTAGTTTTAAAGCTCCTCTTCTCATCACAGTTGTTGATCTATCTTTTTCTGTAGTAATTTCTCGGAGAATATCGTCTTTTACTTCATCGATAGCGGCATACAAATCGTCTTTTTCTGAAGCTGCAAAAAAGTTTTTTCCTGAGATACGAAGATTTACTTCAGCACGAAACACATCCCCCTGTTTATGATGATTTGTAGTTTTTCCTACTTCAACATTACACAATGAAGAATTCTCATCCTGCACAAATCGGTCAAAAGCAGAAAATTTTCGTTCAACATAATCTGAGATTGCGGGAGTGATTTCAATACCTGTCGCTTTAATGTTTTTCTGCATATGTTTTTTTGATTAACGATTAATCCCTCATTTATATTGTATCAAAGGTCAGGAACAGAAAACATCTTACTTCCTGATTGGTGACCCGAAATGAACCGAACCTGCTTTGGAGTAATATGGAACTCCAGCGCAAGTAATTCTATGATTCGAGTATTAGCTCTGTTCCCTTCGGCTGGTTCCTTTACAGAAATCTCAAAGGTATAATCATTCACCTTTTCAACTATTTCTCTCTTCGAACCAGGGTTTGCCCAGACTTTAATATACATACCTATACTGTAAACTAACCGCCAAAAACTCTCTACTCTTCTCCCCCTCTTCTCATCAATTATTTTTCTGTTATAATCGTTTCTGTTCCCATAAAGAACATATTCCGCGATAGTGAGACTGGGACGGGACCCAGTCGCAAGACCGGAGGCCGACGGGCCGAGGTGGGGTTGCGCAAAATCTCAACAGAGATTTATGGGTGACCAGTCGGTAAAGTTATTCCCGATATAGTTTTGAGAAATACATACATTCCGCGATAGCTCAGTCGGTAGAGCGCCTCCCTGTTAAGGAGGATGTCCCAGGTTCGA
>CAZYGU010000010.1:21329-25329 GCA_964646785.1 uncultured Candidatus Saccharibacteria bacterium | reverse complement strand
TTCAACGGTCAGCTGATTTTCCAATCGGGGTTCCCTCGAATATGGTTCAGTACGCAGCACTCACAATGATGCTCGCGCACGTAACCGGCTACACACCGAAGGAGTTCATTCACAGCACCTCTGATGCTCATATCTACGAAGATCAGATTGATGCTGTGAAGGAAATGCTTTCTCGCGATCGTTTACCCAGAACATTTCCAACTGTTACGATGACTCCTCGAGACGATCTGTTTGCTTTTCGTGCAACAGACTTTTCTCTTTCGGATTACTATCCACATCCTGCCATTCCCGGCATCCCCGCTGCAATCTAGGAGTATTGATGGTAACAATCATCGCTGCTGTAAGCCAAAACGGTGTCATCGGAAAAAGTGGAACTATTCCGTGGACATTGAAAAGTGATTTGTTGCGGTTTAAACGAATCACGCAAGGAAATACGGTCATCATGGGACGAAATACATGGAACTCGCTTCCAGTAAAACCACTCCCTGACAGACAGAACGTTGTCGTCACACGATGCAGAGATATCGACATGCCTGGGGCAGAAATTGTTCGTTCTATTGCTGAAGCATTTGCAGTTTCAAACAGAAACGAGCAATACATCATCGGAGGATCTGGGCTATATCGAGAAGGACTTGGTTTCGCTGACAGACTGATTCTGACCCGAGTCTTGGCTCAGATCGAAGGAGATACTTTCTTCCCAGAATTCGATTTGGATGATTGGAAGATTGTTGAAAGTGCTCTTTTTGGTACAACTCCCGAAGATGAGTACCCAACTATTTTGGAAACATATCTCCGTGTATGAAAAACGCACCACTAGCTTTTGCTAGTGGTGCTTTTGTTTGTCAGTAGTACACAAAAACTTTCTATCTAGAGTACCCAACTTTCACCTTCATCGACGACTGTGAATCGTCACGTGATACTCCAAAAAAAAGATGTGCGTGCAAATGATCAACAGTTCCCCCTGTGTACTTGGTATCACCAAACCTCATCAGGAAGGATCCACCAGGATACGAAATATGGTTCGTAATCCAAGACATCATAACAAACAAATCTGCCCACACTTCCACTGAAAGTTCACTGATACTCGACACGTGAGTATGAGCCGGAACAAGAAGAAGTTGTTCTTCGACTCCTTCATACGGATAGTCGTTTTTTGTTACCAACCAATGAGCTGTTTCATGGATAATAGGGTTCCTATGATTAGCTTCAAAGTGCTGGCGACAAAAAGGACAAATACCCCTCTGCTCAAGCTCGAGCATTTGCTCTCTCTGCTCGTCTGTGCGTGCATGTGTATGGTCAAAGTGAGACACGATTCCTTCCTTGTGATCGTAAATAAGGTAACAAATCTTCGGCAAAACTATCACATCAAAACATAAAAAACAAACTCCTCCGATTACACATCGGAGGAGTTACTACTATCAACCACTCGAACAATTTTCACACCTGCTCCCGTGAGAATACTCTCTCCGTCGAGGACAGCGTACCCTTCTGAGAAGTAACACTCCGCAATACCAGCATGTGCGATAAGTCGCGCGCACATAGGACACGGAAATGTGGTTACATAGATCGATGTTCCGAGAAGTGAAATACCTCGACGCGCAGCCTCTGCAATAACACTAGCTTCTGCATGTTCTGCTGTCGTAAGATCAATTCTCACACCCTTGGTAAAAAGACCTCTTGGATCACCAAACACATACGGTGTATGTGGCGACGGCATGTGCTGATTGTGGCCAGACAAAACAATGTGGCCATCTTTCACAATAACCGCCCCAACCTGCCTCCACCAATCAGAACTTTTTTGTGACTCATCAAATGCTTGCTTTGCAAACATTTGATTAAGTTCTTGAGTGGTCGTCACCTCAGACACAACGGGTACTTCTTTGAGAGAACGAGACTTGTCCCAACGAAGAAACGTTGTATCGAATGTAACAGGCAAACCAGGAAAATACTTCTCTGCAACGTAATGGGACTCATCTTCGTCCGGCATTACGATATCAGGTTTTTCCCTCAGTATGTGCTCTATAAAAAATGAATTGAGCACATGAACAGATCGAAAAAGACGGAGACCCCGAAGCATAGAAACCATGTCTTCTGGATCAATGGCACGGATATCTTTTCTCAGGAGATGGTCGAAATCAGCAATAATCTGCTGACCGAAAACCACAAATCTTTCTGTATCTGGATGCTTTCCAAACAGCTCGAGATACCCCGCATGAAACACGGGAGTATATGCAACGATGATTTTTTTCATCAGTCACCTTCTCTCATCTTTTGGTACGCATCCTTGAGAAGTTCAGGAATGTTCTGTCTCAAAAGCTCAACGATTCTTTCAGGAAGCGTTTCCGAGAGAACCCGACTCAAAATATCGGCTCCATCGAGAACTAGTTTTCTTACCTTTGCACTAGTACTCGTCTCTGCCTGGCGATTCAAAACAATGACTTCACCACAGTGTTCTTTGAGTGCGGTGATTTCATCAGGATCATATGTTCCTTGTACAGCGATGAGCACCTCAGGATGAATGAGTTTTATGAGATACCACTTTGGATCATCGTGACGTTTGATGGTAACGATATCAGCACTGCGAGTCTGAGTGAGAATTTCCATCCGTTCCTCAAGAGGAACGACCGGACGATTCTCCCCTTTCCTCGCTCGCGCCTTGGTGTCATCATCAACACCGACAATAAGTACGTCACCGTGTTCTCGCGCTTTGCGTAAATATCGTGCATGTCCGACGTGGAACAAATCAAATGTTCCTTGAGTCAAAACAATGCGAATACCAACAGAACGCAGTTTCTCAACGACTCGAAGTAGTTCTTCGTGTGTGTCGATATACCGATCTTGGGCACGAATTCTCGACTGACTTCCTGCTTCTTGGATAATACCTTTTAAGGTGGCATCCAACATGAAACACCTCAGGGTTGTATTGTTTGTGGCAAGGTTCACGCTCTGCCTTATTGGTACCATTCCGTTACTAAAAAACAAAGCGAAACAAAAACAAGACTTCAGTTTTTTTCTATTGTCAAAATACCCTCATTACAAATTTATATAAAAAAGAAGGGAAAAATAATTTCTAAGCAAAACTACCGCCACCCCTCTTAGGAATGACGGTAGTCAAAACTTGCTACTGAACGACGCTAGCCATCGTATGCGAGCGTCGACGATATGCAAAGAAAAGAACAGAGAGTCCCGCTGCCAACAGTGCATAAGTGCTAGGTTCGGGGACAGTAGTAGATGTCATTGACCAGTTCACGTTGTAGCCAGGCTGGCTCGGATTCCCCAAATTGAGAGGAACACCAGGAAGTGACGGGTCATTGTAGTTGTACATCTGGTACATAATGTTCGCTACCCCTGTTGAAGTGTTACCTCCAACAATAGAAGCAGCGAGAGAACCGTTCACGTAGTAGCTGAACGTGTTCGTAATAACATCAAACCCCATCCCGAGCGTATTCCAGGAATTGAGGTTAACTGAGTTACCGAAGTCGAGCCAAGCACCGGTATTCACGTCGTACCCACGGAAGCGAAGTGCTCCGAGATAATTGGTTACACCAACAATCGGATATGCGGAAGGGTTTGCGAACCCAGCATCATCCGTCGCGGTCGCCCAGATATCGGAACGAATGAGACCGTTGCTCGAATTTGTCCACGAAGCGTCGACAAAGATGTCGGACTGAAACAGCCATGATCCGGCAGTGTTCACATCCGTTTTCATGCCCTGGGTGTTGTAAAATGTTGACTGAAACCCAGGTGATCGATTTACGAGATCCTGATTCGGGCCAGTGGACATCTGAAGGACGTTGTTACGTCCCTGAAATCCATTGACCAATCCGAATGTGCCAGGTGCATACCGATCCACATAGAACTGGCTCGGTACCGAAGTGGCAAGATTCGGAGAAACATTCTGCTGTGCCGTCACCAATGACGGGACAAGAGAGGTAAGCAACAGAACAACAAGCGACAATCCTCGGTTGAAGCGCACGAATTCTCCGTTGTAAAGGACTGA
>CAZYGU010000010.1:0-21229 GCA_964646785.1 uncultured Candidatus Saccharibacteria bacterium | reverse complement strand
TTTGGCTTTCCAGAACCCTTTTCACCTCCAATCATTTTAAGAATAAGACTTGAAGCTGGAGGGGTCTTGAGAACAAAAGTAAAGCTTCTGTCTTCGTATACGGTAATTTCTGCTGGGATATTTTCCCCCATCATCTCTCGAGTCTGGTCGTTGTACTGCTTGATGAATTCACCAATGTTAATACCGGCCTGTCCAAGGATAGGACCGATTGGTGGCGCTGGTGTTGCCTTTCCTGCAGGAAGGAGGACCTTGAGTTGTTTTGTTATTTTCTTTGCCATAATAGGGTTACTAGACTACCTTAAATCTTCTTTATCTGCAAGAAATCGAGCTCAACAGGAGTTTCTCGTCCGAACATAGAAACAAGAACTTTTGCCTTCCCTCTCTCCGCATCAACTTCTTTCACCTTGCCTTCAAGATCTTTAAACGGTCCGTCAACAATCATCACAGCATCATCAATCGTAAGATCAATAGAGTGAATAACCTTATTTGCATCCATTCGAGCAAAAAGCATGTCAACTTCTTTTTTATCAATAGGCACCGGATATACACCTGAACCAACAAACCCAGTTACTCGTGGTGTATTACGCACAACATACCAAGAATCATCAGTTACAACCATATCAACCAATATATATCCAGGATAAATCTTTTCCTCTTCTTCAATTCTTTTTCCTCCTTTAATTTTGACTTTCTTCTCAGTTGGGACAATAACATTAAAAATCTTGTCTTCCATACCAAGTGACTCAATACGCTGTTTAAGATTTCTCATCACAGCATTTTCATATCCCGCGTATGTATGAATAACATACCAATTTCTTCCTTCTTCAATTTTTTGTTTTGACATGATTTAGTTTGAAATTATTTTTTCAAGCCCAAAAGAGAACAAGGTATCGAGAACTCCAAGGTAAATAGAAACAACGAGCGAAAGAACGATAACAATCACAGTAAAAATAATAGCTTGTTTTCTGGTTGGCCAGCTTACATGCTTTAACTCTCCTCGTGTGTCCCGGATATAATCAATAAGTGACATGATATGGTAAGTAAATAGTAAAAAGGTAAGAAAAAACACCCCTCGGGTGATATAAAGATAATACACTTTAATAACATCCCTGTCAAAGCCCTTTCATACGCGACAAAACCCTCAACATGAGGGTTTTGTCGCGTATGAACTGTGACAATTAACTAAACCGAAAACAGTCTTTATCGTATCTCGTACGTAATCGTAACATTTGAGGTAACTTTGTTTTGACCCATAGGTAGTGGCACACTTGCCGCTTCCGTCATCGCTCCGCCCATATCTCGTGCAGAAATCATATCTGCTTTATAAAACATTGGCATTGCTCCATTCTCATTAAAACTCACAATTCTAACAAGTGAAACTCCGAGATCTTTCGCTAGTTCTTCAGCTTTAACTTTTGCTTTTGCAATTGCTTTCTCTCGTGCTTCTCTCTCAATAGCAGTTTGATCATCAACAGTAAATGAAAGGCCACTCACATTGGTAACCCCCGTTCCCCCAATTGCACCCAAAATTTTACCAGCATCATCAACTTTTCTTACTTTCACAGCAATTGTCTGACTTACCTCATAACCAATAAGATTCTGTGTGGATGGTTTACAAACACCTCCAGAGGTACACACTCCATTTATGTATTCATACTTTGGGTTTGCACTATAATCAGTTGTTTTAACGTCTTTACTATCAACCCCAAGTTCTTTTACTTTCCCAAGTGCAGCTTCAATAATTTTTGTTACTTGCTTTTGTGCATCATCAACATCTTTTCCTGTTGCACTTGCACTAAAAGTAAACATTGCAACATCAGGTATTGCAAAAGCCTCACCATCACCCGAAACCGAGATCACATTTGAGGGCATCGCTGTATCTCCTATTGTTCTACTCATTTTTAAACCATTAATAACTTGAACAAGAAGGAACAACGACAACATAATCGCTACTAACGGAACATATCGTGTAAATACCTGTGATTGTGGCTGCATAGATAATAATTATATTAATAACACTTCTGTAATGAATGAGACGATTATATCATCACTTTCTTACATAGCATGACGCTCTACCGTATCTACTAAATTTTCAAATAAGGCATACACAGTCATTGGACCCACTCCCCCCGGCACTGGAGAAATAGCTTGAATACCCTCACCTACCGAATGTATATCAACATCTCCAACAATCCCCTTCTCTGTTTTATGAATTCCAACGTCAATAATAATTTGATTTGGTCGAACACACTCCTTCGTAATAAGTCCTTGTTTTCCTGAAGCAACAACAAGAATATCTGCTTGAGAGGTATAGAGTTTCAGATTGATTGTCTTTGAATGACAAAATGTAACTGTAGCGTCTTGCTGTAAGAGAAGAAGTCCTGTTGCAAGTCCAACCATATGCGAACGCCCAACAACAACGACATGCTTTCCAACTATATCGATATGATAAAAACGAAGTAGAGACAATATCCCGCGAGCTGTTGCAGGTATCGACTCAGAGTCCTTTTTTAAACCATCGACATCTTTTGTGGGTCTAACACGATTCACAATTTGAGTGAACACGAGATGTTGTGGCACGGGATGTTGCACAATAATACCATCAATAGTTGGATCCTGATCCAATTCACTCACCACCAATTCAGCATCAGTTTGACTAATCGTGGATGGTAAAAAAATTGTTTTCACTGTACATCCAATTGATTCACCAAACTTCTCCTTATTTCGCACATAGGTAGCAGAAGCACTATCATCTCCGATCAAAACGATAGCAAGAACAGGTGCATGGCCTAGTTTACGAACTCTTTCTTGTAAGGTTTTTGATAATTCTCTTCTCGCCTCAAGACCTGAGAGTATTACTGGAATATTATTTTGCATAACGTTGTATATATTCAAAACACATAATCCCAACTGTTGCCCAAAATACACCGAGGGCAAAACCTGCCAGAACATCTGTGGTTGCATGAGCACCAAGATATACACGACTTACACCTGTTGCAACTACAAGAACCAGACTCGTACATAGCCATATACCAGTAACAATTGATTTATGAACTTTTTTTTCTATTGCGTAAGTAATAAGAAAAAAAAATACTGCAACACCAGTCGCATGCCCACTCGGGAATCCCCACCCCGATACTTCAATAAGTTGATTTGTTGGGCGATCAATCTCAAAAAGATATTTACATATCCCTGCCGAAATATTTGCCACACTTATTGTACTTATAAAAAATACAGCCCAAAAATATTTCTTTTGTGAGACAAAAAACAAGGAAACAGCAAGAGAAACCACAAAAAGCATTGATGGGTCAAAAATATCAGTAATGACGATCATTGCTGTTGTTATATAGGTGCTCATGTATCCCTGTACGAAGTTTCCAAAATGGATATCAAAAGCTACCGTCGGTAATATTCGAAAAAAAAGACATGCACCAAAAACACATAACGATAAAACCTGCAGTACGATGATATATCGTTTTTTTTGATATAGATTTAACAAATGACTTCGTGTGTTATTCATGCAGAAATTATTCTGATTGATTCTTTCGAAGTAAATCTGGTTTTAGTTGAATACTAGATCTAACATTAGAAATACTTTTTTGAGAATCATCAGAAATTTCCTCATCACTGTGGGCACCTTGAACTTTTCCCTCTTGATTTGAATCTGAGTTTTTCTGATCTAGAATTTCTATGCGTGATGAAGACTCTTCTTCTTGATCCTTATTCAGCAGAGAGCCACAACTTTGTGAAATGAGAGATGAAGATCCATCATCTTGTGTATTCATGATAGATACTGAACATTGTAATAACTTTCTTGCAACTTGTACTTGAATGTATGCTTGTTCAGTTTCACCATGCTTCAATGATTGTTCTGCATTAAAAATACTATTCTCAGCACGGATAATTCGTGCCCGCACCTTTGTGTACATACCAATCTTTCTTAATCGATTTTTTGCTTTTTCAAGATTTGTCTTTTCAGCAACAAGTTCATTCTTAATATTTTCAATATCCACATCTTGAATAAGTGGTTGTGCTATTTTTTTTGCAGAAAAATCTTCTTTTTGCGGCTCTACATTTACTGAGACGGTTGTCGTCATCATGGCAGCCTTCGGTGCTGTCTCTTCTTGTACTGAAACTTCTTTCTGTATGATCTGATTATCAGGAATATTAGAGGCTTCATTACGCTGAACGTCATCACTATCAAACGTTGCAGTTCGAGTTTTGATTTGCTCTTCGAGCTTTGCTTGTAACTCGGGTGAAAGCTTTTGCTTCATTGATAGATGTTGAATTTCATTCAATCTTCGATCTGCAATAGCAAGTTGCCATTCTTCTTTACTCTGCACAGAAGTTGCAAACCAACCAAGCACTTTTTCATTTACACCTGTCTTTACGCCGTAAAATATATCACCAGGAATCGCTTGTTCAGCAAAAACACTAGATGTCACAACAAAAAACAGAACAGCAATAGTTGCGACCATTCGAACATGGTGTGCTAAATAGTTCATCCACGGTGAAACACTAGAGGTTTTTTGTACGATTGGATGATTATTCATCACATCACGAATAGTTCCATACAAAAGTTCTTTTTCTTTTGATGTAAGAACTTGTTTTTGCGCACTATGCATCATGGTTTCAAATTGATCATTCATGTTCATGAAAGTATTGCTTTAACTTTTTTACTGCTCGATGAAGTCTTACTGACACACTGTTTTCTGTTTCCCCAAGCACTTGTGCAATGTGTTTTATTTGAAGCCCATCAACATGTCGCATAATCACCACGTCACGATCTTGCTGTGGTAGTGTTTCAAGTCTTTTTAATAATTGGCTATATTCAGCGTGAGCAAAAATTTCATTTCCAGTCGACCCTTTCGGATCAAATCCATCATCTGCCAAACTATCAAGCGACACACTTTTTCGCTTTCGATAGTAATCAATAATCAAATTATTGAGCACATGATAAAGGTATGATTGAAAATTTAAAATCTCCTCACCTTTACTGATTTGAAGCCATGTTTTTGTAAAAGTCTCTTGGACCAAATCAATTGATGCTTGTCGATTCGATATTCTAAAAAAGGAATGTCGAAAAAGCGCATCCTGATATGTATGGAAGGCTTGCACAAATGCTTCTTCTTGTTGTTTAGGACTACTCTGCATACAAAAAGACGAAAATTAAGGAAAAATCTTACATCTGCCATCGAACGAAAATTCCTGCAGGTAGCAACCTTCCACCCTTCTCCTCAATCGTAATTTCGCCAGAATTCAGTGTACCACCAAATTTCTCTCTTAGTGGTTCCATCATATTTTTATATGCAACAGAGGAATACCCAGATGCGTACCCGTTTACAAGAACAAAAGTAGGTTTTTCTGAAAGAATCTGAGGAAGTAATGAAATGAGCTCAGGTAATTGTTTTTCAATATTCCATACTTCCCCATTAGGACCGTGCCCGAAAGCAGGAGGATCCATTACAATACCGTCATATCTTTTACCTCTTTTTATTTCTCTTTTTACAAACATAAGTGCGTCGTCAAGAATAAGTCTCATGGGTTTTTCTTCAAGCCCAGAAAGAATCGCATTTTCTTTCACCCACGAAAGAGCTGTTTTTGATCCATCAACATGGCACACCTCTCCGCCCCCTCGAAGAACAGCGAGTGATGCTCCACCGGTATATCCAAATAAGTTTAAAATTGAAAGCTTTGTCTGTGCTGCAGAAACTGTCTGTTCAATCCATTTCCAGTTCTCCCGTTGCTCAGGAAAAATACCAACATGTTTAAATGCTGATAATTTAAGTTTGAAACATTTTCCGTCTATCTCTATCTGCCACGTAGAAGGAAGATTCTTTCTTCCAATCCATTGTTTTTGAAAATAAGCGTGCGCATGTTGCCATTCTTCACCAGAAAGTTTTTTAGTCCATAAAACCTGAGGATCTGGACGCCTAAGAACAATATCACCAAACCTTTCAAGTTTTTCTCCATCTCCACTATCAAGAAGTTCGTACCCTTCACAAGCTTTTGTAATAAGAATATCCATGGGGAAAGCCTATCAAATTTTCTTCATAAAAGGTATGGACAAAAAAAGGCCCCATGCACATGTGTGCTGGGGCCTTTCCGTTTAGGAGATTAGGACTTTGAGTATTTCTGAATCGGAGCGGCAGGTCGAGTTGCTCGGTGAACCATGTGCTTCAGTCGTGCACGAAGATGGTCATGATCACGAAGATGCATTGCCATGTTCGCAAGACTTGTAACCTCAGCTACCGAGATACCGAACTGCTTCTGCAAAAACTCACGCATTGCTTCTCGAACTGGAGCACGTAACTTTTGCTCCTCTCGAGGAACAAACGTTGTGATAACTGTGTCCCCACCTCCAATATCATGGAAGAGGGTGACATAGAATTCCACAACAGGATTCTGCTTTCCCTTCACACTCTCTTTCACCTTCTGAAGAAGATGTGGAAGTAGCACTTTTCGTGCCACTCTCGAATCAACCTTCTGATTCGCAGGAATTTCACTGAGAATTTCTCGAATGATTCCTCCAAGATCAGTTGTGCGCACCTGCGCTGTGGTTGCCAGTGGTGCGCGTGAATGCTTCCGCTCAGTATTTGAGCGCTCGCGTTGTGCGAGTGATGTCGTCATGTGACCGTCTCCTAGACGGAAAAGTATTCCACGATACCCGGTGTATCGCGAACATCAAATGTAGCAACTACTGGACAGGACGTCAAACAAATGACCCTGTAAGTTTTGAAAAAGCACTATTGAGCAATGAGTGGTTCTATACCGTCCCACCACCCATCACCATTAGAATCTTTCACTTTTGGATTTGTTTTTTTACACGCAATAGGAAGAACATTATCTGGGAATATACAATTCTCAAGATTATCACTCACTCCATCTTGATCAGAATCCTCAAAAAATGAAAGCATTTTTGCCTCAAGTTCTGCAGTTGTTGACGCTTTATTTTTTTGTAATTGCCACATTTCGTTAGGATTAAGCGCTAGAAGCTTTGGATTTCCCTGAGCATCTTTTGTGAAAATAATAGTTGATCGTGCGGCAATAAGTGTATTCTCAGTATTTGGTCTTCTAATTACTGTAGAAAGAATTGCTTGCTTTTTATCTTCCCAAATATTCACAAAATCTTCCTGTTTAAGCTGTGAACCAATTTCATACACAGCATCCATTTTTGCAAAACATTCTTTTTTTAACTTCTCATCCTTGCATGTATCAGAAAGCTCGAATGAAAGCGCAGCGACACCAGGAATATCATGATCAGCAGCTTTTGATAGATACAACGCGAATGTATCCCACAAATTCTTTTTCTCTAAAGTATGACTATTAACAACGGTATTATTTGTTGTGGCTACTTGCTGCGCGTTTGAAGTTTCAGATATTTGAGCTTGTGAAGTTGTTGTTGCATTTTGATTCTGCAAAGAATTCTCTTTTTTCTTCAATAAAGTAAAAACACCTATAAAAATAACCACACATATAATGACTGCAATAAGAATTTTTTTCATATGCTATTGTTCGGAAATTAATGGCGAAATAACGAGGTACCCTATTGGGTAAAAAGGGATTCTAACATTTTTTATCTTTCAAGACTACGCCTAAATGCCTCCAAGTCAGCAATAACTCCTTTGAGAATCTCTTGTTTTTCTTCAGAGGTTTTTCCTTGCTCTGAGCGGACGTATTCAGCAAATGGTTCATCGTTAGCTTCTTCTGATTCTTCATGAATTTCGTCGATATCTTCCTGGATTTCGTCGATATCTTCCTGGATTTCTCCAACGTCTTCTTCAACCTCTTCAAGACTACGAGTGTTTCGGTTCACTGAAATCTGAATAAGAATTGCAAGATAAATTGCTTCAAGAGAGACAATTGTTGTAAGAATAAGCATGATGCTTCCCCATGCATTCTGGATATACCCAATAATAAAAAAAGAGAGAAATACAATCGTATGCACGACTAACGAGGTTGGTGATCCAACCCATGATGTACATCTCTCAGAAAATTTTTCTAGCTGTGATAATTCTTTCTTTTTCATACTCCTTCTATTGTGATTGTTCAGAGATAATATATGAAATTGGCATATGCACAACCTGCTCTCCTGCAACATATGGTGCAACAGTATACTCAGGAAAATAGAAAGTGATCATACCTTCAGAGCCTAATGTAAACAACTGGAAATTCTCAGGAACTGATGAGGTGCCACTTTGAATCATATCAAGGTTCGGTTTTCCTTGAAGTGACTGCGTTAACTGACTCTTCAAATCATTTGAGGTATATTGTGAGAGCTTCAAAAGGTAGTCAGGTACCAAACCAAACACATCCTGCAGAGTTATTTCCCTTTTTTTCTTCATGTCATACGTAAACGTGTGAACATCATGTCCTCCATGTGCACCACCAGTATAGTATGAGGTTCTTAAAACAAAACTTACAGTATCTGGGGTAAGCGAATCAGGCGACCAACTTGCAGTAAATTGATATTCATATATTGGCATTCCTTTTCCTGCTGAAGTTTCTCTTACTGACTCTGTTTCTGCAACAGCTTTTTTAAATTCAATAACATCATCATCAACAACTTTTTTAATGTGAGCGTTGAACTCCTTTGATGCATTATCAAATTCTGGATATTCAATATGAATAGTCGTATGTTCTGTTCTTTCTTGTACACGATGAACAGTGAGTGAAAGCGCATCTGGATCACTAGGATGAGTCAGTACCCACACCAAAAATAAAACACCTAGCGTAAGATACAAATATATATATTTTTTATTCAGAATTTGTTTCATACAAAGAGACTGATCCAGTTCCTATATTCAAGCATTCATGGAAATTGATTGTAACATGAGGATAATAAAAAATACTTCGTTATCGAAGTATTTTTTACCTCACTAAAAAAGAGAGTTGTTTAGTTAATTTGAGTCAGTACTCCAGAAACAAGGCGATATGTATGAACAACAGATACTGTTGGAAGAACTGTTACCACTTCACCCTTTGCTCTTTCAAGAATAGTGACAGAAATAACTCCTTGATCAATAGAAATTTCTTTAATACGAATACGATCACCCAAGAGTACACTATTTGTTGCTTGAGAAGTATTTCCTGAAAGAACAGCACTTACATAGTAGAACACGTTACTTCCAGTATCATTTCTTAGGAGTACAACAGCATCCTTTTTTTGATCTCCATCAACATCAGCAAAAGCAGAACCTTCGAGGATAGCTATTTTGGAAACACCCGTCGCTGTCGTAACGTCTGCTTTCCCATTTATCAATGAAGCAGTGTGCCCATCAACAATGAAAGTCTGCTCACTCAAATTAAATGAACTATTTGAATCTTCAACAACTCGATCATTTACCACCTCATCTTCTACACCAGCTAGCTCTTCAGGAAGTGGCTGAGTATCAGTTTTTTTCCTCATTCCTACCGCAAAAGCGAGAATAATGATAATTGCGATAACAGCACCAATTCGGACATCCTTTCTTTGTAACATTGCATTCATGGTATTTCTGAAATAATTAGTAATCTCTTATGAGATTAGCTTATTATACCAAATAGCAGAAAGTTACAACATTACGCCCTTTCTCCTATTTGCTGACGCCACATGGCGTAGTAGAGCCCTTTTTTCAGAATAAGCTCATCGTGTGTACCAGATTCGGCAATAACTCCCTTTTCAAGCACATAGATAGCATCGGCGTGCATGACCGTTGAAAGACGGTGTGCGACTAGTACGGTAATATGCTCCCGGAGCTTAGTCACGTCTCTCATAGTCTTCGTTATCTCTTCTTCAGTTAATGAATCAAGAGATGATGTCGCTTCGTCAAAAACAAGAATAGTTGGTTTTCGAAGTAACGCACGTGCAATAGAAAGTCTCTGCTTTTCACCACCAGAAATTTTTACTCCACCTTCTCCGATAATAGTATCGAGTCCCTGCTCTGCACGTGCGAGCAAACTTTGACAAGCACTTTTATTAAGGGCGTCCAAACATTCTTCTTCTGTTGCATTAGGATTCACAAACAAAAGGTTCTCGCGAATTGACCCTGCAAACAATTGAGTATCTTGTGTAACAAGCCCAATCTGACTCCGAAGACTTGCGAGATCAATCGAATCACCATCAACCCCGTTGTACAAGATCGATCCAGATGTTGGATGATATAAACCAACAAGAAGTTTAATAAGACTTGTTTTTCCAGATCCAGAAGGTCCAACAAAGGCAACTGTTTCTCCCTTTTTTACCTTAAACGAAACATCATCAAGCGCACTCAATTGTGCTCGTTGATATGAGAAAGAAACACCAAGAAATTCAAGCTCGCTTACTGTTCCAACTGAAATCGCTTTCAGTGGCACTACTTCTACTGGAATAGCGAGGATTCCTTCAAGACGTTTGAGAGACACTTCTGCCTCTCGATATGTATTAATAACTGTTCCAATTTCTTGAAGTGGTCCAAACACAAAGAATGAGTAAACGAACAGCGTAAAGAATTCACCGAACGTAATTACCTTAAGAAAGATAAGTACCATCATGAATAAGAGAATCAGGGTACGGAGAAAATTAATTGCTGTTCCTTGGATAAAACTCATACTTCGAACATATCGAAGCTTTTTTAACTCAAGTGAGAGAATTTTTTCAGTGACAGAATTTAACCTATCAATTTCTTGATCGGCCAAACCAAGACTTTTTACTAGTTCAATATTTCGCAAAGATTCTGTTGTCGAACCAGCAAGTGCTGTAGTTTCAGTGACAATTGCTTTCTGAATTGTTTTGATTTTATGACTTAACAGATAACTGAGACCGCCAATGATTGGTATCGTTAGGCCATATGCAAGAGCAATTCCCCAGAATGCAGTAATCGCATATATAGTCACAAACACAAAACCAATAAGAGAGATGAATGTAATATTGATTGCAGAGGCAATAAGTTTTTCAGTATCAGCTCGAGCTTTTTGTAATACATTCAATGTCTCCCCGCTTCGTTGATCTTCAAACACATGATACGGCAACGCAAGAGAATGTTTTACTCCATCTGCGTAAAGCTGTGCTCCTAATCGTTGGGTGATGTTATTCAGAAAATAATCCTGAAAGTTTTTAGCAACTCTTGAAACAAAGGCAGCACCAACAGCGAGAAGGAGGAGGAATCCTACTCCTCGAAAAAACTCAGAGAGTGTGTACTGATCGTACTTCGTAGCATATCCATCAATAACATGACGAAAAATAAGAGGATCGAGCAAGGAAAATACCTGATTTATCGAAGCCAACACAAGCACAGCAATACAAAGTTTCCAATACCCTTTTAGATACGTTTTAAGAAGCCGCATATCTTAGTCTTGTTTTGGAGGGGTATCAACACCTGCCCATACATCATAGGTAGTTACATGAACTCCATTTGCTTTAATGTACAGGAACAGCTGCATTCGATATGCAGCAAATCCCTTAAGAATTTTTTCAACAATATGTTCAGCTTTTGTAAGTGTGCCGTAAAAATCAAATTCTTTTGTAAGATCCTCATCCGTAAACTTCATAAACGTTTCTTTCATATCCTCTTCTTGTGCATCCATTTTTTCAGAAAAATTTGCAACAGTAACACCTTGTTTGAATGATTCGTACACTTCAGCAGATTTTGCATCCTCTGTAAGTAAAATTTTCATCATAGAGCTACCTGTTGCACTCAGGTACTGAAGTAGTTCCAATATGCTTCTTTGAGATTCTGATGGTCTGTATCCTTCCTTCCCTTCTGGAATCTTCTTTCCTAAGTGTTTAATGATGCGGATCTCACTAGCAAGTGATTTCCAAACCTGTTCTTTTGTGTACATATCGCTGTATAAAAAATAATAACTAATTCGTAAGTATATCAGATGGTTAACATATTAAGGACTATACAACTCTATTGTGTAATGGTGAGACCGAGGAGTTTCAGTACTGCGTTTGCAAAAGGATCTGCAGTCACACCATAAACCATAACACCACCAAGAACTCCAGTAACTGAAATACACACAAGCGCAACTATTGAAACTACTACAACAAATACACGATTACACAAAAATTTCTCACATATTCGTGATATTTTTGCGACAACTAGCCAATGTCTATCAATAAATATTCGTGTATTAAGGATATTCGAACATTCACCCAAGAGAAGTGCTCCGTAGAGAAATGTTGAAAGGGTAGCAAAAAAGGAATGCATCTCCACAATAGAGTGCTGTGGGCGCGATATATGCTCAGCTGTCTCTCCTGTTGCTAACGCAGCACCTGCACCGAGAATACCAAAGAAAAGAAGTGCTCTTTCTATTTGTCGCCACGAAACCTGAGGAAATAAGGTTGAAAGTGGAAGCAATCGTAACACTGAGTAAAGAAATAGAAGTGCGATGGGAAAATGAACCAACAATGGATGGATGTCGTATGCCATATATGATCTTTATACTACTAAATGTTTTCCCCTCAATTGATGCAATATTTTACACGGGTCAACAATTCTTGGATCTACTATTCGGTAAAAAATATTAAGACCGTCACGTCTTGTCTTAACTAAGCCGTTATGTCTGAGTAGTGCTAAATGTTGAGAGAGGTTTGCCTTTGATAATTTTGTAATTTTAAGTAGCTGATCCACCCCTGTTTCCCCACCTTTTAAAATATTAAGCATTTCGAGTCTTTTTGGGTTGGCCAAAATCTTATAGATATGAGCATTTTTACTGTACGCATCCTTCGGTAGCGGAGATACTGGCTTTGATTTTGATGACTTCATATAACCATAATATCAGCCGTTAATTGAAACTCAAATTGACGAAGCGATTCATGTGATGCGCAAACAGTTGTTTATCCACTGTTTTCTTTGGAAGATGAGTTCGCATTGATATACTAATTTCATAATTTAGTAACTACTTAACTATAACCACACACGCATGAACAAACAAACAAAGAAAAAGGAAGTCGTAGTAAGTAGTATCCAGAAGCGCGACGGAAGCATTGTTCCTTTCGATCCACAGAAGATCACCAATGCAATTTATAAGGCGATGCTGGCAGCAGGTGAAGGTTCTGAGAAAGAAGCCTCCCTTGTTGCAAACAAAGTACATGCTGACGCTGTTCGCATTACAAAAAAGTACACTAATTTTGTCCCTACCGTTGAAGGTATCCAAGATACTGTTGAAAAGGAGCTTATTATGAGCGAGTACGTCAAAACTGCCAAAGCATACATTCTTTATCGGGAAAAACGATCAAAAATTCGAGCACAGGGAGTAAAAGTACCTGCAAGAATTAAAAAACTTGCCGAAGAAAGTAAACAATATTTTCGAAATCCACTGGGTGAATTTGTGTACTACCGAACATATTCACGTTGGATCGACAGTGAGAAGCGTCGAGAGACATGGATTGAAACCGTCGATCGATATATGAGTTTCATGAGGGAAAATTTGGGAAACAAGCTAAAGGAAACTGAGTACACAGAAGTCCGAGAAGCTATCCTCAAACAAGAAGCGATGCCATCAATGAGACTTCTTCAGTTTGCGGGCCCTGCCGCACGAAAAACACACGTGTGTGCTTACAATTGTTCTTATATTGCTCCTACTTGTTTCCAAGATCTCGCTGAGGTTATGTATATTTCTATGTGTGGTACTGGTGTGGGATGGTCAGCAGAAAGTCAAAATGTTCAAATGTTTCCGCAGATAAAAATGCAAACTGGGAAAAAACTTCCAACTCATAAAATCCCTGATAGTAAAGAAGGTTGGGCAGACGCGCTTGTTATTGGAATGAACGCGTGGACAGACGGAAAAGATATTGAATTTGACTATTCCCTTCTTCGTCCTGCTGGCGCTCGATTGAAAACAATGGGCGGAAAATCTTCTGGACCAGAACCTCTTCGAAGACTCCTTGCATTTACTCGAGAAAAAATGTTTGCTCGACAAGGAAAAAGACTCCGCAATATCGATACTCACGACATTCTTTGTATGATTGGAGACTGTGTTGTATCAGGTGGCGTAAGACGTAGTGCGATGATTTCACTTTCTGATCTCGATGATACTGAGATACGTGATGCTAAAAAAGGAGCTTTCTATATCAATGAACCTCAGAGAATGCTAGCGAATAATTCAGTTGTCTACAACCATAAACCGACAAATACAGAGTTCCTTGATGAATGGATTGCTCTCATGAAATCAGGATCAGGTGAACGAGGTATTTTTAATCGTGGTGCACTTGCAAAAAACCTTCCTGAACGACGTGTTTCACTCTTAAAAAAATATGAAGGATATTTTGACCCTACTGGTGAAAATATTATTGGTCCAATCGGTACCAATCCATGCGGAGAAATTATTCTTCAATCAAAGCAATTCTGTAATCTTTCTGAAGTTGTAGCTCGAAAAGAAGATACGGTGGCATCGTTACTCAAAAAAATTCGTATCGCAACAATTCTTGGAACATACCAAGCAAGCCTTACAAATTTCCCTTACCTATCAAAAGAATGGAAAGAGCACTGCGAACAAGAGGCTCTCCTTGGTGTATCAATTACTGGGCAATGGGATTGTGACGCAGTGCGCAATGAAAAAACGCTGTCCACCCTTAAACATGAAGTTATTGCTGTAAATAAAACATACGCAAAACGTTTTGGCATTAATCCATCAAGCTGTACAACAGCCGTAAAACCATCAGGAACCCTTTCTCAAACAGTAGATTGTTCATCAGGCATGCACCCTCGTCACGCTCCATTCTACATTAGACGTATTCGTATTTCAGCGACAGACACACTCTTTAAAATGTTGAAAGACCAGGGTGTCCCCTATCATCCTGAAGTTGGCCAATCAAAAGAGAGCGCAATAACCTATGTTCTTGAATTTCCTGTGAAATCACCCAAAGGATCACTCTATAAAGATGACATCACCGCAATTGATCAACTTGAACACTGGAAATTAGTAAAAATGCATTACACAGAACATAATCCATCTGTTACTGTCTCGGTTGGTGAAGATGAATGGATTGCTGTTGCGAACTGGGTGTATGAAAACTGGGAAATAGTAGGAGGTCTTTCTTTCCTTCCTCGAGATAACCATGTATATCAACTTGCACCATATGAAGCCATTGATGAAAAAACATACATTGAATTATCTAAGCGGCTTGCTCATATTGATTATTCAAAAATTATTACATACGAAAAAACAGACGAACTTGATGTAAAAAAGGAGCTTGCATGTGCAGCAGGAGTCTGTGAGATTGTTGTTTAGTAATATCTAAGAAACAGAAGAAAGAGTATCTTCAATTTCCATCAATCGATTATACTTACATACTCTTTCTCCTCGCGCGAGAGATCCTGATTTGATGTAATCACATGAGAGCCCAACTGAAAGATCTGCAATAAATGTATCTGTCGTTTCTCCAGACCTGTGTGAAATAAACGGTTTCCAACCAAATGATTGGGTCTTTTGTATTGCAGATATAGTTTCACTCACAGTTCCAATTTGGTTCAGTTTAATAAGCACTGAATTAATTGCTTGTGCTTGATGTGCTAGATCAATTCGTTTCTCGTTCGTAACAGTTAGATCATCACCCACAATAAGAATCTTACTTCCAAGCATTTGGTAATGAGAAGAGAATCCCTGAATATCATCTTCAGAAAATCCGTCTTCTATCGATATAATTGGATATGTTTCAGTAAGCTCGCGATACCAATCAGCAAGCTCTGCAGATGAATACAGTTTCTTTTGCCCATGAATCGCAACATGGTATTGTCCATCTATATAAAAACTTGAGGCTGCAACATCACATGCCATATGAACTTGATCAATGGAGTATCCAGCACCCATGATCGCTTCTTGTATATAACCAAAAGCTTCTTCGTTTGTAGAGAGTTTCGGAGCAAAACCACCTTCATCCCCCACACTAACGGTATACCCATTTTTTGCCAAACTTTTTTTCAAAAACCCAATAATTTCAGAACCAGCACGAATTTTTTCCTTTATTGTATTTCCAGTATTGGGTGCAATCATGAACTCCTGAATATCAAGACCACTATCTGCATGCATTCCCCCATTAATAACATTAAACATTGGTTGTGGGATTTTAAAATCAGCGACACCACCAAGTGATCCGAGGTACTCATACAATTCAATACCACGTTCCAAAGCGACTGCTCGAGCAAAAGCCATAGAAACTCCAAGTATTGCATTAGCTCCAAGATTTGATTTATTCGGAGTTCCATCAAGATCAATAAGAACAGTATCAAGATCTCTCTGAGAAAGATCTTTTCCTTTTACTGCGGGAAAAATTACTTGCTTTACATTATTAACCGCAGTAAGGACACCGAGACCTGCATATCGCGCCATATCAGCATCACGAAGCTCGTGAGCCTCGTGGATTCCAGTACTTGCCCCAGAAGGAACTGACGCGTACGCATGTACACCACCGGAAAGAACACAGGTTACTTCAATAGTTGGATGTCCTCTTGAGTCTAGTATTTCTCGAGCAGTAAGAAGTTCAATTGATGACATAGTTATAATGAATGAATTAATCTTTTTGTCCCATGCTTTTCTGCTTCTGCAATAATGCGCTCCATTACCATCACTGATTCTAATGGATAACTACCCTTTGCGGTCTCCTCTGAAAGCATGACCGCATCAGACCCCTGAATGATAGCACTTGCAACATCCGTTACTTCAGCACGTGTTGGAATATTATGTTCAGTCATGGATAACAACATCTGTGTTGCTGTAATAACCGGTTTACTCGCATCATTACACTTCTGAATGAGAGACGCTTGTACAAACGGTATCTTCTCAATTGCTATCTCTTTTCCAAGATCACCACGAGCAATCATGATGGCATCTGATGCTGTAATTATTGCATCAATGTTTTCAAGCGCAATTTCTCGTTCAATTTTTGAAATAATCCTTTGTGAACCTCCATTATGCGCGATGAAGGATTTCACCTCCTCTATATCACTCACCTTCCCTACAAATGAAAGAGCTACATATTCGATGTTCTGTAATATACCGAAAAGAATACACTCTTTATCATGATCAGTGAGATATGCTTTGTCTGAGGAATGATATGTGTGCCCCTCTACTTCTTCTACTCGTGGACCCGGTAGATCCATAACAATAGGAATGTGACGGTCTTTTGATTGTGCCACATCTCGCAGAAGCGCGAATTGTTGTTTTCTTTCATCTAAGTCAGACCAAGAGAAATTAAATCGTGCTACATCCATTTGATGATCAATTAAAGAGGCAAGCATCTCTCTCTGTGAAGATGCAGGGCCAATGGTTGCAACGATTTGAGCTCTTGAATGTTTCATGCTGGTACTTGTGATTGTGTTTGCCTTACTTCTTTGTGAAGAAAATGCCCTTCTTGATCAATGTCATATATTGTCACTGAACCAAAAGGTATTTCAATATCGACAATATCTTCATCTGAAATATGTTCTATATACTTTACGATCATTCGTAACGAATTTCCGTGTCCAACAACTAGTACATTTTTTCCTTCAATTACTTTTGGCACAATCGTATGGAGAAAAAATGGTACCACACGTTCATACACCATCTTTAACGATTCACCATTTGGAACAGTGTAATCAAATCCTCTTCGCAATTTCTTAAATTCTTCTTCACCAAGAATGCGTTCCATCTCCCATTTATTTTTTCCAGTGTAATCTCCATAATCACGTTCATTGAGAGCACTTGAATGTTCAGTTGGAACTTCATACAGCTCACATACATTGAGCATGCATGACAATGTTTCTATTGTGCGTACTTGCATTGATGCAAAAGCTTGATCGATTTTAATATCCTTAATTAAAAGACCCATATCTGCAGACTTTTCAAAACCATAATCAGTTAAATGTCTATCACGAATACCCGTCCACTTGCCGAGTTTGTTCCATTCTGATTCATGATGACGAGCTAAAATAAGTTTTCCAATCATACAGTTACTATATTTGCTGGCACCTTCCCTTCAAAATAATCAATGATATTTTGTGCTGCTATCATCGCCATTTCATTACGAGCGCTATCGCTTGCTGAAGCAATATGTGGTGTCAAAATAACATTCGGAAGCTTACGCATACCTCGACTAATTTTTGGTTCAAATTCAAACACATCAAGCGCAGCCCCTGCAATTCTTTTTTCACGTAAGGCAACCTCTAATGCTTTCTCGTCGACAACAGGGCCACGTGAAGTATTAATAAGTACCGCTGTTTTCTTCATATGTGCAATCATCTCTTCGTTCATAAGATGTCGAGTGGAAGGAAGGAGTGGAACATGGATACTGACAACATCACACTGTGGAAGTAACTCAGCAAGTGTTGGACAAAATTGAGCTCCACACTCCTGCTCAAAAGTTGGATTTCTTTTTATATCGGTATACAAAACAGTAAGATCAAGGGATCGTGCATACTTTGCAAACATACTCCCAATTCTTCCTGCTCCAATAAGACCAACAGTTTTACCTTGCATATCGCTCCCAATAAAATTCATCGGTGACCAACCTTTATATTTTCCTTTTCTTACAAAGTCATCAGCCTCTACAATACGAGTAAGAAGTGCGAGAGTAAGCGACAAGGAGAATTCAGCAACTGAACGTGCAGAGTGTCCTGCGGGAGCATTTGCGACCGTCACATGATGATTTTTTGCATCAACTAAGTTGATATTATCAAACCCAGTAGCATAGTTCGAAACAATACGAACACTTGGTGAAATATCAAAAACTTTTGCATCAATAACATCCGTAAGAAGAGTGATAATACCATCAAATTCTTTCCCTTTTATTGCACGAATAAGCTCCTTTTGAGAAATTGGATCACTACTCTTTCCGACATGCACTTCAAATCCCTTTTGTGTAAGCATGTCGATTCCAACTTGGGGTATTGCTCGTGTAATATAAATTTTTTTCATTATTGATTGTCGATTCCTATTGCCTGACTAATATGATTAAAACCATCCCTTTCAAGTAATGCCACTAATCCTTGATTTATTTCACTAATAACTTGAGGGCCTTCAAAAACCATCCCAGTAATTATCTGAATAAGTGAGGCACCGAGTCTAATTTTTTTGTATGCGTCTTCAGCGGTAAATACTCCTCCAGATCCGACAAGGACATACTTCCCTTGTGTTTTCTTGTAGACACTCTTAAGCATATCATCTGCACTCTCTTGAACTACCTTTCCACTTATTCCACCAAGTGTTGGAGTATGTTCTTCTTTTATTTTCTGGGGATCTCTTTTTTTTGTAAGGTTTGTACAAATAATTCCATGTACCCTGTGTTTCATAACAACATCAAGTACTGCATCAAGTTTCTCATTATTCATATCAGGAGAAAGTTTAATGAAAATAGGCTTTGATGTTGGAATTTCATCAATTATATCCAACAAGTAATCAAGATTATAAGGAACAATGAAAGGTTGTCCCCCAAGTGTATTCGGACAACTTATATTTACAGTAAGGTATTGTGCTACTGGCTCCATCGTTCGAAATGCTTTTGCATAATCAAGTACAGCAGATTTGATGTTTATATTTTCAGTACAATTAGTCATTGCCACACTCACACCAATAGGAATTTTAAATGTTTTTCCAGTAAGTTTTTTTGATATTGAATCGCACCCATCGTTCCTAAGACCGTAATACACCACAAGTCCCTGCGACTTTGGGAGACGCCAAAGTCTAGGCAAGGGGTTGCCCGCACAATAATTTCCGGTAACTGATCCAACCTCTGCAAAGCCAAATCCAACTGTCGGCAAAATATCAGTAAGTTCCGCATTTTTATCAAAACCCGCCGAAAGTCCTATTGGATTTTTAAACTGTATTCCTAAAAGATTCTGCTCAAGAACGCTGTTGTGGTACGAAAAAAGGGTGCTCGTTGCAACCTTACCAATCTTATATTTACCCAAAGTGACACCCGCTTTTGTCATTGCATCATGAACAGCTTCTGGATCATGTGAAAAGAATATTGGCTTTAGCACACCACGATAGAGACCTCGAGTTATCATATTTCGGTATCGAATAGCCGTTTCATTCATGATAGTTTCGTAGTTACTGAATTACTGAATTATATAATACCACACTCCCCTTTTGGCAGATATTGTACAGAACGCAAACATCTTCACACTGCATCGCTCTAAATTCCTGACTGTAAGTCATACCGTACAACGAGGTATGTTCCAATCCATGAGCCAATTGCGATAGGCACAATATACAAATAGTTTTGTGTGTAACTAAGCACACCAAATGCGAGCAAGAAATGCATTATAGCGCTGACGTTTGCTGAAGTAAGCGGTCTCTTTTTTGTTACCACAACTGTGTAGTAGGCATACATTGCATCAATCACTGTATACATGCAGAGAAGCGCAATTCCAATTTCAATATGAAAACTTTGCCAATGTGATGCTATATCCATATGTTTAATGTATATGAGAATGCGAGTGAGAATGTTTTGAAATATACCCCTTTAAGAAAAACACAGCAAGGAGTGTCACGATAGGAACAGTCAAAATGAGGCCAGCACTACCCACGATTGCTCGGACGATTTCAGTAGCAAACACCTCAGAGTTTACTGAGGAAATAAAATTTGTAGGTGAAACATACATATATAAAAGAAGCGGTAGTGATGCACCTGTATATGCCAAGATAAGCGTATTTACTAAAGCACCCACATGCTCTCTCCCTACCCTAAGAGCCCTCATATATACCTCTCTTTTGGTTATATTTGGATTAGTGCTGTACAACTCGCTCACAACTGCAGCCTGGGTCACAGCAATATCATCGAGTACACCAAGAACTCCGATAATAATCGCACCGAGAAGTAAGCCAACAAAATCAAGAGTTCCACCTGTACTAAAATTTAGATACACAGTCTCTTCTGCAGCATACCCAGAGAGATTCGTAAGATGGACAGCAAACACTGCAAACAATACCGTAATCAACACCGCTATCATTGTACCTGTATATGCAACGGCTGATTCGCGATTCAAACCGTGAGTGAAGAAAATTGCGACAAAGAGAATACCCCCCGAAACCAATAAACTAATAAAAACAGGATTCCATCCCTGAAGAAGCCCAGGCATAAGAATATAAAAAATAGCAAAAAAACTACCCACAAGAGAAAGAAGCGAACGTACACCTTGCCACCCACCAAAAATAATCACCATGATACAAAAGACAATAACAAGAAAAAGTAGTTGCCCAGTGCGAACGATATTTGTTATTCCATAGACCTCTGTTCCATCCATGAACACGGAATAATTAAAATAAAACTTATCGCCCTTTTTTA
>CAZYGU010000009.1:8165-26044 GCA_964646785.1 uncultured Candidatus Saccharibacteria bacterium | reverse complement strand
CCCCACGGCCTCTCGCGTGACAGGCGAGTGCTCTACCGTTGAGCTACAGCCGCAACGAGTTATAAAGTAACAGATTTTATCCAATTGGGCAATTAAGCAAAGATTTTCGATCCGCCCCATGCAGACTTCATCTGCTCTAGCCATTTTGTGTCGGCGAGTGGAATCGAACCACTGACCTTGGGCTTATGAGTCCCACGCTCTAACCGACTGAGCTACGCCGACATGTGGAAACCACTATAAAACAAAATTCTCGAATTCACAAACCTTCACTGTTGCATTTATTAGGTTTTTTCAGTATATTTGTCCCCACAGATAGCGGGTTGGAGGAGTAGTACCTCGACAGGCTCATAACCTGTAGGCATCAGTGCAATTCTGATACCCGCAACAAGTAAACAAAACATGTCCCCTAGGGACATGTTTTGTTTAGATAATTTGAAACTCTTCAAACACCTCTCGGTAGAGATCAATTACCCTTCGCGCTTCCCTCTCTGATAAGACGAAGTCTGCACCCTCATGAGCAATCGTATTACGAATTTTGTGCGCTTCCCACGCTAGTTCAAGGGTTTTAAAATCACTTGGCTCTACAAGTTTTAGTTTTTCCGCGATTGTTGCTCCTTTGTACTGCAGAACATCCAGAAGATCTGCAAGCATGATGTCAGCTTCGAGGATAGCAAATTTCCAGTCATTTGGATTCTGGGTATTTAAATGAGAAAGTACTCTCTCCCATTTTCTATTTTGTGGATCTCTAGCAAGTTCAGCTGTTTCAAAAAGAGATTCTCCTGGTTTTTTCACAGGATGATATTTTGCATTTAATTCTTTATTAAGTGCAGTGAGCTTGATGATACTCCACGCAATACCAAATATGAACAATGATGAGAATACAAAAGAAATGATATTTAATATTGGTAATATGTGCGTTGTAAAGTAAGTTGCAGTTTGATTTGCAATACTATCTGGCTCAAACCCTGGATTCCTTTCAAGTAGCACAGTCACACGCGTAACGAGAGCCCCAATAAGGATTAGCATCACAAGAAACGAAATGAGTTTTGTATTCTCATCTTCAAAAGAAACTTTTGGAGGAGCTTTTTTCGCATCAGCCATAGTTTTTATATGAAATTATTCTCCAAGAAAATCCTTTCCTGCTTTAAACAATACATCTTCACGATATTGTTCTGCTACTAATTGTACACCAATTGGTAGCATACTTCCCTCCATACTGACCGTACCATTCGGAATTGAAATCGCTGGATTACCAGAAATATTTGCAGGTACAGTAAATACATCAGCAAGATACATTTGAAGCGGATCATTTGTTTTTTCACCAAGATTAAATGCAGAAGTTGGTGTTGTTGGTGTAATCACTAAATCAACATCTTGAAATGCTGCGTCATAATCTGCTCGAATGAGTGTTCGAGCATGATCTGCTTTTCCATAAAAAGCATCATAATAACCTGAAGAAAGGACATATGTTCCAATAAGAATCCTTCTTCGAACCTCTTTTCCAAAACCCTCTCTTCGAGTTTTCAAATAATCTTCAAAAAGATCTTTTCCTCCTTCAACATGAAGACCATATTTCACACCATCATATCGTGCGAGATTTGATGAAACCTCTGCTGGCATAATGACGTAATACACAGCAAGCGCATAGCTGAGGTTTGGGAGTGAAATATCTTTCACTTCATATCCAAGCTCTTTAAAACGAGTAATACCCTTTTCAAGGTTTTCTAGCACTTCAGGTTTTAAACCGGAAAACAAATTTCGTGGAACACCAATTGAAATTTTTTCTGGAGTTTTTTTTGTTTCATTCGGGTAATACGATGTACTATCCATAGCATCTACACCTCGTGTAATTGAGAATAACATTTCTGTATCAGAAACACTGTTTGTGATGGTTCCAAACTGATCAAGTGAACTCCCCATTGCAACAAGCCCGTATCGTGATATCGCACCATATGTCGGTTTAAAGCCAACCTTTCCAACAAAACTTGCAGGCTGTCTCACTGATCCACCTGTGTCAGTACCAAGACCAACTAAAGCAGCATTCATTGCTACAGCTGCAGCAGAACCTCCTGATGAACCCCCAGGAACTTTTGTCTCATCCAAAGGATTTTTGGTTGGACCATATGCAGAATTTTCCGTAGAACTTCCCATCGCGAACTCATCCATGTTTGTTCTTCCAATAAAAATAGCTCCTTGTGCACGGAGTCGTGCAATCGCTGTTGCATCATATGGAGCGACAAAATTTTCCAATATTTTTGATCCAGCACCGGCACGATGACCTTTGAGTAGAATATTATCTTTCACTGCAAATGGAATACCAGTAAGCGGTAAAGCAATTCCTTGTTCAATTGCCTTCTCTGCCCGTTTTGCCTCTTCGAGAGCCTCATCAATAAAGACTTCAAGAAAAGCATGAACTGACTTGTCACGGGCGTTAATTACGTCCAAATACGCTTGCATTAAATCAACTGGAGAATACTCCTTAGACTCAAATGCAGCACGTGCTTTTTTAATTGTAAGATTATTTAAATCAATCATTGGAAAGTATTTTTTTTACTTTAAATGAATTTCCTTCTTTCTTTGGAGCACCCATGATGATGTCGTGAGTGTACATCTCAGTTTCATGTGGCATTTCATCCTTTCGAAATACATTCCGTACTTGTGGAAGCTTTCTCTCCTCATGAAGACTCACGGTATTTACTTGTGCCACGTACCCCAAAATCGAATCAATTTCTGAGGCAAATTGAGTCTCTTCTTCTGATGTCATCTCGATTCGTGCGAGATGGGCAAGCTTTTTTACTTCTTCAGGGCTTATCATAGTGGATATACTACCATGTTACGAAACAAGGTCGAGGAACTTCTTTTCAGAAAGAATTGGGACACCTAGCTTCTCAGCCTCACCATACTTTGAGCCCGGATTCTCCCCTACGACTACGTAACTCGTTTTCGACGACACCGATCCTGATACATCTCCTCCTAAATTTTTTATTTTTTGCTTCGCATCATCACGAGATAGAGTTGCAAGTGTACCCGTAAGAACAAACGTCATACCTGATAGTTTTAAGTTTTTTGTTTTTTGTTTTACTCCTTCAATATGAATTTCATTCAGAAGATCTCCGAGTATTTTTTTATTGTGAGCATCAATAAACCAATCTACAAGAGATCTGGCAACAATCGGCCCTACACCATTGATAGTTGAAAGCTGTTCAAATGATGCAGATCGTATATTTTCAATTGAACCAAATTCCTGAGCAAGATCTTCAGCTGTTTCCTCTCCAACTTGCGGTATAGAAAGACCAACAATAAGACGCGGTAGTGGAACAGTACGAGCTTTTTCGATTGCACTCAGTAAATTATCAACTGATTTTTCTCCAAATCGAGGGAGTGCAAGTAAATCACCTTTTGTAAGTGTGAAGATATCCGCAAATGTTGCGATAAGTCCCTGATCAAGGAGAACATCAAGGTTCTTGGGACCAAGGTGCTCGATATCAAACGCGTGTTTACTTGTGAAATGGTAAAACCTTCGACGATCTTTTGCTGGGCAACGTGAATTCTCGCAATAGAGTGCTGCACTTTTTGTATCACCCTTTGTTCCAATCTGGCGCTTTGCAAGTTTTGTGTCACATTCCGGACATACAAACGGCATACGGAATGGTTTTTGTTTCCCTGTACGCATTTCAGGTAGCACACGAACAATATCAGGAATAACATCTCCCGCTTTTTGCAATATAACAGTATCACCAACCCGTACATCAAGCCGTTCAATCTCGTCTTCATTATGCAGTGTTGCTCGTGAGACCACTGAACCATATACAAGAACAGGTTTCAAATGTGCAACGGGTGTAACTACACCTGTGCGACCCACTTGGAGGGCAATGTCTTCCACAACAGTGGTTACTTGTTCTGCTGCAAATTTAAATGCAATCCCCCAACGAGGAGCTTTTCCTGTATATCCGATAATTTCTTGAGCTTTACGATCATTGAGCTTTAGTACAATTCCATCCACAAGATAATCTTCTTTTTCCTTTTTCTTCTGCCATGATTTCCAAAAATGAATAACTTCCTCGATCGTATTGCATACCTTATGGTGATTATTCACTCGAAAACCTAATCCCCGAAGATACTCAAGTTCTTCTTCTTGGGTATCTGGTACAACATTATCAGGAAGTGATAGGTCGTAGATAAATGTAGAAAGTTTCCGCTCAGCGACAATTCTTGGATCAAGCTGTCTCATGGTTCCCGCAACTATATTTCGTGCATTCGCAAATTCTTTTTCTCCTTTTTTTTCTTGTTCCTTATTGATGAGACTGAACTGCTTTTTTGACATATACACTTCTCCTTCAACAATAATCGAAACAGGCTTAGTAAGTTTCAGTGGAACTGATTCAATAGTTTTCACATTCATTGTGATATCTTCTCCTACCGTTCCATTTCCTCGAGTAGCACCTGTTTTTAATATTCCGTTTTCATATTCAAGAACCAAGTGTGAACCATCAATCTTTAATTCACACACGTACGAAGTAACAAGATCCTTTCCAGTTTCTCCTTTATAAAACCTTTTTACCCTTTCATCAAAAGCTCGGATATCATCTTCGGTAAACGCATCATTAAATGACCACTGAGTTACCTTGTGGGTGATTTTTTGAAATGCAGATGAGGGCTCACCCGCAACTCTCTGGGTTGGTGAATCTGCGGTTATGAGCTCTGGATACTGAGTCTCAAGCTCAGACAACTCTCTTTTTAAACTATCAAGCGCCTCATCAGGAATTGAAGAGGTGTTTAGCACATGATAGTTATAGCGGTGAATATTGATCGTTTCTCTCAATTTTTCCACTCGAGAGCGTATTTCTGCTGGTATATTCATACCACTCTAGTATACCGAAATATGGCTTAAAATCACGCTTAATAGTTTATTCGAATTGCACGTTCCACTCTTCGAGGACTCGTTGCATCACAAGTGTTATATCCCCGAGATTCAATTTTCGTGTTTTGGATCCCCCCAACATATCCTTTTACAACTGTCACGACAGCACAATAGGTTTGTGGTAAAAATGTGAGAGTGAAAGTTGTAGTGGCATTACTCCCCCCCCCTGTCGCAATAGACCCATTAGAAGGGTTATTTGCATCAAAGTTACAAAAAATAGTTTGTGCCGCTGTTGTGGTTGAAAATGCACTTAATCCTGGGTTCGTTGGATTTTTCACATCCCAAAAAATTGCACATTCCCCACCTGAATCAGCTGCATAAAATGCTTCTTGCGAATCTCTTCCTGCAGAAGAAATTGAAATTTGTTTTAATGCGAGTGACACAACAGCGAAACTCACAAGTACTAATGCTGCAGTCACAGTCACAGCAATATACAATGCAATTCCCTTTTTATACTGAGCGGTATTTTTTTTCATTCTTATTGCCAATTAAATAATGACTCACTAACATTAAATGTTCGAGAAAATGATCCCTTTGTCCAAGTAATACTCACGAGAATCGCTACTTCATTTGAATTAATAGATGTGAGTTTTATTTCTCGTTTAAAACTACTTGTCACCCATGAACCACCCGCACCATATCCATACATACCGTAGCTGACAGCTTGTGAGTTTGAATCTTGTTTTAAGTAAGGACATGTTGTCGGTGTTGGACATGTCGTAATAGTTCCCTGTACCACATCAACAAGACACGTTTTACCAAAGTAACATGGATCATTAATGGAATTATCAGCAATACCAGCGAGCCATGGTTGCTGAAGAAAACTATTCTCATCACGCTTATTACGAATAAACTCAACAGCCTCCTGTGCAAGATAATACCCAATCACTTGGTTCTTTGACTCAATAGCACTCGAAAGACCAGATTGAGTTGCAGTGAATGTTGTTGCTACAGCAAATGAGAGTATCGCGATTGCAATAAGAACTTCCAGAAGAGTGAATCCCCGATTTACCTTAAGCTCAGCAACTTGATTTCGTTTTTGAAGGAAAAAAATATTCATACAATGTTAATTAAAAACTATAGGTGGTTTGTACAGCATTTCGTCCAGGATCATTTGTCTGGTTTGATTGTACATCAAGCGGTGTGTAGGAAGCGCCGTCGTTACTACCATATATAGTCCATCCTATTGGATCGCGACATGGCATGTCGTTTGCTGTTGTCCATCGATATCCATTAAACACTATAGAGTTTCCTGAACCAGTATCAATAACAAATTTTGAACTTCCGAATGTTGGGTCACCACCATCAGTATCAAAATTAAAATCAAGCCATTTGGTTCCAGCAATACCATCAATACCATTTGAAGGACCTTCACTTCCAGGATTATTTCCACCAGGGTTTGTAGCGGTAGTCCCACCCGGCCATGAAACTTGAGAACCATTGTTAAGGAGGACAATATCTGCCATCTGAACTGAATTTTCACTGCATCTTCTTTGAGTAATATCCCATTTTACAAAACGATATCCTGTAGGTGGTGCAACAATTGCAATAGGACTACCATCCGGCACTCTCTGAGAAACGGTTGTCTGAAGTATAAAGTTCGACTGACTTGATGGACGATTCCCGGCATACCCACGAATAAGAATAATCACTCGCGGCTGCGCGTTGTCGGCTGGCGCCTGTGTCTGTGGTGAAGAATTAAACACAAAAAACTTTAAATCTTGAATTACTACTTCGGGAGCAGTCACACCAAGAAATGTAACGCCACCATCGATTGATTTTTGAATCTGATTGTTAACTAGTGTATATACAATATTTACATCTTCACTTGATACAAAACTAATGGAAGGCTGTGGCGCCATATTTTGACCTGTACAGTTTTGTGGAGTAGGAGGAAAAACTGTTGAAACACCACAATAATAATTCGTGCCAAACTTAATTTCTCGTGACATTGCTTCAACGGTAAAATTAAGATTTGTCATAACAGACTTGAGTGACCGCGCCTTACGTCCAGCATCAAGAATACTTACAACTGAACCGAGACTCACTGTCATAATTGCAACAAACACTCCAGTAGCAACTAGAAGTTCAACTAATGTAAACCCTTTTTTTTGCGAAGTGTGAAGCGAAAATATACGCATGTTATTGAATTGCTATTTGCCCTGTCGTATATACTACAACACTTTTTTTCTTTCCCTTTGGTGAAGAAACTTCTATACGTGCACCTAAATACCCTGGATATGACGCAAGCGATCCTCCACTATTGAAAAATACAATCTTTGCAGTTGGATTCGGACGATAGAATGTAATTGCGAGTCGTCCAACCGTGTTTGAACACACTTCGACACTATTTGCCTGGATAACACAAATTTTTGAAATAGTGGTCCCTCGAGCAAGCTTATTCCATCCAACACACTCACTTGTTCCTCCAATTGTACACGTTCCGAATGTGTCGAAGTACCCATTTACATTCGTTCTGTCAGCAAATGTATAAAAGGAATTATTACTTGCACCTGTATTTGCAAGATTAAAATCAACTCCATATGCAATATTAAATTCGTTGGATGCTGTGGTGAATTCTTTCACACTAATACCGTATACTTGCGCCTCTCTTATTTGGACATCAAGATCATTTACAACATTATTAAGCGCAGTCTGATCCCCCAAATCTTCTTGATTAAAGACCACTACCACCGTAATAACGATAATAATTGAAACCGAAACAATAAGTTCAACAAGAGTGAACCCTGAAAAAAACGTAGGTTTTTTAAATATTGACTTATCCATTGAGAAAAAAAGAAACATGAAAAATATCACTTCCGAGGAGAAATGCCAACCATGTTCCAATAATTAGAAATGGTGCAAAAGGTACCTCACTTTTCATTGTAAGTGCAATCTCACCTGAACTCAATTGGTTTGTACCCATTATTTTGATTTTCTGGTATCCAATTTTACCTATTGCATATAAGGCGCCAATCCAAAATGCATACGCAATTGCTGAAAGTCCAGATGCAATACCAAGATACATACCAATACCAAGAGAAAGTTTTACATCACCAAACCCCATCGCTTTACCATTTGAAAAAAACCATAATAAGAAGAAGAAAGCACCTAACACCAAAGCTGCAATACCATGATTAAGTATAAGTCGATAATTCCCATCTACATAAGTAGCTAGGCTAGATATACTAAGGGCACTCAAAAAGAATAATACTGAAAAAAGATCAGGAATAATCTTGTGACGCATGTCATAGACAAAAATGATTACCAAAGAAAGCCACAAGATAGCTGAGAGAATAAAGAGCGCTAAATTATATACCAAGGAAGGTCCAAAGATATCTAAAGGGAAAAATCTTGCATACAAAACAAGAAATATCATTCCTGAACTCAACTCAACAAGCGGATATTGTATTGAAATCTCAGATTTGCACTGTGAACATCGACCTCGTAACCAAATAAAACTAAGTACAGGAATAAGCTCATACCAATGTAGTTTTTTCCCACAAGAAAAGCACTGTGAACGACCAGTAATTGTTTTTCCGCTATTGAAGCGAAGAATCACTACGTTAACAAAGCTTCCCAAAATAAAACCTAAGACGCATGCAAATACAGAAAAAATCATACTTATATTATACGCTAAAAATAATCCCTATGTGTGACAAACAAAAACCTCTACATGTGTAGAGGTTTTTGAGCAAATACAAACTATCACCTACTGACAAGAGGCAACATCGCCGATAAGTGTTGCAGTTGTTGAAGCAGCTACTCCAGTACTATCAACACACCAAGAAACTGTTGGATCTGACTTTAGTGGCACAGACATCGCCCATGTTTTCGCTGCAGTTCCTACTCCAGGCACACCGTCATCTGCAAAACAGAGTACCGTTGCACCAGATGTTGTTTGTGCATGAACAATAGCATTCGCCACCGTCGGGTCAGTAAACAAAGACCCAGAATCAGTACACACCGAAGTATCAACTCCATAAGTGCCCGCGCCTTTTGCTGGATCATCATAATAAATTGCCGCTTGTGATCGCATATTTGCAAAATCTGATTTAATGGCAACATCAGCACCTTTTGCACGCGCACTATTTAGACTCGCGAGAACTACACTTGAGAGAATACCAATGATGGCAATAACAACAAGAAGCTCAATAAGAGTGAATCCAGACTTTTTTGATTGCATACAATATACGTTTATGAATAAAAATACTCAAACAACCAAAACTTTTTTGAAAATTACGGACAAACAGTACCTGCAACGATAGCATTTAAGTGTGCCTTGATAACTCCTGTTGAATCAGTACAGAGATACGGATTTGCACCTTCAGGTGTTGCGAGTCGGATCGATACCAACCATGCACCATTTGATCCAGTAGTATTTCTACATACAGGAGTGTTATTACTTGCATTTGACTGAGCGGTCGCAAGCATTTGTGTAAATTTTGTTGTCACAAACATAGTGTTTGCTGTAGCACAAGAACCTACCGCTGCCGCAGTACCATAGTTATCATTATTTGTAAGATATAAGTTTGCTTCTGTACGCATTTGTGCAAACGCAGTCCTTACCCCAGCATTTGAACCTTTTCCTCGTGCGGTATTCAAACTTGCAAGTACCACACCTGAGAGAATACCAATGATAGCGATAACCACCAATAGCTCAATAAGTGTGAAACCCTTACTCCTTTCTTGTCTTAAACGGGGCGTATATTGTAAATTTTTCATACATACAATTATAGGTTAATAAGACTCTTCTAGAAACATCTTTTTCCCCACCATCAAAAATAGAATGATTATGGGCATGCATACACACCTGATCCAAGTGCGGCATTGATCGACTTTGACGCACCATTATTATCTACACACCAATGCCCTCCAGTCTTCAGAGGTGCTGATATTGCCCATGAAATAGAGTTCGTTCGACAGGTTGGAGATGTACCACCGTTTGTTGTGGTAATAAAGGCAAGTGCCTTCGTGATTGTTGGATCAGTAAACATTGAACCGAGAGTGGTACACAACTGAGCATTTGGACCGTACGTACCGTTTGTGTCATACCAAAAAGCTGCCTGCGATCGCATTCCTGCTAAACTTGCCTTAATGGATGTGTCCGCACTGCTTCCTCTTGCCCTATTTAAACTCACCAAAACTACACTAGAAAGAATTCCAATAATAGCAATAACCACAAGTAGCTCAATAAGGGTAAAACCACGATTCATATATGAGCGTGATGAAGAAATATGTTTCATATATTCATTATAGGTTAATAGTTCCCAATTGAACAATTCTTACAACAAAAAAAACACCCATAGGGTGTTTTTTTTGTTGTAAGAAACGAAACTATGAACAAGCCTGGACGTTCGCTGCAAGTGCTGCACCAGTTGATTGAAGTTTTGAAGCGCCAGTACTATCAACACACCAATGTCCTGCTGTCTTAAGTGGAGCAGAAACTGCCCATGCTGCAGGAGAAGCAGTACTGTGACAAGTTGGAGCACCTCCAGCTGCTGTAATTGCAGCCACAGCATTCACGAATACAGTGGTAGCAAACATACCAGCACCACATGCCTGAGTAGCAGTACCGTAGGTACCGTTTCCAGCTGCAGGATCATCATAGTAAATTTCTGCTTGAGCGCGCATATTCGCAAGGTTTGACTTAATCGCAGCATCAGCACCCTTTCCACGTGCAGTATTCAAACTTGCAAGCACCACACTTGAGAGAATACCGATGATAGCGATAACCACCAATAGCTCAATGAGTGTGAAACCACGTTCTAATCTTTTCATTCTATTTTTACTAATTAAACCTTTTAATCGCCCGCGCCCTTGCGGGCGTTTCGTTCCATAAAACGAGTACTACTATTATAATGGAAAAAACAAAACTACAACAGCCCTGTGGATTACCCCGCTGACGAGGCAATGTTGTAAATCGGCATAAGTACCGCAGCAAGAAGAACACCAACACCAAGACCTAGCATAACAATCATAACTGGCTCAATAAGATCAACCAAAGTATCAACAGCAGTCATCACTTCCCGCTGATAGAATTTAGCCATTGTTTTTAAGATAGTACCAAGCTCCCCTGTTTCTTCTCCAACCTTGACCATTTGAACCAAAATTCCTGGAATTTCCTTGTATTGAGATAACGAAGCAGAGAGTGAGCTTCCTCCTTTCACCGCAATCATACTTTCATTTAAAATCTGCTTATATGTATCACTCCCCACAACTGTTGAAGTAATCTCAAGGGCACGGAGCATTGGGATACCTGACATGATCATTGTATGCATGTTGTCAGAAATCATTGATAGGTAAAGCTTTCGAAAAAGATCCCCAATATAAGGAATTGATAACTTAAAACTATCAAATGCATATGCACCTTGTGGTGTTCGAATGAATCGAACCAAGAAAAAAGATCCTACCGCAAGAAATGCAGCAAGAAAAATACCATAATGTACAAAGAAATCACTGATAGAAATAACGATTTTTGTGTAAATTGGAATATCTTGACCTGAATCAAGAATAATTGCTGCAATTTTCGGCACAATCATTGTAAACATCAAAATCATTACTCCAACAAAAACAGTAATAACAAAAGCTGGATAAATAAGCGCATTTCGAGCTTTTGTCACTACTTCATAGTTTCTATCAAGGTAATCAGCAAGGTAATTAAATGTGTCATTCAATTTTCCTGTTTCTTCTCCTGCTTTCACCATATTCACATAGAAGTCAGAAAACACTTTCGGGTGCTGCGCAAGTGCTTTGGAGATAGAACTTCCTCCTTGCAAATCATCAGCAATCTCAATAAGCGCCTTTCGTAGAGGTATACTCTCAGTTTCTGCAGATATTAATTTAAATATTCGAAGAGCGGATACTTGGGCATCAAACAACGTCGCTAACTGTCGTGAAAGAATTACAACATCTTTATTAGAGACTCTGTTTCCCATAAACAAATGTCTCTTCATTTCTTCATCCTCAACTGGAAGAATCGATGAAATAATCAAACCTCGCTTTTGAATTGAACTGATAGCCAAATCGATGGAAACAGCTTCAACTGTTCCCCCTTTTGTTTCTCCATTTGCATCTAATGCTTTATAAACAAATTGCATGGTAAATTATTTGATTACAACATTTTCTCAAGTGTTTTTGGATTCGTAGAGAATTGATAGGCATTTTCAACGGTAATCTGACCATTCTGAACAAGGAAAGCGAGTGATCTATTGAGATCAATCATGCCATCCTCTGAGCTTGTCTCAATAACAGCATTAAGCTCATGAGTTCTCCTTTCACGGATAAGGTTTGCAACTGCATTATTATTTATCAACAATTCGTATGCCGGAACAAGACCTCCTGAAATACGCGGGATAAGACGTTGTGAAAATACACCAGCAAGTGAGCCTGCGAGCTGAATACGTATCTGTGATTGCTGATCTGCAGGAAATGAGTCGATAATACGGTCAATTGTTTGTGCTGCGGTATTCGTATGGAGAGTAGAAAATACCAAATGTCCTGTTTCAGCAGCAGTCACAGCAGTAGCAACCGTTGTTGGATCACGCATTTCTCCAATCATCACAACATCCGCATCCTCTCGAAATACATTCCAAAGTGCTGTATGAAAATCTGCTGTATCGATACGAACTTCTCGTTGATCAATAATCGCTTTTTTGGGTTCAAATAAATATTCGATCGGATCTTCAATGGTGATAATATGCTCAAGTCTTTCAAGATTGATCATTTCAATCAATGTAGCAAGAGTAGTAGATTTTCCTTGACCTGCCGGGCCCACAGCAAGAAAGAATCCTTGTTGCTTTTTTGTAAAAGTCTCAAGTATTGGAGGTAGATTAAGCTCTTCAAGAGTTCGTATCCGTTTTGGAATCAAACGAAGCGCAACAGAAATTTTTCCAAGATGAAAATATGCATTTCCACGAAATCTTGCACTTCCATGTTCATAGGAGAAATCGGTTTCCTTTTTTTCCAAAAATTCTGCTTTAATCTCCGGCCGAACAAGAACAGAGAGGATCCCCTCAAGATCTTCTCGTGTGAGAACTTTTTCCTTAAGGAGTGGAACTAAAAAACTCGCAACTCGAATATACGGAACTCGTCCTTCTGAAAGATGGATATCTGATCCATTCTCATTCACGACAGTTTCAATGAAACGATTAAGCAATTGTGTTCGATCCATCCCGTTATAAATTAGTTGCAAACATAATAATATTTACTTCTCTCTTCATATACTCTATATAGTACCACTTAAGAAACATCTACTGATATCAATATCCACATTATTTATTATTGGTTTTCAAAATCTTCACAACTTCTTCAACAACCTCTGATGGAATGAGTGTTGCCTTTACAATATATCCTGCAACATTTAAACCTTTTGCCTTCTCAATCTTTGAAGGATCACTTTCATTAGTTAGCATGATAACAACCGAATTTGATGCAAGGTTTTCCTTCCGAACCGTTTCAACAAGTTCAAGGCCGTCCATTCCAGGCATGATAATATCGCATATCAGTGCATCAGGATTCTCTCCGCCTCGAAGTTTGGTGAGAGCTTCATTCGGCCCCATAGCAACAGTAGCTGTATGCCCAAGTGCTTTAAACTTCGTAGCATACATATCAAGTAAAAATTTATCATCATCAACTATCAATACATTATATTTTTTTTCATCTTGCATAGTAGAGAAATTATAGCATAGAGAAATAATGACTTCTCCACCGTCTTCTTATATATTAAAGCGTTCCCACCTCTTCAAATGGAATCATGCGTTTAAATGCTTTGATAATTGCATCCTCTTTCATACTTAGCATTCCTTTTTCTCGTGCCATCTTCGCAAGCTCGATTTCTGTTCCACCTCGTAGAATCACTTCCTCAATATCTTTATCCATTTCTAATACCTCCATAACTGCATATCGCCCACGTGTACCGTTCGGACAATCCTCTGTAGGAGATATCTCATACAATTCTTTGCCAACAGGAATCTCATTTCTAAACTTTTCTGGCAAATCAGCGAATTGTTTTTCAAGCATGACTTTAATACTTCCATCAACAGGAATTGGTTTACCTGCACCAGGACAAAATGCTCGAACCAATCTTTGTGCAATTGCGAGAACAAGTGTTGGTGCGATTAAGTATGGATCAACACCCATGTCGATAAGTCGAGGAATGGCTCCTACTGCATTATTCGTATGGATTGTTGAAAACACCAAATGTCCAGTAAGAGCCGCCTGAATGGCGAGCTGTGCAGTCTCTTTATCACGAATCTCCCCCACCATAATCACATCAGGGTCCTGACGGAGTGTTGTTCTAAGACCATTCGCAAACGTATATCCAATTTCAGGACGAACTTGTGACTGACTTACTCCATCAATATTGTACTCAATCGGATCTTCAAGTGATAACACATTTTTATGATCACGATCCATTTCATTCAACATAGAATAAAGGGTTGTTGATTTTCCTGATCCAGTTGGACCTGAAATAAGAATAAGTCCGTAAGGACGTTTAAGAGCTTTACGCATCAAGGCAACATTTTTATCAGTTAAACCGAGTTCATCCAGCTTCTTTACTCCCTTTTGTTGATCAAGTACACGCATCACAACTTTTTCTCCATAATATGTTGGAAATGTAGATACACGAAGATCAATTTTTCGATCTCCAATCTTTGTACTAAATCTGTTGTCTTGAGGTTTTCTTTTTTCATCCAAACGCATATTTGAAAGAATTTTAATACGAGCAACAACTGCAGAGTGGATTTTTGCAGGAAGTACCAGCGATGTATTCATAATTCCATCAACACGAAATCGTACCCGAACATTTTCACGCATACGTTCAATGTGTATATCAGATGCATTTCCATCAATCGCGTACCTGAGTATTGTTGCCACAATCTTAATAACAGGCGCATCCTCAATAATTTTTGTTCCTTCTTTTCCCTCTTTTAAATGTGCGTTGCCAGACACATCTACATCATTTGCTGCTTGTGAATTCTCTTCCTCCTCAGGACTTTCTCCTCCTTCTTCTTCATCCTCACCTTTTGTATCTTTTTTAGCCCCTAATTCAATTTCAAGTTCAGAAAGTGCCTGTGTTACCTGACCTGAAAGACCTTTATACATAGAAATAACAGAATCAAAATCTTGCTCACTAATGAGAAAGATTTTGAATGGCATGTTGATTTTCGCAGAAATGAAGTTCAGGGCATCTCGAGCTTCAATATTATCCGGATCAACAATACCAACTTCAAGTACACCGTCTCGAACACCAATTGGTACAAATCGATAGTGTGATGCTGATTCCTCAGGAATAAACTCAAGAATTTTCCCGGGGACTTCCTTATTTTTTAATTCTCGTGTTGGCACATCGAGAAACTCACTTTTTGTTTTAAGAATGATTTCTGGATCTACTCCTCTCTTTATCAAAATTTGTTCAATACTGATATTTTCAGTTTCTGATTCATCCAAAATAGACGAAATATCGTCTTGGGAAATAACTTTTTTTTCTACTAGTGCTTCGAGTATACTCATTCTGGATAGTAATAGACTTCTCGTCCCTAATGTAAAAAGTATATCATCAATTATATACACTCATGCACATATTTCGAACATTCAAAAAAAACAAATTAGAAATGAGTAGCCAAAAAAACAAATTAGCGACCTTTCGTTGGAAGTGAAACTGGTGCGCGTCCTGATATTGGCTGGAATGGATCATTTCTACCCTGCAATTGATCTGGAAGTGTGACTGAATAATCAGTAAGACTTACAAATGCTTTGTCCTGAAATAGTGATTCATCTAGCTCAACAGACTGAAGCTTTGCTAAAAGATCAATAAGATCCTGTCCTACAACTTGTGCCTCAATCGGATTGCCAAATTGATCGAAAACTACCTGTTGTGATGTAGTTTTAAAAAAGAAAAAATAAATTGCCAAACCAACTAGAAGAATAACAACAGCTCCTACTACGACATTTTTTATTGAGTGTGATTGTGGTTCCATTGCAGTTTACTTAAGCCAATAGGTATTGAATGATACTTCGTAGGAATGAACGCCGCTACTATCATCTGACTCTCCGACTTCAAATCGAACAAATTGCATATCAATCATTTGAACACTTTTTTCTAAATCTTTAAGAAACTGAACAAGATTAGGGTATGTTGATGAGAACTTAAAAGCAATAGTAGTTGTGTTATAAAGCTTTTCGGGTACACCCTCCGTAACGACGGCTTGGGCATTATCAAGATTTGTCTGTGTTACAGAAACCGATCGAATTGTTATGCCGTATCGAGCTGCAACACTATCAATATCAGTTATCAATTTAACAGTATTTACTTTATTTGGAAGAATTCTATTGATTCGATTGATATCTTCTTGAGAAAAATTATTGTACTTTGTTAACAACACATCCCTCTCCTGCTCTAATTCTTTAGCCTTATCAAGAGCTAATTGATATTGATTTGACTGCGACTTTAGTTCTTGCACTGCCGCATACTGAGGATTGATGTACGTATAGTACAAACCAAGTGAAACAGCTACTAAAAAAATTGGAATAAGGCTTCTCATGTTATGGATTTGTTGTGTTAGATGAACTTGCCGATGGTACTGGTGCAGAAACATTTGATACAGGTGCAACCTGAACCTGGTTTGTCATAACAGGAATTGAAGGTTTAGGGAGTGTTGAATCATCGAGATGCGCAACATACGAAATTGCTTTTGGACTCAAATGGCTTTTGAGAACAAAAACCACCTCACCTCTATCGTTTAAATTAAGATCTGAGAATACTGGATTAATGAAATTGTCATCAAGTTCCAGTACCTTAGCTTGAAGTGCAAGGGTTGCGTAGTTTTTTGCATTCCCTTTCATATAGAGTGTGATCGCTCCACTATCGTCCGCATTGAAAGCAAAACTATTGAAGCTTACATTTTGCAAAGTCTTTACTTGAAGAAGCTCGAAGAAAGAAGAAAGTGATGTATGTTTTTTAATCAACTCTTTTATAGAAACAATACGAAGATCAGACCTGTACAATTGATTAATGAGACTTGGATCAAGAGACGTTCTCGCCTCAGTAAGTGAGGTTTCCATTTTAGAGATACTTCCCTCAAGATATTTTGAATACACGAACACAAGAAGTGTCGCAACTAGTGCAACAACAAATATAAGATCAGCGATAAAAGGAAAAAGACCCGTTGAGTGCTTCGAGAACGCTCCTGATGTTACAGGTTTTTTCGGAATGAATGATGGTTGAGATTGTGGTGTTAGTTCCATTGGAGGAAAGAGCGAGGTAACGCGCTTATAAAAGAATTATACTACAGAGCTTTATAAAACAATGACAAACTAATCCACAGTAGATCAAAAATAATTATCCAAGCTCTTGAAGCCTGCGAAGTGCGACCCCTACAGCAACTGCAAATTCTGGTCCTGTCTCTTCAAGAATTTTTTCTAGAAACGCGGGAGCTTCTGTTTTTGAGAATGGATGTCCAGCAACAACTGGAGTTTGAAAACTTTGTTGTGCAAGATCAGCAAGACCTTTTAATGCTGACCCTCCCCCAACAAGAACTATCTTACCTAATGTTTTCCCATATTTTCTTTCATAATTGAGAACCACTTGATTCGCTTCTGAAAAAACCTGATCAAGACTAAGGCGAGTAATTTCTCGAATATTATTTACCGTATTCGCAAGAAGCCCTGATTCTCGCTTTATAATTTCTGCTTGACTCATTGGGATAGAAAGTGATTTTGAAATCATAGAAGTAATATCTTGTGACCCTCTATTTATTGTATGAGAAAGTCGAACGATTCCTCTTTCAAGGATATAAAGCTTTGTTGAAGCAGCTCCCATATCGAAAATCATCACTGGTTTTGTCTCATCTTCAAGCACAGCTCTCATAGTGCTAAAAATTTCAATTTCAAAAAAACTTGATTCAAGTGCAGTCTTTCGAATAACTTCTTGATACCGTGCAATCGTCTCATTGTG